>NZ_JBZYAO010000051.1:0-53123 GCF_059820445.1 Paenibacillus sp. sgz302190
TAACCCGTCACCCTTTATACCATTTTTTTAGGAAACTCTTAATTGCTGGGGTAACTATGACCCTATTTTATGTGGCTTTACCCATCCAGTAGAGCGAAGAGCCTTGTTAAAAGACCTTGAGGAGATTACTTCTTCAAGGTCTTTTTTTTACCTTACCCAGTGGCGAATGAATCGGGCGGCAAGTCTCGAAAGAACTTAATCCTCATCAGCCCCGTATCAACTTTCTGCCAAAATCGTGTGCGTACAGCAAAGATGCCTGAATTTTATAACCTATTTGCATTGCCGCTTTCCTTCTTAACACCTTCAAAATCCCCAGTTATCTCCATGTTTCATTCCAAAAACCCTACCCTCGCTTTCTGGCGGTTTTTTCAGATGAAATGTCTTTTGCAACTGCCCTCAGGCATACACCGACTAAAAATAGTAAGAGCAATTCAACAATCCTCCGCAACTATTTAGCCATTTGAAGCGATGGTTATATCAGAAAGACAGTCTGGTGACGACCAGTTGATATAGAACAGGTAAGGAAACGATTAGGCTAGCCGCCTTCCTGACTTCACAGCAGCCGTGCGGCGATATTACAATCGAAAAGGAAGCATGAAAGACGATTGCCGATGGACAAATTCGCTGAGAAGGAAATACTGGACAGCTGTGCTCAGTATCTTACAACGGTGTTTGCCAAGCGATTTCGGCAGATGTCAACGGGTGAAAATGGAGAGTTGTTATTTCAGCGGACTCTCTGTCCAGATAGCCGTCACACAATCGGTTAGCAGCCAGATTTTAAGGTTGTAGACTCTGTGTCCACGATTTAGACAATTGTATCTATTCTTTTCGCTACGGAGTCAGACATATGGGTTTTGATGTTCCTTTGGTAATGAAAGGAAAAGATGCTTTAGAATCTGCGCTTCGTTCCACTCAAAGAATGACCTCGGAACAAATCAAAAAATTTATAGAGGCCGCAAAAAAATTAATGGAGAGTGACTAAAATGGAAAGCGTACAAGCATTTAGTGTAGCAGAGTTTGAAGAAGTTGAGCCTCTAAAATGGGTTGCCAAAGGGAGAGCGTATGAAGATATTAAGATAGGCGAATTACTCGCTTGTGAGCTTCCAAACGGAGAGAGAATACTATTGAAAGTCGAAACCATTATGGCTTATAAAAAAAGTATCCCCGAATTAAATTCAGGGTTGACAGGAGCGTTAACTTTGTTAGCTCAAAAGGACTTTCATATCTTGAAGGAAATTAATATGCTGTATAAAAATCAGTAATAATTAAAGATTCCCCGAGCAGAGCTAACAATTCATGGAACAATCCTGTAGTTAATAAAGTTTTTACACCTGCTGTAGATAGAGCAGCGGCCTTCCTCGAAGAGGCTAGGCGAATTAATCGTATGGGAGGGCCCGGTGTTAGTAACGGAAACTACAATAAAATTAATAGCCCAAGTAATAAAAGATTGCCACCAGAAGGAAGAAATTATCCTGCTAATTGGGAAGGAGAGTCAAAATGTTTCTAAAAAAGCATCCAATCGATACTTGTCACATATGTCGTCAAGGATGGGTAGTAATTGTGAAGGAAATCTCTTCAGATAAATTCCTTGTGTATTGCAATGAATGTGAATCTGAATGGACTCATCCTGAAAGTTATTTCAAGAATGAGGAAAGTACGCTTTTTAATATTGGAAGGATTACTGAACCTGAGGAAGAAGAAGTTAAAGCAATAAACTGGGATAAATATGTAAGTGGCGAATTGAAGAGCAGAATAAAACCCTACTGATGTATTGCGTCAAATGGTGGACGCTGGCCTAATATCAAAGCTGAGTATAAAAAGTATATTAAAAATAATTAGGGGGAATAGCGGGTGCTTGACGATAAGGAGAGTATTGACATTAAATATACCCTCAAAGAAAATCCGTTTCACGGGACAGGTATTCTTAACCATTCGTGGGGGGCATTTGAATTCTGGGTTAATGGCAAAGATTTATGCAGGTTTCGTAAAAATGATATCGAGACCCCCTATATTTGGAATCTGATTTATTTAATTGAATATTTCTGCGAACACCTTGACTCGATTTTGCATGATACTAATTTCGCCTTTGAAATACAAAGTGATAACACCCTGGAAATGCTTTTAGCAGTGGAACGTCTTATTGATAGTGATGAGGAAAGTCTTGACTTTGAAAGAAAACAAGATTGGACATTCATACATTCATGGTTTTCTCACAGAGCAGGTTCGTATCTTCCCAACGTCTATTTTAGAAGAAAAGGAGACCACATTGAGATATGTTGGGATAATACAAGTGTTTATAAAAATGAAGGTGTGAGCTTCACTAGCCCACATACAGGCATTTTGCTGGTTTTAAAACAGCTATTATTAATTTTCTAATCGAAATCTTTAAAGAATTAGTTTTGTTAGACCCATCGCATGAGCAAGAATATAACAAGTTAAAGAAAAAGATAACATCTACTTCTATCTAATTCTAAATCCAAATGAAGTCGGGCGGCGATTGTAAATAATCATCATCCTTTTTGTCAGGTTTGATACTTTAAAGATTTTGTGCCCGAATGAGAGAGGTGTAACCTGTGTCATTTGAATTAAATATTTTAGTATTACATTTAGAAGTCCCGGAACCTTTACCATTTAACACACCATTCATGTTGAACATCGAATCAAAAGAGGTTCTTTCACATGCAATTCACTGGCCTTTTATGAGTCTAAATAAGGGGATATGGTATATTGTGGGTATTGAGGAAGGTGGCTTATTCAGTGCAATGCCTATTATTGATACAGATTTTGAACAAGTAGATGATAACAACGTTCCTTATTGGGTAAAAAGTGAGGAATCTAGATCAAATCTAACTACACTTAAATTCTTGGATGCTTATGAAGATGATTTGATCAAACTTATTCAGCACTTAATACAACAATCTCCAATAAATTCTATAATGCTTATGTCTCGGTATCAAGGAGGAGATAAAGAAATAATATGCGGTGTTCTTTCTTTAGATGAGTTTATATCTTTACACTCGGAGGATAAACTTTTATTCAATGTATGCTATATTATCCGACATGTATAGATTAGCCCTAAGTACTTTGCGACTAGTCCTCACAAGGCTGTTTCTTTTCCTGCTGGGTTATTATTAACAACATAAAAACCGATAGAACGATACTAGCGGCGTACATAATGTCATATCAAGTAGATTCAAGTGTGTTAAGGGAGATAATATTAATAAGGGTGATTGGCGATTGATGAAATGGTTTAAACTAAATGCTAACCAATTTGGTGAATTTGGATTTGCGGAAGCGGAAGTCTGGCCTATCTTACCGCATCCTAGCAGTAACACACTTGAAATATTAGTTTGGGGTATTGATATTTCTTGGAAGTCTCTTGAGGAATTAGGGTACTTAGTTGATCATGGTTCTGATTATTATCTTCATGGATGGACAAAATTCAAATTTAAGAACTTAACTACCCTAGAGATTCGGGTAAGTTTATACGAAGATGAGAAAGGAAGTCGCTTTCTAAATAAAGAAAACAGTAATCTGAAATTAGAAAAAAAGTTTCTTTACAAAAATGAACTAACCTCAGATGTTCATGCAGATTATTACATTTCTTGTGTCATGAATTGGCCATTTGGTTTTTGTGAGATTCAATTAAAAGGGTTAAATGAATTTGAAATAGATTTAACGGATATAAAGTTAGTTACTTTAAACGATTATCTCCAAGATGTAAGTAAGTACAATCATAATTTATGATCTATTTTTAACGACCTTTCGACTAACCCCCGCAAGGTTTTCTTTTTTCTGCCGCGGCATCGCTAACATATTTCAAGTACAGATGAATCGGTTAGTATGAGTCGTTCTTTCAATAGACTTATCAAGGGCAGGCCATCGTTTGTATGATGCGAAAGTTGATCAATATCGTATATAAGATGATGAAGAAGAGGACGGCATATATCTTGCCTGTTTCGAAACTGAATACAGGGTGATAAAATAATTTAATAAGACCATTTTAAGGGGGATCTCCCAAAATGCTGAAAAAGCTTGAGGGTAATCATGCAGAATTGTTTAAGGCGTGGACTGACGACAATGAGGATACGATTGTAGATATTGAAGGTAAGCACTATTTGGTCAAACCGTTGAAAAATATTGTCCAAGAGGAAATTGAGAGCGACGGGGAACTGAAAGCTTTAATTATGCAAGCGAAACAGGATATTGCCAATGGCGAAGTATATTCTTCTGAAGACATTTATGATTTTGCAGGAATGAGTAATGTTAATTAACATCCGGAAATCATTGTTACATCCATTAACATATCTTAAGATAGATAGCTGTCTTGGGATATTCAATACAATTTGTAAGTGGGGTTGATGCATTGAAGGTGATTTTTTTAGATATTGATGGTGTTATGGTAACTTCGAGGCATTTAATCCAAAGTAAAAAATATTTTGGGCATGAATTTGATCCTGAATGTGTCGCTAACTTAAAAGAAGTTTTAGATATTACAGGAGCCAATATCGTCGTAACCTCTTCTTGGAGAGAGGGGAGAAGTTTAAAACAACTAAAATCCATTTTTGAAATAAATGGAATTCATAGAGTTGTAGGAATGACGCCAATTATCGAAGGTGCGATCCGTGGAAGAGAGATAAAGGAATACTTATTAAATGCAGCAGGTACGGAATTGGAAGTGCAGAAATTTGTTGTTTTAGATGATGAAGAGGAAATGGGAGAATTGGAAGAATTTTTAATTGAAACAGATTTTAGAAGTGGAGTGACTTCACAAATTAAAGATGAAATTGTGAAACAACTTATCACATAATAATTAAACATTTTACTCGCATAATATGGGAACAGAGTTTAATGAGCTGATACAATGTACATTAGGATTGAACATCGGTAGAGTTGAACAATTTTATGCAAAAATGGAGTGTAAGATATTGATGGTAATACAAACATATTTACTACGGCCGTTTGCTAAGATTACGGACCTGACCGATGCCATAAATAATCCGCACAAGTACTTTATTAATATTGAGAACCATCAAGAAATAGAAGAAATTGAAAATCAAGTAGATTTACATTATGTAAGTGGTGTTATATGCATAAAATATAATCATAGTACAATACTTGACTTTTCCCATTGGGATTTAGTCGACCAGTTATGGTCATACATTGTTGATATGGTAGAGGGATTCGAATCACTTGGAAACGCAGAAGCTTATTTCCCTGACCAACCCATCAAATTAGAATTTAAAAGGATTAATTCAAAGCTAATGTTGGTTTCCTTGGGGGAATTTAAATATACAGTGGAAAGCTCGGTTTTTTTAGAGAAGTTATTAGACTCCGCTAACATATTTTTCACGTCGATGCACCAATACTTCAATATCAAAACTTACTCTAGACAGTTACAAAAAATCGAACTGCTGCAAAAAAACTGATTTTCATGACACATTGTAACTAACATTGGAAAAGTTATTTAAACGTAAGACAAACATCATCCATTGCTATCCGCTAAAGGATATGGTAATGTTTTATTAGATCATTTTTGTTAATACTAAAAAAGACCGTTTAAGTGCGTGAACACTTAAACGGTCAGACAACGAAGCTGTGGACACCCACGGCGCGCATAGTTTACAACCTAAGCGAAAAACCACCGATCAGGAGCCAACCTAATTACGGTGGTTTTTTCGCTTGTTCACTTTTCTTTTTATCCATTTGGCAAGCTTCCGGGAACTAAACCACAGGCTTAGCAAAGTAGCTGTCCATTTCAGGATATCAAGCAGTGTCACAAGTGTGACCAGGGCGATCACCTCCTTTGCAAAGAGGCTGCGCCGTGGTCATTTTTTCCACCGTTCGTTATCATGCTAGAATTATATCATAGTTTGCTAGATGTTGTGTATTTATTGGTTGGAGTTCCTAATTTTGAAAAGTTGAAGCTTACGTTTCGCCAACCTCTACGTCCTCGCCCTCACTTCAATCCCTTCCGCGTCACGAACTCGGTGGCGCGCAGCACCTCGCCGATTTCCTCGTCGGAGACGTCGTTTTCCCCGTAGCGGACCCGGTTGTACGCCTCGGTTACCGCGCGGACCGCTTGCTCGGGCAGTGTATTTCTCTGCCGTAGTTCCGATCCGGTCTCGTTCGGCGTCAGCGCCTTGTCGAACGGGTACCCTTGGCTCGCGGCTTCGCGGATGAGCAGGGCGTACAAGTACCGCACCCGTTCCCGGTTGCTTTGCAGCTGCGCCCATTTCGGGCCGTCGCGCCTGTCGCGGTGCAAGCGGCCGGTCACGCCGTTCCACCACTGCCGCGAAATTTCTTTCCACTCGAACAGGCTTTCTTTCTCGTCGGTGTATCCGTCCGCGGCGCCCGCCGCTTTGTCGAAAAGGCTCCGCCCCAGCAGCCTGCGGATCAAGCGTACTGCTGCGGGCACGAGTCTGCTCGCGATGAGATACAGCGCGAGCCCGATAACGGCCGCGATGATGATATAGCCGCCGATAAGCTGCACGTAGTGCATCAGCGTGTCCAGCCATGTCGGCTCGCTTGCGGGCGGAGCCGGAGGGAGCTGCGGCAGCTGCCGCTCTTCGGCGGGGAGGGGCTGCGGCGTCGTATCACCTGGTATCAAGCGAAGCAGCCAGCCGAGGAAAGCCCGCGCAGCGCCGAGCAAAGCATGCCCCACCTGCTGAAAATAAGCGATCCCCACGATAGCCGCGATGAGCAAAATAAGCCATATCCGGTTCAGGCGCCGCACGGAGCCCGAAAGCGCCGACTGGGCTTGATCGGAGCCGGCGAGCGTCGCCCGCAGGAGTTGGGAACGGTTGATGTAAAACAGAAAAATGACGAGCGAGACAAACCCCGTTCCGTTCGCCCAGCCTGTATAGGGTTCCGTTAATGGAAAACGGCTCATCAACGGCACGCCGATAAAGTAGACGATGAATCCGCTAAGAAAGGCGCCGTATGGGAACAACCGGCTCCATGCCGTTTTTGGCAATTGGCTGCCCCGGTAGGCGAGCAGCAGCCCGGCAGCAGAGCAAGCCCAGCCGTGCCAGCCTGTGCCTTGCATGGCAACGGCGATGGAACAGCCCGCCGCCACACAGAACATATATTCGTAAATGCGCCGCGATAATAGTTTCGTCATGCCTCCCGCCCAGCCGGCCGCGTAGAAGGCGACGAGCATTAGCAGCGTTGCGGCAAGCGGCGTGCCGGCGATATAGACTTGCAGGAGCAGCACGGCCGGAAAAAAGACGGTCAATTCGACCGAGCCGAGGAGGGCGGCCATACCGAGCCCGATCAAGATCCGTTTAGCTTGCTGCATGATTGCCGGCCACCTCCTCCGCGTCCGAATCGATAATGCCATGTTCCAGAGGCACAACAAAGACGCTGTGTCCCGCCGCCTCCAGCATGCCGATCTGTTCCGCGATTTTGTCGGAGACGAAGGGGGTGATCAGCACCACATCCGTCGCCGTCCCGCCCAATTCGAGTCCGAGTCCGTTCTCCAGGAAGTCGTGAAAAGCCCGGCAGCAGGCGACGGCAAGCTTCGCCATCGTCTCGTATATGTACTCCAGCTGCGAGGCGCCGCCTTCCGGAGCTATAAAGACGGGCGTTCCCGGCTGATCCGGCGTGTAGCTGTTGCAGCCGAAGCCGACGGGAACTCCCTGAAGCGCGGCATGCCGGGCGAGGGTGGCGGCGTAGGAAATGCCTTTTTCCACCAGCTCGGGATCAGTTACGGCGTCCCACATCGTCTCTGTAATCTGCGTGTTGACGATGATCAAAAGACGCGGGTCGGCCGTGAACTCGCGGTTGTACACCTGAAGCCGGCCGCTTCGCGCCGTCGCTTTCCAGTGGATGCTGCTCATCGTATCGCCGTAGCGGTATTCGCGGACGCCGGAGGACAGGAACGGATCCTGGATGATCCATCTTTTGACGATCACGTCACCCTGCCACCTGCTGGAGGGGAGCGGGATGTCGCGGTAATCAAGAAGCTGCGGATATACGAGCAGCTCCAGGTTTATTTTTTGCGTCTTCGCCGCAGCTTCAAGGCCCATGATGTCGCCGACGGATATAGCGGCGGATTCCAGCTTGTACCAGCCGCGCCGGGCGCAGCGAATATGGTGGCGGCGGACGATTTTCGTGTACGGCATCATGCTGAACAGGCTGCGGTGATTTTGAAAAATCGCGCCGCTGCTGACCGCGAAGTTCGTCTGCTTGCCAAAATGCAGCCCCGCATGGATCATCGATTCCAGCCGGAGCCATGGCACGGGGAGCGGCTTGCGGTTGACGATGGTCTCGATCATTTCGACTTCATCGCCGACATGGCAATGGGTCTTGTTGAACGTTCGTTCCACGCGCAGCCCGGCAAAGCCGAAACGGCTGAACAAACGGTGCTGCAAAAGGCAAAGGGCGGCGGCGATGACGATGATCCAGCTGATCCCCATCGGCTACCCCAGCTTGACTTCCGTCGGCACCGGCGTTTGCGCCATAATTTTGCGCAAAATGTCTGCAGCCGGATTGTCCTGCTGGCGGGTTCTGGCTTTCAGCAAAATTCGGTGCGACCATACCGGTTCGGCCAGCGTTTTGATATCGTCCGGCAGCACGTAGTCGCGCCCGCGAAGCATGGCGAACGCCTGTACGGACTTGAACATGGCGCGGACGCCCCGCGGGCTGACGCCGAGCGCCACGTCCGGGTGCGAGCGGGTTTGCTCGGCGAGCTGCACCATGTACTGCAGCAGCTCGTCGCTTATCCGTACCTGCGCGTAGAAACGCTGGGCTTCCGCAAGCTCCGCGCGGCTGACGACGGGCGACAGCTGTTCCAGCGGATCGTGCTGCTGATACAGCTTCAAAATGCGCAGCTGCTCGTCCAGGGAAGGATAGCCCAGCGATATTTTCATCAGGAAGCGGTCGAGCTGCGCCTCGGGAAGCGGGAACGTCCCCTGGTTCTCGACAGGGTTTTGCGTAGCGATAACGAGGAACGGAGCTTCCAGCGCCCGCGTTTCGCCGTCGATGCTTACCTGCCGCTCCTCCATGCATTCCAGCAGGCTGGACTGCGTTCTCGGCGTAGCCCGGTTGATCTCATCGGCCAGCACGATATGGGCGAACAGCGGGCCCGGGCGGAATTCGAACTCGCCGAGCTTTTGATTATAGAAGTTGATGCCGCTTACATCGGAGGGGAGCAAATCCGGCGTAAACTGAATTCTTTTGAACGTGCAGTCGAGAGAACGCGCCATCGCTTTAGCCAGCTGCGTTTTCCCGGTGCCGGGGACATCCTCCAGCAAAATATGCCCTGAAGAGATGAGGGCGATCAGCATGAGCTCGATCGTGTCCTCTTTTCCGACGATGACTTTGCCGATGTTTTCCTTGATCCGCGCGGCCGTGCGCCCGATTGTTCCGATATCCATGAGTGACAGTCACCTCTGTATAAAGAAAATCATTCCAGTTTCTAGTTTCGCACAAAATCAGGCAAAAGAGTACGGGAGATGTTCCAGAAAAAGTTGGATGAAATCATGGGGGAAGTTGTGAATTCGCAGGCCAGTGAGTACAATGATGGTGGGATTGCCGGTGCTCAGGGAAGACTTTCTGGCCTCGCTGATGAGCCGCAAGTTTGATCATGAAATGTAACCGAACTTTGATAATGGAGGAATGTCCATGTTTTCCGAACTTGAGAAGCAGGCGTTATATAAAGCGATTTACACGCGGCGGGATGTACGGACTTTTTTAACCCACAGTATTCCCGACGAAGTCATTCTGAAGCTCTTGGATGCGGCTCATCACGGTCCGTCCGTAGGCTTTATGCAGCCTTGGAATTTTATTCTGGTTACCTCCGACAGCATGAAGGAGCGGTTGGCTTGGGCGGCGGATAAAGAAAGAAGGGCCTTGGCCATCCACTACGAAGGCGAACGGCAAGACCAATTCCTGAGCCTGAAAATCGAGGGAATCAAACAAGCGCCGCTGACAATATGCGTGACTTGCGATCCTACGCGGGGCGGCTCCCACGTGCTCGGCCGCAATTCCATTCCGGAAACGGATATCATGTCCACAGCGTGCGCCATTCAAAATATGTGGCTGGCCGCTTGCGTGGAAGGCTTGGCTATGGGATGGGTCAGCTTTTATAAAAAGAACGATATCCGGGATATATTGAACATCCCTTATCACATCGACCCGGTTGCTTTAATTTCAATCGGTTATACGGACAATTATCCGGATAAGCCTATTCTGGAAACGGCAAATTGGGAAAACAGAAGGGAGTTAACCGACTTGATCTATAAAGATACATGGGGAACCCCTCATGCTTTCAAATAAAATAAGCCGCTTAAGTGCGCTCTTCCGCACGAGAAGCCAGGCTATATTTTTTTCGCAATACACTGGCAATGTACCCGCTTAAACCACCAATGCACGCCGGAAGCACCCAGCCTAAACCTACGTTATACATGGGGAGATACTGAGTGAAGTAATGATTCATGACTTCGATTCGTGCTCCGGCAGCACTCAGACCGTCAAATAAACTAATGATAAAGGTGAATAGCAAGGTACCTTGATATACTTCCGGCTTGCCGTTGAATATTTGGTGCAGGAACGTCAGGAATATTAATGAGATCGCAATCGGATACAGGGTCATTAGAACAGGGACTGAAATCTTAATTAATTCCGTTAATCCGATATTGGCGACTAATGTGCTGAAAACGGACAAAATAACAGCCAATTTTTTGTAAGAGACCTTCGGAAACAAGGCATGGAAAAAGGAAGAGCATGCAGTGATCAATCCTACACATGTAGTCAAACATGCCACTGTAATCATTAATCCTAACAAAACTGCACCATAAGAACCAAAGTAATAGCTCGAAACTTTTGCCAAAATTTCAGCTCCGTTACTTAAATGTCCCAATTTTTCAACACTGGAGGCCCCCATGTAGGAAAGTGCGGTATAGATAAGGATTAAAAGTAAACCCGCAATAACCGTTGCTTTTACGCAAGTAGCTAAAATTTGTTTTTTGGAGGCGGCTCCTTTTTCTTTAATCGCATTTACAATGATGATCCCGAACACAAATGACACAAGGGCGTCCAGCGTTAAATAACCTTCCTGGAACCCTTTATAAAATACGTTGGATGCGTACTCTTGAACAGGCGCTTGAAGGGCGCCGATTGGATGAATAATTGCTGTTACTACGATAATTCCGATAAAAGTCAATTTAATAGGGGTTAAGATTTTCCCGACTACATGGACAATTTTTAAAGGATTCAGCGATAACAAACATGCCACCGTAAAAAACAGGATGGTGAAGATAGCCAAAGGAATGGTAGTTGCCTGACCTGATAAAAAAGGTTTGACCCCAATCTCGAACGATACATTGCCGGCTCTGGGAATGGCAAAAAAAGGGCCGATCGCAAGGTAAAGAATCGTTGTGAAAACGATGCCGAATAACGGGTGTACACGACTGGCTAAAGACTGCAAGTTGTCTTTGCCTGAATAAACAAATGCTGTGACAGCCAGCAAGGGCAATCCGACCCCGGTAACTAAAAAGCCTGTGTTGGCAATCCAAACATACTTTCCGGATAATTGGCCAAGCATAGGTGGAAAAATTAAATTGCCTGCTCCGAAAAACAAGGCAAATAACATTAATCCAATGATCATGACGAAAGAAAATGGAATTTTTTGTGACACGCTGCTAATCCTCCTGCTTGTCCCTTAATTAGTCATAACTTTGAGGCGGGACTTCTGTCTATACTGTTGAACAGTATATACCACATTGCAGCCGGATGCATCTTGTGGATTCAAACATGGAAGATGTTGTGAATTCGCAGGTCAGTGAGTACAATGATGGTGAGAAAGGCCTAGGTCTTTATGCTTGGGAAGCGGGCTTTCCCGCGAAAGCTTTTGGGAGGACGACGATCATGTACAAATTGATTTTGGCGGACGATGAAGAGGATGTCAGAGAGGGCGTTGTCCAGGAAGTGGATTGGGCGTCCATCGGTTTTGAGGTCGTCGACAAAGCGGAGAACGGGCGCGAGGCGCTGGAAATGGTCGAGCGGCTGCAGCCTGACGTCGTTGTGACGGATATACAGATGCCCTTTATGAACGGGCTGCAGTTTGCGGAGATTGTCCGGGAGCGGTTTCCGACGATTAAAATCATTATTTTGACCGGGCACGACGAGTTTGAATACGCTCAAAAGGCGGTCAAGCTCCATATCGACGAATATGTGCTGAAGCCTTTTTCCGCGCAGGAGCTGGTTGGCACGCTGCTGAAGGTGAAGGGGCAAATTCAGGAGGAGGTGGCGCACCGCGAGGACGTGCAGCTGCTCAAAGAGCACTACCGCAAAAGCATGCCGGTGCTCAGGGAAAACTTCCTGGCCTCGCTGATGAGCCGCAAGCTGCCGCGCGGCGAAATCTACGAGAAGGCGAGCACCTACGCTGTCAGCCTGGAGGGCGGCAGCTTCGTCGCAGCCGTCGTCAGCATCGACGGGGCGCCGATCGGCGAAGACGATGCCGTGGACCGCGACGAGCTTGCGAAATCGGTATCGCTGCAATATTCCGAGGACCAGGCGCTGAAATATTTTGCGCTGCTGAACATATCGGAAGAAATTGCCGCGAAGCGGGGGCTTGGCCTCGTGTTCATGCATAACGACCAGGTGACCGTACTGGCCGTCCACCGGACGGCGGACCGCGCCGCCGCGCTGCAGCAAACTTTGAAAGTGCTGGATGAAATTCGCCAGAACGTGGAAAAGTACCTGAAGTTCTCGGTAACGTCCGGAGTCGGCACGGTAATGAACGATGCCGCCAAATTGAGCTATTCTTATAAGGATGCCGTGCAGGCGCTCGATTACAGAATTATTCTCGGCACCAACCGCATCATCTCAATCGACGATGTGGAGGCGCGGAACGTGGAGAAGATGCGTTTTGACGATCTCAAAGAACATGCGTTGATCCGCTGCATCAAAGTCGGGACGAGCCGGGAGATCAAGGAGACGATCGACGAGCTTTTTCACGGTGTGGAAGCCGGATTTTCGGTGAAAGATTACCAGATCTATTTGCTGGAAATTTTGACGTGCATTTTGAAAGCGGCGAAAGATTCGAATCTTGACGTCGACGAGGTGTTCGGGGGAAATTTTGTGCCGTTTACGGAAATCAACAAATTCACTTCGCTGGAAGAGGCCAAGCATTGGCTTGTCGAGCTGTGCTCCGGCATGATGAGCCATATCGCGAATGACCGCCAGTACACCTACAGGCATCTCGTGGACAAAGCCAAGGAATACACGAAGAATCATTATCACGAAGGGGATATTTCGATCCAAAAGGTGTGCGGCTATTTGCATATCAGCGCGGGTTATTTCAGCAGCATTTTCAAGAAAGAAACGAAGATGACTTTTGTCCATTACTTGAACCATATCCGCATGGAAGCCGCGAAGGAACTGCTGCGGACGACCGATATGAAGGCGCTGGAAATCGCGGAGAAGGTCGGCTATGCCGATGCGAACTATTTCAGCTTCAGCTTCCGCAAGCATGTGGGCGTTTCCCCGAAAGAGTATAGAAACAGTTCCAGAGGGGGTTAATTTTTGATCAAACGAATGCAATTTTTCTTGAAGGCAATGTATACCGTACTGCTTGACACCATGAGGGTCAGGAGCATCCAGTTTACGATTACATTGTCTTTTATTTGTATGACGGTGCTGGTGATGCTGACCGTTTCTTTGGTGCTGTACAACAAATTTTCGAAGACTGCGGAGGAGAACGCTTTTCTGAACACGCAGCAAATTATCGAGCAGGTTCAGCTTAATCTGGAAAATTACATTAAGGGCATGGCCGATACGTTCGAGGTCGTCGATGATAAAATCGCCCAAAGCCGGGGCATCCCTTCGGACAAGCTGCTTGACGCGCTGAATACGATTGCGAGCACGCGAGCGGACATTGTCTCCATCGATTTGTTCGCGGCGGACGGGCAGCTCGTGACCGGAATTCGCGGGACGGACATGCGCAGCAATACGCGGCTGACCGAGCAGGGCTGGTTCAGGTCGGCTTTGGAGAATCCGAACCATTTGACTTTTTCGCTGCCGCATATTCAGAACCTTTTTAAAGGGCCGTATAAATGGGTGGTTTCCATGAGCAAAGGGGTGAAGATCAGCAGAAACGGGCAAATGACCGACGCTGTCCTGCTGGTCGATGTGAACTTCAAGACGCTCGACGACGTGTTCCGCACGGTAAGCCTGGGCAAAAAAGGTTACGTTTACATCATCGACGAATCCGCGGGAAGCATCGTGTATCATCCTCAGCAGCAGCTGATTTATATCGGTTTGAAATACGAGAATGTCGAGCAGGCGCTGAAATTTTCTTACGGCAAATATATGGACGAAGCGGACGGGGAGAAGCGGCTTAACGTCGTCAGGACCGTGAACAATATCGGCTGGAAAATTATCGGGGTATCCTATCTGGATGAAATCATCACGACGCGCAAGGAGATCAGCACGTTCATGATTTGGCTGCTGCTCATCGTGATGGTGTTCGTGCTGCTCATTTCCGCGTTTATGTCCGCGCGTATTACACAGCCGATCAAACGGCTTCGGAGATCGATGGAAATGGTGGAGAAGGGCGATTTCGACACGTATATTCACGTCCGGGGCGCCGCCGAGGTCGAGCATCTGTCGCGCCGCTTCAATCTGATGGTCAGCCGGGTCCGGGAGCTGATGGACCAAAGCATCCGCGAGCAGGAGGCGAAGCGGAAGAACGAGCTGGATGTGCTGCAGTCGCAGATCAATCCGCACTTTTTGTACAACACGCTGAACTCGGTCGTGCGGATGGTCGGCAGCGGCAAGAACGAGGAGGTGGTGACGACGATTACGTCGCTCTCCAAGTTTTTTCGCATCAGCCTGAGCAAAGGGAAGGCGATCATTACGGTGCAGGAGGAAATCGAGCATGTCCGCAACTATTTGATCATCCAGAAGATGCGCTACAAGGACAAATTCGACTACAGCATCGAGGTTCAGGAGGAAGCGCTGCCTTATAAGACGCTGAAGCTGATTTTGCAGCCGATTGTGGAAAATGCGCTCTATCACGGCATCGAGTATATGGCGGACGAGGGTTTTATCGATATATCGGTACGTCTGGAGGACGGTAAAGTTTGGTTCAGAATTCGCGATAACGGAGTCGGCATTCCCGAGGCGAAGCTCAAGCATATTTTGAGCGGGCATGCGAAAAGCGATCAAGGCTCCGGCGTCGGCCTGCGCAATGTGCACGAGCGGATCAAACTCTATTTTGGCCCGGACTACGGTATTACGGTGGAGAGCGAGCTGGAAGAGGGGACGACGGTGAATATATGGATTCCGATGGTGCTGGAAGATGAATAGGGGGCTCCTTTATGGATAAAACTTTAAAAGTCGGACGCCTCGCGATGCTTGCACTCATGCTGGCTGCAGCTTCTACCGCTTCCTGCGACAAGCAGATCGACATTGCGCCCGTCCAGTATAAGAAGCATTTGGAGGTTGTGTTGAGAAGCCAGGAAGGCGATTATTGGAAAACGGTCAAAATGGGGGCGGAGGTGGCCGCCAAGGAGTTTGAAGTCACGCTGGATTTCCGCGCTCCGGGGGACGAGACCGACGTGCTCGGACAGATTGCCCTGGTGGAGCAGTCGATCGAGTCGAAGCCCGATGCGATCGTACTGGCGGCCAATGATTTTAGGGGCTTGGTTGATGTCGTCGACCGTGCGGCGGGGCAGAGCATTCCGGTCGTGACGATCGATTCCGGCGTCGATTCCAGCCGCGTCAAGAGCTTCATCGGCGCAGACAACTATGAGGCCGGGCAAATGGCCGGGCGGCAGCTCGTCAAGCTCGCCGGAACGAGCTGCCAAATCGCCATCGTGAGCTTGAAGCAGGGCGAGCAAAATGTCGAGCAGCGGGAGCGCGGCCTTCTGGACGAAATATCCAAATACCCGGAGATCAAGGTGCTGGAGAAGGTGTACAGCCTTTCAAACCGGGATCTGGCTGCCAACCAGACCCGCGACATTATCCAGCGGAACAGCCGTATCGACGGCATCGTGGCGCTGAATGAAAGCTCATCCATCGGAGTGGCTGACGAAATTCAGAAGCTTGGCCTGCAGGGCAAGGTGAAAATGATTGCGTTCGACAGCACATCGGAGGATTTGGAGCTGCTGCAGGAGGGCGTCATTCAAGCGACGATCGTTCAAAACCCGTTCAGCATCGGATATTTGGGTGTGAAAAACGCCGCTGAAGCAGCCTCGGGCATGAAAGTCCCGAGCCATGTGCCGACCGCGCTTAAGGCGATCGATCTGGACAATATGTTCTGGTCGGACAATCAGAAGCTGCTGTTTCCCTTCGTAAAGTGATGAGGATTTCGATAGAAAATGTGAGGATATTGCATTTGTTTCAGGGGAGCGATCCCGTATAGTGAGAATGTAAATAAAAAACATAGTTTAAGGGAGGCTCTTACCTTGAAAAAAATGATTACCCTTGCGGTAGCGGGCGCTCTGGCCGTAACCGCGGCAGGATGCGGCGGCAAATCGGCGGCGCCGTCTCCGGCAGCGACAACTCCGGCTGCATCCGGCGGTGCGGCGGCAACGGCATCGGCGGCTCCGGCGAAAGCGGATACCGGCAAAAAGCCTAACATCGGCGTGGCCATCTATAAATTTGACGATACGTTCATGTCGGGCGTTCGCGCTGCGATCTCTGACGCTGCCAAAGATAAGGCGAATGTAGAAATCGTGGACAGCCAGAATTCCCAACCGACGCAAAACGATAAAGTGGATCTTTTTATCACAAAAAAGGTAAACGCTCTTGCCATCAATGCGGTTGACCGCACGGCGGCAGGCGTTATTATCGACAAGGCGAAAACGGCGAACATTCCGGTCGTATTCCTGAACCGCGAGCCGCTCGCCGACGATATGAAAAAATGGGATAAAGTGTACTACGTAGGCGCCAAAGCGGAGCAATCCGGAACGATGGAAGGACAACTGCTGGTCGACTACTTCAAAGCGCATCCGGAAGCGGATAAAAACAAGGACGGCAAAATCCAGTACGTCATGCTCAAAGGCGAGCCGGGCCATCAGGATGCCGAACTGCGCACGAAGTTCTCCGTTCAGGCGATCACGGACGCAGGCATGGGCGTAGAAAAAATCGCCGAAGACACAGCTATGTGGGACCGCGTCAAAGCGACTGAGAAAATGGCGGCATTCCTGGCGGCGAACGGCGACAAGATCGAAGCGGTAATCGCCAACAACGACGATATGGCTCTGGGCGCCATCGAAGCCTTGAAAGCCAAAGGCTACTTCAAGGACGGCAAAACCATGCCGGTCGTCGGCGTCGATGCGACGGCTCCCGCTCTGCAGGCGCTCGGCGACGGCACACTGCTCGGCACCGTGCTGAACGATGCCAAAAACCAGGGCGCGGCAACGACCAAAGTGGCCACCGTTCTCGCTAACGGGCAAACGCCAAGCAAGGAAAATACGGGCTACGACATTACGGACGGCAAATACGTCTGGATTCCTTACAAAAAAATTACGAAAGACAACATGAACGAAGCGAAATAAGCTTCATCTTAGCGGGCAAGGGAGCAATGTATGCTTACGTTGCGCCCTTGCTTTTGCTTTGCTGCAAAACCTGATTTGGGGCTCCCTGCAAAGCAGCCGAAACAGGCTTTTCAAAGGAGGCATCGCTTTGTGGGGACTATTTGGGAGATGGTAGGGGGAATTGCCATGACTGAGAATCAATACTTGCTTGAAATGAACAATATCTCCAAGGAATTTCCGGGTGTGAAGGCGCTCGATGGGGTAACTTTGCAGGTTCGCCCGGGCAGCGTGCATGCCTTGATGGGCGAGAACGGAGCGGGCAAGTCCACGCTCATGAAGTGCTTGTTCGGGATCTATTCGCCGGACGGCGGGGAGATCAAGCTGAACGGGGAAACCGTCGGCATTCACAATTCCAAGGACGCGCTGCAAAACGGAATCTCGATGATCCACCAAGAGCTGCATCCGGTACCGTACCGCAATGTTATGGAAAATATTTGGCTGGGCAGATTTCCTTACAAAGGAATCGGACCTTTTCGGTTTATCGATCACAAAAAGATGCGCAAAGATACGGAAGCTTTGTTCGAGCAGTTGCAAATGGATATTCATCCGGAAACGATCGTAGGCACGTTGTCGGTATCCAAGATTCAATCTCTGGAAATAGCAAAGGCGGTTTCGTTTCACTCCAAAGTTATCGTTATGGATGAGCCAACTTCATCATTGACAGGAAACGAAGTGGAGCAGCTTTTCCGCATCATACGCGATTTGAAGAGCCGCGGCGTTTCGATCATATATATATCCCATAAAATGGAAGAAATATTGACCATTTCAGATGAAGTCACGATTATGCGCGACGGCAAGAAGATCGGCACATGGCCGTCTTCCGAGCTGACGACCGATTTGATTATATCGCGGATGGTCGGACGCGACCTCAAAGAGAGATTCCCGGAACGCAGCAATGTGCCGAACGGCGTATTGTTGAAGGTGGACCGGCTGACGTCTCCGATTGCCAAGTCGTTCCGCGACGTTTCCTTCGAGCTGCGCAAAGGTGAAATTCTCGGTGTCGGCGGCCTTGTCGGCTCCCAGCGTACGGAGCTAATCGAAGCGTTGTTCGGCCTCCGGTCCGTTGCCTCGGGGACGATTTCCATCCACGGCAAGCCGGTAAAACTGAAATCGCCGATCGACGCGATCAGGCACAAAATCGCCCTGCTGACCGAGGAGCGGCGCGTAACCGGCATTTTCCCGGTGCTGTCCGTGCTCGAAAATACGGTCATTGCCAACCTTTCCAGATACATGTCGCCACTGGGACTGATTGACGACAGGAAGCGAAGAGAAGAGGTCAAGCAGAGCATTGAAATGCTCAGAGTGAAAACTCCGAATATGTATGCTTTGATCAAAAATTTGTCGGGGGGCAATCAGCAAAAGGTGCTGCTGGCCAGATGGCTGCTCACCGAGCCGGACGTGCTGCTGCTGGATGAGCCGACCCGGGGTATTGACGTAGGCGCGAAGTTCGAAATTTATTCGATCATTGCGGACCTCGCCAAACAGGGGAAAAGCATTATCATGATCTCTTCTGAAATGCCCGAGCTGCTCGGGATGTCAGACCGAATCATGGTCATGAGCGAAGGACGCCTTACCGGCATTGTCGACGGAAAACAGGCAACAGAACAAGAGATCATGCGCCTTGCTGCACAGCAATAGGCATAATGAAGGAGGCCGAGCTGTCATGAGTTCCATCACCGAAACGTCAGCCAATAAAAAAGTCAGTGCATTTATTACGAAATATGTGATTTATATCGTACTCGCCGTCCTTGTCGCAGCGATTGCGATTTATGACCCGCGCTTTTTGTCCGTGGATATTTTCCGGGACATTCTGCTTCAATCGTCGACGCGCGTCATTATTGCGTTGGGCATCGCCTTCATCCTGATTACCGGAGGAACCGATCTATCCGCCGGGCGCATCGTCGGGATAACGGCAGTCATTTCCGCCTCGATGCTGCAGATGCCGGATTATGCGCGGAAGTTTTTCCCGAATTTGCCGGAGCTGCCGCTTATCGTTCCGATTTTGATCGCCGTTGCGGTAGGTTTGATCATCGGACTGCTGAACGGGATTATCGTCGCCAAGTTTAACGTGCCGCCTTTTATCGCAACGCTCGGCACGATGGTCGCGGTGTACGGGGCCAACTCGCTTTACTTCGACATGGAGCCCAACCAGTCCCAGCCGATCGGCGGTCTGCGGGCCGACTTCAGCAAGCTGGGGACGGGCTTTATAGGCAGCAGCGGTCCCTATTCGATACCGTATATTGTCATTATCGCCGTTATCGTTTCCATCATCGTCTGGGTTGTGTTCAACAAAACCAAGCTGGGCAAATACATGTACGCCATCGGAGGCAACATTCACGCGGCAAAGGTTTCGGGCATCAACGTAGGCCGCTACCTCATTTATTTGTACGCCATCGCGGGCGCTTTGTACGGTTTGGCAGGCGTGCTTGAAGCAGCCAGAACCGGCGGAGCGACGAACAACTACGGCAACATGTACGAGCTTGACGCGATCGCGGCCTGCGTAGTCGGCGGCGTATCCACCTCCGGGGGAATCGGTACTGTCCCTGGCGTGCTGGCAGGCGTATTGATTTTCAGCGTAATCAACTACGGCCTCACTTTTATCGGCATCAGCCCTTACTGGCAGCTTATTATCAAAGGCTTGATCATCGTCGCGGCCGTCGCGTTCGACATGCGGAAATATATGAACGCCAAATGACAGAGAGATTCCAGGCACTATGAAAAAAGACCGACTCCCCGGGCGTCTCGGCTTGCCGAAACGAACCCGCGGGAGCGGTCTTTTTAATTATTGCGCGAGCACAAATTTTTCGATCACGTGTCTGACTCCGTCGTCGTTGTTGCTCCGCGTGACATAGTTCGCGAGTGCTTTCAGCTCGGGCAGCGCATTGTCCATCGCTACGCCGAGGCCGGCGACTTGCAGCATCTCCCGGTCGTTCCAGGCGTCGCCGAGCGCGATGACCTGATCCATCCCGCAGCCGATGTGCTGCGCCAGGAATTCGATGGCATGGCCTTTGGTGCCTTCCTTGTGCATGAATTCCAGGTAATTCGGCTTCGATTTCGTGATATGCACCTGATCGCCGATCAGCGGCAGGAGCTCTTCGCGCAGCCGATCGCATACTTCGGGCTCGTCGACGATGAGCAGCTTGGGCTGGGGAATATCGATCCACTGCCGCAAGTCCCCGATGATGTACGGCGTTTTGGACAATTTGACGTAGTTTTTAATTTTATCGTTGTCTTCTCCTGCATAAAGTTGGTCGCCATGGTACAGTTGAAGGTGAAGGTTGCGTTTTTCACAAAAATCGAGCAAGAACCGGGCGCTTTCCACGAGAACCGTCCGTTCGTAGAGCACTTGCTCGTCCAGCAGGTTTTTGATCAGGGCGCCTTGGTACGTAATAATGGGGACGTTGAGCCCGATGCGATTGGCGATTTTGGCCGCGGAAGGAAAGCTTCTTCCCGTCGCGATCGTTACCGTTACGCCCTGTGCGACGGCTTGATGCATCGCTTCGACGGTCTCGGGGGAAATCGTCAAATCATCCCGCAGCAGCGTGTCGTCCAGGTCTGTAGCAATTAATTTATAGCTCATAACTGTTCTCTCCGTTCCGATCCGTATTCTCTATCTTGAAAATCTTCTATAAGCATACCGGAATCTGCTCAGTTTGGCATCATTTTTTTGATACAATAAGCATGAAAAAGGAGGGGATCGCGCGATGTCACCCGGCTATGCGGAGAAGTTGGAAGGCTATACAGACGGGCTAGAAGCTAACACAGACAAGTTGGAAACATACATGGACAAGCTGGAAGTCTACACGGACGAGTTAGAAACCTACACCGACAAGCTGGAAGCTTGGCTGCGGATGCACGCCAATCCGGCGGACGCGCTGGAAATGGCAGCTTATATGCGCAATCAGTTCCCGTTTCTCGGGATCAGGAAACCGCAGCGGGCAGCGCTCGTCAAGCAGTTTTGGAAAGAGCACGGGGTTCCAGTAGGAGCGGAGGGAGTCCGGGTCGCCGAGCAATTGTGGGAGCTGCCGGAAAGAGAGTTCGCCTACACGGCGATGGAACTGCTCGCCAAAGTGCGC
Source organism: Paenibacillus sp. sgz302190 (assembly GCF_059820445.1). NCBI lineage: Bacteria > Bacillati > Bacillota > Bacilli > Caryophanales > Paenibacillaceae > Paenibacillus > Paenibacillus sp. sgz302190. The sequence continues at coordinate 21,626 of NZ_JBZYAO010000051.1, forward strand.
AAGGAAACGCCCTCTACGCATATTGACATGCTGGAACGGCTGATCGTGACCCGATCCTGGTGGGATACGGTCGATATGATCGCGGACCATTTGGTCGGCGCCCATTTTCAAAGATTTCCGGAGTTGATACCCGCCTATGTGGACAAGTGGCTTGACTCCGGCAACATCTGGCTGCAACGAACTGCGATCCTGTTCCAGTTGAAATACAAGCAGCGCACGGATACCGGGCTGCTGTTTGCATGCATCCGCAGGCTGGCGGATTCGCAGGAGTTTTTCATCCGCAAGGCGATCGGCTGGGCGCTGCGCGAATATTCAAAAACCGACGCCGCGGCGGTGCAAGCTTTTGTGGACCGGACGGAGCTTTCTCCGTTAAGCGTCAGAGAGGCGTTGAAGGTCATCCGGAGGAACGAGTAATTGTTCCGGCCGTGCGGTCAAGGCCGTTTTGCCCGGTGGGGGTGGGGGATTGCTCCGGCTGTGCAGTCAAGTCCGTTTTGTCTCGATAGGAGATGAGACGGGCTTTTTTTGCATGCCGGCGGACAAAGCCTGCAAAAGTGCAGGCTTTTTCGATGGATACGCCTCGTTTGGAGGAAATACCTGCGATTGTGCAGGAATTTTTGCCCGGAACGGGGCTAAGCCCTAAATTTCAGCGGAAAAACTGCAGATTTGCAGGAATTTTCCGAAGCAAGGCTTTTGACGTGCAAAAGCCTGTATTTTTGCAGGCTTTTCTGCGCAATGTTCATTGCGCATTGCGTACTACGTGTTGCGCACTACGTAGTACGCGCGGCCGGCAGTGTCTTGCCAAGAATTGTTTCGACACTCGTAAGTCGGATTTAAGGGGGCGGTAGTGCTGCGGGTCAAGGAGGGCATCTGGTGAAGTTGCGAAGTTATAAGGAGTCATTTGGTGAAACAATGTAATTGGGAACGCACTTTCTACATGAGCAAAAGGAAAATTTATGTAATATAATATAACATTAATTCCGTTTTTGAGATTTTATTGTTATTTATATTTACATTAACGTGACATTATATTAAGATTATTGAAAATTAAAAGGAGGAGACGAAGGATGGCTAGCACAACGAATACGGATCTGGTAGCTCTTTTGCCGAAAGTTGATCTCCATTTGCACCTGGACGGAAGCGTAAAGCCGGAGACGATTTTGGACATTGCCGCGAAGGAAGGAATCGAGCTGCCGGCGCACGACTCAGAAGGGCTCCTGCCTTATATGCGTGTCGGGGACGATTGTTCGAGCCTCAAGGATTATTTGAGCAAATTTGATTTTACTACGCGCTTTTTGCAGTCTTCGGATGCGTTGGAACGGGTTGCTTACGAGGTGGTGGAGCAGTGCTCCGAGCATAATTGCAAATATGTGGAGGTCCGGTTTGCGCCGCAGCTTCACCGGAAGAACGGAATGTCCGCCGAAGAGGTGATCCATTATGCAGCCCAAGGCTTGAAGCGCGGCGAGAAGCAGTTCGGCATCAAGACCCGGGGCATCGCCATTTGCATGAGAAATCATGCGCGCGAGCAAAACCTGGAAGTGATAGAAGCCGCGGTTCCTTACATCGGAAAAGGGGTAGCGGCCGTCGATTTGGCAGGGGACGAGGCGTCGTATCCGCCGGAATTTTTCCGCGAGGTGTTCGCGGTTTCCCATAAAAAAGGAATTCCGATCACGATACACGCCGGGGAAGCGGCCGGGGCGAGCAACATTTACGAAGCGGTCACGCATTTGGGCGCAGCCAGAATCGGCCACGGGGTCAGGTTGAAGGAGAGCTCTTCGATTTTCGACATGGTCGTGGACCGCCGCGTTCCACTCGAAATGTGCCCGATCAGCAACATTCAGACGAAGGCTGTAACGGGATGGGACGCTTATCCGATCCGGGAGTATTTTGACAAGGGGATCAAGGTGACCGTCAATACCGACAATCCGAGCGTATCGGGGACGGATATTACGAAGGAATACCGGGTGCTTTCCGAAAAATTCGCATTTACCGGCTCCGAGTTGGGCGTCATTATTATGAACGGCGTGGAAGCGGCATTTCTTGAAGACGGCGAGAAACTTGCGCTGAAGCGGGAAATTGAGGGTGAATTGCACGAATTGGGCGTGTTTGTCAAATGAATAGAAGAACGTGAACTTGCTCACCGGTCGGCGGGCAGGTTCTTTTTATGGGTTAAAGCTCGCTTGGCAAGCCGTTGAGATACATATTTATACAATCTGTGTTTTGCTTTAGCACGGATATTGTTTTCGGGTTTGGCGATTTATAAATAGTCGGATAATCGATTTCGTTGTACGCTTCCCTGATTGGAAAAGCAAGTTGTTCATAGTCCGGGGAGAATTCGGCATGTACGCCAATTTTGTTCCCCCGTGCATCCAAGCGGACCCATTTCTTTCTGGAATGAAGGAAAACGGCATTAAGCGCATGGAGGCAGTACCCCGTATCCGGCGTATCGCCAATGGTAAGCCGCTGATAACAAAACCCGGCAGGAATCTTTTTACTCCTTAAAATAGCACCTAGCAAATTTGACTTGGCGTAACAGATACCTTCTTTAAAATAAAGCGCTTCTGATGCTTTACACGTGATTCGCGAACTTTGAATGTCCCATGAATGAAATATTTCATCCCGGACAAATTCATAAGCCTTTTTCACAAAATCATCTTCGTTTAACGCTTGTGAATAAAGCTCGGATGCTTTTTCTTTAATGGAAGGATGGCTGTAATCAACTTCCTCGGTTTCGGCCAAAAAGTCTTCCAAATCGTTCGATTCGAATATCAAATTCATCTCGTATCTGCCTTCCTGCTGAAAGTATAGTTGTTCATTTGCTAGATTGTATTATTATGCATGATGATGGAAATTTATTCAACAGATATATAGTTCTGTGTATCTGTATAACTATATTTTCTTGTAGTTTTTTGTTGACGAAAAGAGCCCGTCTCTAATATAATTGCTATAGCAATTAGTTGGCAGAGGAGAATCGCAAAATGGAAGGTCAGCCGAAACTATGGAATCGCGATTTTGTTGCTGTGTGTTTCAGCAGCTTTTTTTTGTTTATGACGTTTTACATACTGGCCGTTACGCTCCCGATCATAGTCACCGATACGCTGCACAAAGGGCAAAAGGAAATCGGGCTGGTGATGACGGTATTTATTGTTTCCGCGGTCATCTGCCGGTCGCTGACGGGCAAATGGCTGGATGAATGGGACAGGCGTAAGCTTGTGATCGTTTCGCTGGCTATATTTGCCGGCTGTACGGTCATCTATCCGTTTATTTCCGAGTACAAACTTTTGCTGGGCTTGCGGTTTTTGCACGGCATCGGCTTCGGTATGGCGGCGACGGCTACCAGCGCAGTGGCGGTCGATCTTGTCCCGGAACACCGCAAAGGAGAGGGAGTCGGCTATTTCAGCCTGTTTATGAGCCTCGCTATGGTCGTGGGACCTTTCCTGGGGCTGACGATTATGCAGACGCATAACAATGCGATTTTGTTTGGCGTATGCATCTTGTTCGTCGCTTTGTCCTTGTTGTGCGGCATTAGCCTTCGCATCCCTGCTCCGGCCATAGCGGGAAGGGCGGGACTCGCAACGGGCTGGAAAAAGTTCATCGAGCCGCGCGCCCTGCCGATCTCGTTGACGGGCAGTGTACTGGCTTTTTCCTATGGGGCCATTACAACGTTTCTCTCGGTTTATGCGAAAGATATCGGCCTTGGCGTTTATGCCAGCTATTTTTTCATGGTTTTTGCCCTGATGATCGTTATTTCCAGGCCGTTTACAGGCAGGCTGTTTGACCGTTCGGGCCCGCATATTCTCGTATACCCCGGCGTAGCTCTGTTCGCGGTTGGCATGATTGTGCTGAGCGTGGCGAATGGGCCGCTCGCCTTTTTGGGCGCGGCGGGGATGCTCGGGCTCGGGTTCGGAGCATTGCTGCCAAGCTTCCAGACGATCGCCATCCAATCTGCCCCGGCGCACCGGCGGGGACTGGCAACCGGCACGTACTTCCTGCTGTTCGACTCCGGCTACGGCATCGGTTCTTCCGTGCTCGGCACAATAGCCGCAAGCTCCGGATACCATGCGATGTATTTCTTTACAGGCCTGGTCGTCGTTTGCGCCGCGATTTTCTATTACGGCCTCTTTCACCGCAAACAGTCGTCCGTCAAAGAGCCCGCACCTGCTCTCGAATAAAATAAAGATAAACAAGCCATTACTAAGCACGGCAGCCGCTGTGTCCAGTAGTGGCTTTTTTGCGCACCGGTTAGCCGCCGCCCCATTGAGCTTAAAGAAGCTGCGGCCAGGTTAGCCGAGTTGGTTACGAAAGCTGTGATTGCCCCAGCCTGCTGCCGCTAGCCCAAGCGTCGGGCCAACGCCCATTTTCAATGCGGGATGATTTTTAGTGTTGACAATATACCTATGGGGGGTATACTATAAATACACGAAGAACAATATTGCAAATGAGGTGCGAAACGATGGACGCCAATGCGGAGTTGAAACAGGCATCTTTTCAGATAACAGGCATGACCTGCGCGGCATGCGCCAACCGGATTGAAAAAGGGCTTCAACGAATAGACGGAGTCAGCGAGGCTAACGTGAATTTTGCGATGGAGAAGGCGGCGGTGACGTTCGATCCCGGCAAGGTGGACGCCGCCGGCATGGAGCAGACGATCGCCAAGCTGGGCTATGGGGTCGTCAAGGAGGCGGTAGACTTCGACATTACCGGCATGACTTGCGCGGCCTGCGCCGCGAAGATCGAGAAGGCGCTGAACAAAATGCCCGGCGTGTCGAAAGCCGCAGTCAACTTCGCCATGGAGACGGCGCGCGTGGAGTACAGCCCTGCGGAGGTATCTCCGGCCGACATGCAGCAGAGGGTAGCCAAGCTCGGCTACGAGGCGATCCTCAAGCAGGCCAAAGAGGAGGCCGGCGAGCATCGCGCGGCCGAGATCAGGAAGCAGAAGCGCAAGCTGTGGATTTCCGCCGTGCTCTCTTTTCCGCTGCTGTGGGCGATGGTCAGCCACTTCTCGTTCACGTCCTGGATCTGGCTGCCGGACATTTTGATGAATCCGTGGGCGCAGCTTGCGCTCGCGACGCCGGTTCAATTTTACATCGGCAGACAGTTTTATGTGGCCGCGTACAAAGCGCTGCGCAACAAAAGCGCCAACATGGACGTGCTCGTTTCCCTCGGCACCTCCGCCGCTTACTTTTACAGCTTGTATCTAACTCTCGAATGGGCGTTGAGCACGGATGCACACCGGCATGCGCCGGAGATGTATTTTGAAACGAGCGCGGTGCTGATCACACTTGTTATTTTGGGCAAATTGTTCGAAGCCCTCGCCAAAGGACGCACGTCCGAAGCGATCAAAACGCTGATGGGCCTGCAGGCCAAAACGGCGCTGGTCATTCGCGACGGAAAAGAACTGAGCATTCCGGTTGAGGAAGTCATCGTGGGCGATGCCGTCATCGTCAAGCCGGGCGAAAAAGTTCCGGTCGACGGAGTCGTGCTGGAGGGCTCCTCATCGGTGGACGAATCGATGCTGACCGGTGAAAGCATGCCTGTCGGCAAACGGGCGGGCGATACCGTCATCGGTGCAACGATCAACAAAAACGGCATGCTGAAAGTGCGCGCGGCCAAAGTCGGCAGAGACACGGCTCTCGCCCAGATCATCAAAGTCGTCGAAGAGGCGCAGGGCTCCAAAGCTCCGATTCAGCGGATTGCCGACGTCATCTCCGGCGTGTTCGTTCCTATCGTCGTAGCCATAGCCGTCATCGCGTTTGCGGTTTGGTACCTGTGGATCGTCCCGGGCGATTTTGCCGGAGCGCTGGAAAAAGCGATAGCCATTCTCGTCATTGCGTGCCCTTGTGCGCTCGGACTGGCAACGCCGACGTCCATTATGGCCGGTTCCGGCCGGGCGGCCGAGCTCGGTATTTTGTTCAAAGGCGGCGAGCACCTGGAGTCGACCCACCGCATCGATGCCGTGATTTTGGATAAAACAGGCACGGTGACCAAAGGTAAGCCCGAATTGACCGACGTTCTTACGAAACTGGAAGAGTCCGAATTTCTCCGGTTGGTAGGCGCAGCCGAAAAAAGCTCGGAGCACCCTCTGGCCGAAGCAATCGTCCAGGGGATTCGCGGCAAGGGCGTTGATCTGCCCGATGCCTCGGAATTCGAGGCGATTCCCGGTTTTGGCATCCGGGCAACCGTTGACGGAAGGGAGGTGATGATCGGCACGCGGAAGCTGATGGCCCGGCATAACATCGACGCAGCCGCCGCGCTTCCCGTCATGACGCAGCTTGAGCAGGCGGGCAAAACCGCCATGCTGGCAGCCGTGGACGGCGTTTACGCCGGAATGGTGGCGGTGGCCGACACGATTAAAGAGACGTCCAAAGAAGCCGTATCCCGCTTGAAGGGGCTGGGCATACAAGTCATCATGATCACCGGTGACAACCAGCGCACCGCGGAGGCGATTGCGGGGCAGGTCGGCATTGAGCGCGTGCTGGCCGAAGTGCTTCCCGAAGGCAAGGCCGAGGAAGTGAAAAAGCTCCAGGCGCAAGGACTCCGCGTGGCGATGGTCGGCGACGGCATCAACGATGCGCCTGCACTCGCGATGGCCGATATCGGCATGGCGATCGGCACGGGCACCGATGTGGCGATGGAAGCCGCCGACGTTACGCTTATGCGGGGGGATTTGAACAGCATCCCCGATGCGATTGAAATGAGCCGCCGCACAATGGGCAACATCAAGCAAAATCTGTTCTGGGCGCTTGGCTACAACACGCTCGGCATCCCGATTGCCGCAATCGGCCTGCTCGCCCCTTGGGTGGCCGGCGCGGCCATGGCGCTAAGCTCCGTTTCCGTCGTGCTCAACGCCCTCCGGCTGCAGCGGGTGAAACTGTAACGGCCCTCGAAGCTTGACAAAAACGCCCCCGGTCCCGGCCTTGGCGTTTGACAATAAGGTCCCCCGCCCCGGCCCATTGGCGCTTGACAATATACCGTATGGGGGTATGATAAAGAGAATACCCGGGAGGGAGGTGCCTTCTATGGAAACGGAGCTGGAACAAAACAACGGAGCAAGCAGCTGCCACGACGATCAGGCCCGCAAGAGCCATCACTCCGACAAACTGAAATCCGATCTGATCAAACGGTTGAACCGGATCGAAGGCCAGGTGCGCGGCGTAAAGGGGCTTATCGAAAAAGATACCTATTGCGATGATGTGCTGCACCAAATCGCGGCGATTCAGTCGGCGTTGAACGGAGTAGGCAAGCTGCTGCTCGCAGGACACCTCAAAAGCTGTGTCGTCGAAAGAATTCAAGAAGGCGACATGGACGTTGTGGATGAGCTGCTCAAGACGATGAATACTTTAATGAAATAAAAAACATTTGCGCGAAGGAGCGATAACTATGTCTAACGTTACATTGAAAGTAGAAGGAATGTCCTGCAACCACTGCGTGAACTCGATAGAAAAAGCGATGAAAGAGATCGGCGCCGAAGGCAAAGTGAACCTTGCCAGCAAAGAAGTCGCCGTACAGTATGACGACAGCAAGCTGACGCTTGCGGCAATTAAGGAAGCGATCGAAGAACAAGGATACGACGTAGTTCAATGAGCAATAAAACCGGCGCGCTCTTTATTGCCGTAATACCGAACTAAGGAGCGTTCCCATAGTTGACAACGAGCCAGCCCGCACTAGTTTGTTTCAAGTAAAAAATATGAGGCAAGCTGTCTGTAAATTTACCGTCCCATTCATGTAAAACAAAACGCCGACTTCCATCTTTATCCACATAGCCATCGTTGTTTACCGTATATTGTACCGCTGTGCCGCCAAGTTTTTTCTGTATAGCTTGTTTCGGCGACCTGGAATATACGAAAAAATATAAAAGGATATACACGATAAGAAAAAGTATACCGGCAGCGAGAATGGTTTTATAAAGAACCTTAACCATGGTATTTAGCATGTTGACCTCCAAATCTTCGCACCGCGCGCAGCTTTCAGTGCGCAGTTCCCATTCTTCGCGCAATGCGCGGCGTTTCGCTGCGTGTCGGCGGTAATTAGCGCCAAGCGGTGCCGACGGCAGCGGGGGACGATAGCCGTTCTGCCGCGGTGCGCATTTGGCGGTCATCCGTGACTGGAACGCTCGCAGTTCCGCCGCTGCCGAGTCCCTAATCGAAAAAAGCACGAATCGCCAGAGGGCTTGTCCTCATGCGGTGCGTGCTTTTGTGTTTGTTGTAATGAACCGATCCGCCGCATTTAACGGGTAACATGGAGAAAGCCTGCAAAAGTGCATCTTTTTGCCCACTGGCAAGCTTGAAACGAAAAATTCCTGCAAAAATGCAGGTTTTTCGGCTCGCGCACGGCCTTAGATCCATTTTCACCGGGAATTCCTGCACAATTGCAGGCTTTTCCCCAAAATGGGTCACTTTCACCGAAAAAGCCTGCACTTTTGCAGGCTTTTCGGGTTTCTCGGCCCTGGAGGCTACTAAGCTCTGTAGGGTTTCCCGGCCCCTGGAGGTTGCTAAGTTCTGTACGGGTTTCTCGGCCCCTGGAGGTTGCTAAGTTCTGTACGGGTTTCTCGGCCCCTGGAGGTTGCTAAGTTCTGTACGGGTTTCTCGGCCCCTGGAGGTTGCTAAGCTCTGTACGGGTTTCCCGGTCCCCGCAGGTTGCTAGCTCTGTGCAGGTTTCCTTGCCCCAGCAGGATGCTAGCTCTGCGCGGGTTTCCCGGTCCCCCGCGTGCCCCTTAGCCCTAGCGGGCTTCCCGCATCCGGGCTCGCCACCCGCCCGTGCTGCGCCAGCCGCGGCGTCCGCCTATTGAATGCTTCCGGAAACAGAGCCCCCGGATGCGAGTTCCGACGTGCAATATTTGCAGCGCGACGCTTGGGCCGGAATGTCGGACAAGCAGTGCGGGCACTGTTTGGTAGCCGGCGCTTTTTCCTTCGGTTCTTCTTTTTTGCGGAATTTGCTCAGCTGCTTCACGACCATGAAAATGACAAAAGCGACAATCAGAAAATCAAGAAAAGTAGAAATAAATTGCCCGTAGTTAAAGGTAGGCGCGCTTTTTGCCGCGGCGTCCGCCAGCGTAGCGTAATGTTTGCCGTCGAGAGGGATGAACAAATCGTTGAACTTCACCTTGCCCAGCAGCAGTCCGATCGGCGGCATGATCAAGTCGTTCACGATTGAAGTGATAACTTTGCCGAAAGCGCCCCCGATAATGACCCCGACCGCCAAATCGACCATATTACCTTTAAAAGCAAAATCTTTAAATTCCTTTAGCATCATAAACCTCCGTATCACTGGTGTTGAATGCATTGTAGCACAAACTTGGACGGCCTTCAAAGCACAATTGCGGCGGGTATTTTCATTTACCGGCCATATCTGTCTATAATGAATGTAATACTACACTCAGGGGTCCGGCGGGCGAAACTGCTGACTCCCAGCTTGAATGGAACAGGAGAGAGGCCTTATGTCTGCTCGCCGCTTGCGATGGAAGGAGACGCTGCTGCTGTCGAATTTGTCGATGGAGAAGAAGCTGATTGTCGTCTTCGTATTCCTCATTATTTTGCCGATTACACTGACGGGGTATATTTCCTATCAGAACTATTCCACGTCGATCAAAAAAAATACGAGCCTCTACGCGTCGCAATTAACGGACAATATTACGAAGCGGCTGGACGATTATATCGGGGATATGGAGCAAATCTCGCAAATTCCGCTCTATTTGACCTCCTTCCAGCAGCTGCTGGAGGACAAGACGGAAACGCTGACCCAGAAGCAGGTCGAGATGGAAAATTACATCCGCATTATGAACAACATCAAGCGCGGCACGAATTCCATATACATTTTCGATAACGATAATAACAAATACTACAACATTATGACCGGCGGCGTCAGGACGGACCTGGACGAACGATCCGGCGAGTGGCGGCGGCTGGCCCAGAGCGCCGGGGGTAAATCCGTGTTTTTGAGCACGCAGCAGTTGGCGAACTGGCAGACCGGCAAATTTGCTTTCACGGTGCTCCGGGAAATCCGCGATTTTTATACCCAGGAATCGATCGGAACGATCGCCGTCGACGCCAGCATCAGCGTCATTCAAAATGTCGTCAGCGATTTGGAAAACGCCGCGCACGGCAAGGTGCTTATTATCGATGCGGACAACAGCGTCATTTACGATACCGAGCAAAAGCGGATTACGGAAAAAATCAAAGACGATCCGGTCGTGAATCTGGCTGTCGGCACATCGGGCGATTTTATAAAAGAAATTGATGGCATTAAATATTTATGCATTTATTCGCAATCGCTGAAAACCGGCTGGAAAACGATCATCCGCATCCCGCTTGCCGAAATTACGAAAGATGCCGTGTATACGCAAAACATAACGCTGCTGGTCACCTGCATCATTATGGCGTTCGCTCTGTTTATTTCGATTTTGATCTCTTATGCGCTTACAAAGCCGATGAAACGGTTAATGCGGTTAATGAAAAAAGCCGAGAACGGCGATCTGGACGTCAGCTTCCAGGTGCAGAGCAGGGACGAGGCGGGGCGGCTCGGGCTGCATTTTAACAGCATGCTTGCGCGGATCAAAGAGCTCATCGGACAAGTGTACGTGATCGAGGGCCGCAAAAAGGAAGCGGAACTGGCGGCGCTGCAAAACCAGATCAATCCGCATTTTTTGTACAATACGCTTGAGACGATCCGGATGACGGCGGAAATCAATGACGATGAGGAAGCCGCTGAAATGATCGCCGCGCTGGGCAAGCTGTTCCGGTACAGCATCAACCCGATGAAAGGAACGGTCGCGCTGCACCAGGAGTTCGAGCACCTGCAAACCTATATTCAAATGATCAATTACAGGTACCGCGACAAGTTCCGTCTCGCTTTGGACGATTTCCAGGCGATTCGGTATTATCCCGTCATTCCGCTGCTTTTTCAGCCGATTGTGGAGAACGCCATTGTCCACGGGCAGACCGAGGATGACGAGCCGATCGACATTCATGTTTCTTATGAAATCGCGGGCCACCTGCTGACCTTGCGAATTGAGGATAACGGCAGCGGCATCGAGGCCGACAAGCTGCGGCGTCTGAACGAGAAGCTGAAGCAAGGCTTCTTGCATGAAGCTGCGCCCCAGTCTCCGCTACCGCTACTGACTCCGTCTCCACTACCGCCACCGTCTCCGTCTCCGTCCCCGTCTCCGGCCAGAGGGATCGGCCTGTTGAACGTGGACGAGCGGATCAAGCTGCATTACGGCGCCTCGTACGGCCTGGAACTGTTCAGTCGGCCGGGAGAGGGGACGACCGTCGTTATTTCGCTGCCCTATAACATACAGATCTGAAGGGAGGGACCGGCATGAAAATCATGATCGTGGATGACGAGGAAAAAATCAGGCTCGGCTTGTCCAAGCTGATCGAAAAAGCGTCGCCTCATTACGAAATTGCCGGCTTGTACACCGGCGCTTCGGATTGCCTGGCCGCCCTGGAAACCAATAAGCCGGATGTAGTTATCACCGACATCAAAATGCCGGGCATGACGGGGCTGGAGCTCGCCAAATTGATCAAGCAAAGGGACCAGGACATCAAATGCGTCATTTTGAGCGGGTTCGGCGAATTTGAGTATGCCCGTTCGGCCATCTCGTCCGGGGTGTCCGCTTATTTGCTGAAGCCCGTAGACAAGCAGGAGCTGTACGAGCTGCTGGCGGGGCTGCACCAAAGCATTCAGGCGAAACCGGCCATGCTTTCCGGCAAAGACGATACGCTTTTGCGGCAGGCGCTGCTCGGAACGGGAGACAAGCAGGCGGCTGCGCTCACGCTCAAGGACTCGTATCCGGAGCTTGTTCATATGCCGGCATTTGCCGTTGCCGCGGTTGTGACAGATTCCGCCCCGCCGAAAACGGCTTTTCGCAGCGGCTTTCAGCCGGAGCTCGCCGCCAAATATGAAATCGTGACGATGGATGACCGCACCACGGCTTTGATCGCCGCATTCGAGGATGCGGATCATGCAATTGAAGCATGGGAAGCCCAGCTCGGCAGCATATTAACGAAGGAGCGGGCTTTTTCCGCTTCGGTCGGCATCGGCAGGCTGTGCGCGCACTGGAGCGAATGGGCCGAAAGCTACCGGGAAGCGCTGGAAGCTACGGAGTACAATTTTTACGGTACAGGCCGGTCCACGGTCACCCGGGCGGAGCAGGTCGCGTTCGGCAATCTGCACAAGGTGGAGTCGTACCGGAAAAGAGTGCTGGAGAGTATGGAAATTTTCGATCTGCCCAGCGTCGAAATCCATTTGCGGGACATGCTGCGGGAAATTGCCAACATCAAAATTCGCATGCACCACTTGATCGAGCTTGTGGAGACGCTGTTTTATGCGCTGAACAAAGAAGCCGGCAAACGCCGGGAAACCGCGACTCAGCCGGAGCTTTCCATAGACTGGGGGATGGAGCTGAAAAAATGCTTTACCTACAACGAGGCAAAAGCGTTAATCGAGCTGCGGCTGCTGAGCGGGCTGAACTCGTTGATGAACGAAAGAAGCAGTCAGGGAAGCATGACCGTTTTTCAAATCAAAAAAATTATCGAGCAGGAGTACGCGGAGGCGCTGGATTTGAACAGTTTGGCGAAGCGGGTGTTTTTGACTCCGAGCTATTTGAGCAAATTGTTCAGCCAGGAGACGGGGACGACGATCATCGAGTACATCATTTCCGTGCGGATGAACAAAGCGAAAGAACTGCTGAAAGATCAGATTCATTTGAAAACGTACCAGATCGGCGAGCTCGTCGGCTACCGCGATCCGGCTTATTTCAACAAACAGTTCAAAAAAGTCGTCGGCCTGACGCCCAAAGAGTACCGGGATGTTGTTAGCTAATTGTTAGCATAAAATTTCTGAAATACGCAAAAATAATACAATAAAAACAAAAAAACTACATATCAATCTGCCCTGCTCAGAAATATAATTAACATGAAAGCGATAACAAATGAGAATTTCATTATTTCAAGGGGGTATTCAAATTGAAAAAGTGGCTCACAACCGGAATGGCGTTAGTATTGACCGTATCCGTGGCGGCGGCATGCGGCAAATCCCAGGGAGACGGCGCGGCTTCGACTTCTCCTGCGGCAACCGGCAATGCGGCGGCAACCGCAGCTCCTGGCGCAGGCGGCGCAACCGATAATATCAAAGGCAAAATTACAGTGGTCACCCACCGCACGGATTTGGTGGACACCAAGTTCAAAGAGTGGGAGGCGGCTTTTAAAAAGAAATATCCGAAAGTGGAAGCGGTTGAAGTCGAAGCGATCAAAGACTACGGCCCGACGATGAAAGTCAGATTGTCCACCGGCGAGCTTGGCGACGTGAACATGATTCCCGACGGCGTTCCCAACGGCAAACTGGGCGATTATTATGCGTCGCTCAACGACCTTGGCCTCAACGACAAAGTGTACTTCTCGGATATTAAAGCGTCGGGCGGCAATACGTACGGACTTCCGAGCGGCGTGAACACGAACGGTGTCGCTTACAACAAGCAGGCTTTCGCCAAAGCGGGCATCACCGACGTTCCGAAAACGCTGGACGAGTTGTACGCCGACGCCGAAAAGCTGAAAGCTGCGGGCATTACGCCGCTGGCGACGAACTTCAAAGACAAATGGCCTCTAAGCGAATGGGACGTCATCGCCTTTGAAATTTCCGGCGACCCTGAATTCCGCGGCTCCATGACCAAGACGGACGCTCCTTTCGGTCCGGGAACGCCGTATGAAAAATCGCTGACGATCCTGAAAACTTTCGTTGACAAAGGCTACACCGAAAAAGATTTGATGTCCACCGATTGGGAATCGTCCAAGAAGGACGTAGCCAGCGGCAAAACGGCGATGTATTTCCTTGGCAACTGGGTCGTGCCGCAAATTATCGAGAACGGCGCCAAATCCGAAGATATCGGCTTCTTCCCGCTGCCGTACGATAACAGCGGCAAATACAACGCTAACATGGGTCCCGACTACATGTATGGCGTAGCGAAAAACAGCAAAAACATCGAAACAGCCAAAGCTTTCGTCAAATTCATGGTGGAAGAATCCGATTACGCCGACTTTGCGGGCATGATCCCTCCCGACAAGTCGAAGCAGCCTAAACTGCCTCAATTGCAGCAATTTATGGCTCTGAAACCGAACTCCCTGCAAGGCAAGCCGGATCCTGACGCTTACGGCAACATCGCCAACAAAGCGCAAATCGACTTCATGGGCGGAGCTTACGTGCAAAAATTGATTCTGGGCAAAGACTTCAAAGCCGGTCTTGACGAGCTTAACAAAAAATGGGCCGACGCAAGAAAAGCGGTCGGACAATAATTCGGTTAGCTTCGGGTAAATAACAAAAATAGATTGTCATGCGCTCCATGATGATCTATTTTTGTTGCCGGTTTGGCTTTCTATCATTCGGGTAAAGAAGGGATTGCTATGATCAACCTCAGCTATAAAGCGCAGCGCCGGGTCATTTTGGTATCGTTTTTGACGATTCCGCTCATTTTGCTTGCTACATTTACGTTTTACCCTGCATTGAGATTAATTCAATTAAGCTTTACCGACTGGGACGGATTCAGCTTGAATTACAAGTGGGTCGGCTTTGCCAACTACAAGGAAATTTTTTCGAATAAGGAAATTTTCGGCGTTTTCAGCCACAACCTTTATTATTTTATCGGCGGCATTATTCAAAATATGATCGCCTTGTATTTTGCCATCGTCCTGAATACGAAGCTGAAGGGCCGCAATGTGTTCAGAGTGCTGCTCTTTCTGCCTTACATTTTGAACAGCGTGGCGACGGCCTACATGTTCCAGTTTATCTTCAATTCCGATCACGGCACGCTGAATACGCTGCTTGAATGGGTCGGTCTTGGCGCTTACAAGCAAAGCTGGCTCGGCAACATGTCGCTCGTCAACGTTTCGCTGGCCTCGATTTCATTGTGGAAATATATGGGTTTCAACATGGTCATTTACTTGGGCGTTTTGCAGTCGATTCCCGGGGACTTGTACGAGGCCGGCAAAATCGACGGGGCCAATTCGTTTCAAAGCCTGCTCTACATCACTCTGCCCAACATCCGCAAAATCATCGAGCTCAACATGCTGCTAACCGTATCGGGGGCGCTGGAAGTGTTCGATATTCCTTATGTCATCACCGGCGCGGCGGCAGGCAGCGATACATTCGTCACCAAAGTGAACGATGTTGCGTTCAAATTCAATAATTTCGGGCTCGGCTCGGCCATGGCGATCGTGCTGCTCATTATTGTTTTCGTCGTCATTACCGTTCAACGTAAATTCATTTTGCGCGGGGAGGAATAAACAATGAATCGGAAACCCTCTGCCGT
Source organism: Paenibacillus sp. sgz302190 (assembly GCF_059820445.1). Lineage (NCBI taxonomy): Bacteria > Bacillati > Bacillota > Bacilli > Caryophanales > Paenibacillaceae > Paenibacillus > Paenibacillus sp. sgz302190. Next base: position 36,924 of record NZ_JBZYAO010000051.1, read on the forward strand.
TCTGCTGGACGCGTTGAAATATTTGACGCTTGTCATCGGGGTGCTCTGCGTGCTGGTTCCGCCCTATGTCATTGTCGTGAACGCTTTTAAAACCGGCAAAGAATATGCCGCAACAAGCCCGTTCAGCTTCCCGGAAAGCTTTTTCAACTTCGCCAATTTCATCAAAGTGATCGAGGTCGGCAAACTGGGCAGCGCCTTTATGAACACGGGAATTATTATCGTTTCGTCGCTTGCGATCAATATTATTTTGGGCACGATGGTCGCCTACGCCCTGGGCCGGTTTCAATTTAAAGGAAGAGGCTTGATTTTGGCCGCTTACCTGGTAGCTACGTTTATCCCGCTTATTACGACGCAAGTGGCTACTTTCAGCATCATTCAAGGTCTGGACCTGTTTAATACGAAAAGAGCGGCCATCCTGCTATACGCCAGCACCGACGCCGTGCAAATTTACTTGTACCTGCAATTCATCAGCAAAATCCCTTATTCGCTGGACGAAAGCGCGATGATGGAAGGGGCGTCGCTGTTCCGTATTTACCGTACGATCATTTTCCCGCTGCTGGGACCGGCTACGGCTACCGCGGTGATCCTCAAAACGATTCAAATTTACAACGACATGTATATTCCGTGGCTGTATATGCCTTCGCAAAAGCTGGGCGTCGTCTCGACATCGCTCATGCGCTTCGCGGGCCCGAACAGCGCCCACTGGGAGCTGATTTGCGCAGCGATTTTGATCATCATGATTCCGACTATCATCATTTATTTGATTTTGCAGCGGTTTATTTTCTCCGGCATCGTCAGCGGATCGGTGAAAGAATAAAGTTCATTTAAACAGATAAAAAATACGGATTGGGTGTGTGGGATTTGGACTACATCAAGGGAATGACATGGGGCTGGGTGGGGACACGCGGCACATGGGCAAACGAAACCGCTGACTTTTCGCTGGAACAGATGGCCAAGCTTGGCGTGAACTGGACGGCGATCGCACTTTCCGCCCTTCAGGATAATCCTCAGGCGACGAGCATTCATTATAAAAACGAGCCTACCGTGACCGATGAGGAAGTGGTATGGGCTATTGAAAAGGCGCATCGCTTAGGGCTGAAGGTATGCCTGAAGCCTGTCGTGAACTGCGCCAACGGCGTGTGGCGGGCGCACATCAACTTTTTCGACTACGACGTGCCCTGTGAGCCGAAGTGGAGCGACTGGTTTGTCAGCTACAACGAGTTTATTTTGCATTACGCGCGGATCGCGCAGGACACCGGCTGCGAAATGTTTTGCGTGGGCTGCGAGATGGTGCAGACGGACCGCAGGGCGGAGGAGTGGAGAGCGCTCATCGCCAAAGTAAGGGAAGTCTACAGCGGCATCATCACCTACAACTGCGACAAGTACCAGGAAGAACGCGTGACCTGGTGGGACGCCGTCGATGTCATTTCGTCCAGCGGGTACTACCCGATCGGCTCCTGGGACGAGCGCGTCGCCGCGCTGGAGGCTTTCGCCGCGAAGCACGACAAGCCGTTCTTCTTCATGGAAGCCGGCTGCCCCAGCCGCCAAGGTTCGGCCGACCTGCCGAACGACTGGGGCCTCGCCGGCCCCGTCAGCCTGCAAGAACAGGACGAGTACTACCGCGTCATGTTCGAGAAGATCGGCAGCAAGCCGTGGTTCCACGGCTTCATGCTGTGGGACTGGCCCGCCGCGCTGTACGGCGAGGGAGAAGCTGCAGGCAATGACGACTATTGCATGTACAAAAAGCCGGCGAGCGAGACCATCGAAGCTTTCTACCGCCGCCGGTAGGGCTTTCGGCACCGGTGTCGGGGTCGGCGCGGTGCCGAACCCGGCAATCTTACGACCCTTGGAATGACTGATTTAGCAGTATAAACAGAAGAATCCCCCACTCGCATATGCAGGTGGGGGAGGTTTTTAGACATCTTCTGTTTCGTCAAGTCCTATGTTGTCAGGGTCATCAGGATCATAATCAGGATCCTGTTCATCTGGCAAAGCTGTTTCTGAATTGAATGCTCCTTGATCCCGAACTGTACCATTATCATCTTCGTATGCCGTCCAATTGAATGTAACATTTGACGGATAATAATACGCTGCATTCGTATTGTCATTACTATAGCCATACGCAACGTTTGTTTCTAGATACATTTGATCAGTGTTTACATGGTTTAATGCCGTTTGAGCCTTTCCTTCCTCAGCCCCCATATCGTTGACATTGAATGAGTTCTCAAGTGGAGTTAAATTCCAACTCTTATCCCCAGGTCCTCCCAATCTTCCATTCCAAAGATGCCCTCGTACCTGATCCCCCATTTCAAATCTTTCGTTGAGTAGATCCCAACCAGCAGGATCGACGGATGGCGCATTCGAGCCAGGACCCAATGTATTTCCAGAAACGATTGCTTCAACATGAGATGACCGGCCATTGTTTTCAGTATGAGCAGAGTGGTGGACTTCGAGTTCACGTTGAATAATTGGGGAAGACGTCATAAGCATTTTACCTACAGCACGATTGCCATATTGCCGTTGAAGTTGAGCAACTGTGCCGAGGGTAGGCGTGGTGATTCTAGGCATAGATATAGATGTAACCCTGGAATCCTTTTGATTCCTCTGTCCGTGGGTAAACATTGTTTAAGCCCCCTCACTACCATGATTTTTCCCTAATCATACTATTTTTTAATTCCAAGAAATAGTATTTTACCATGTAAATATTAGAAAAAATTGGGTTAAAAATCTCAATCATACATTCAAAAATAAAAAATCCCTCGGGCCTCTTGTCGCTGGTGAGTGTTAATAAAATATATTTACAAGCGCTGCGTGGCACCATAGAGGATGAAAGTTGTCTTCCTTTTCACACCGCGCGCAGTGCGCGGTGTTGCGCTGCATGACGGCGGTCGGTCGATCACATTCCAAGGTGGAACTGGTGCACTTACTGGCAACGCATCCTGCAGAAAAACCTTCACTTACCAGGCTGCTCAGAAACACATACGCCAGAGCCGGCCGAACTAAACTGCCTGGTTGCGCGAAGAAAACCTGCAAAAGTACAGTTTTTGCTCGATGGATGCGCTGGCTACGGAAAAACTCCTGCAATTGTGCAGGCTTTTCGCCGCGAACACGGGCTCAGACTCATTTTCATTGAAAAATCCTGCACATTCGCAGGCTTTTCGTCAAAATGAACCATTTCCACAGAAAATTCCTGCACTTTCGCAGTTTTTTTGCGCACTAGCGACGAAACCGGCGGCGGGTGCGTTAGATCCAGTAGCCCACCAAAAGGGAACCAGCGCGGTCACGCCCCATAACACTCCCGGCGCGTGTAACCCACCGACGGCCTGCCCGCCTTGGCTGCTTCGTCCAAGCCCCACCTGCCTCCCTGGCAAAAAATGACGGAGTGCCAAGATTTTCTCGGCACTCCGCTTCCTCAGCCCCTCACTCCTGAAATCTCTCGATGATTTCAAAACACGCCCGGCTGTTATGGTAAGGACATTTCCAGGCGTTCACCTTCTGCTGGCCGGCATAGGGGACGCCGTCCCTGGACAGCTTGCCGTGCCACTCCCCGTTGGCGCGGTCGATGACATGGGCTTCGATGAAGTCCCATGTTTTTGCGGCTGCCGCCAAGTACTTCTCGTCGCCGGACGCGCCGAAGGCGTTCGCGAAGCCGACGACGGCTTCCGCTTGCGGCCACCAGTCTTTGTCCGCATCGATGATGCGGCCCTCGCCGTCCGCCTCGTTCCATACGGCGCCGTCCGTATCGCGGCCGCGGCTGTACACGGCCTCCGCCATCTCCAGAGCGACCTCCCTGACGGTCGCGATAAGCTTGTCATCTCCGGTGGCATGGGCGGCTTCATCCAGCAGCCAGCTGCCCTCGATGTCGTGGCCATAGGAGATTTCGCCGCAGGCGGCGTTCCATTTTTCATCAAAAAAGAGGGAAAATGCCCCCTTGGAACGGTCGACGATCCGTTCGACGGTCACTTCGATCAGTTCCTTCAGCTTGCCGCGCAGATGGGGGAAATCCCACGCCCGCAGCAAGTTCGTATAAGCTTCCATGATATGCAGGTGGGAGTTCATCGATTTGTCGTCGCCGCTGGAGTAGATGTCGAGCTTCGCTTCGCCGCGTTGAAGCGACCAATTTTGCGAAAAAGCTTCAAAATAGCCCTTATTTGCGCTATCGTAGCAGTAGGCTTCCAATTCCGCATAAAGCTTTTGGGCACGCTCCAGAGCGTCCTTGGCGCCGGAGGCCAGGTAGAACTCCGATAACGCGTACAGCGTGAACGCTTGTCCGTAAATATGCTTGCGGGTCTCCAGCGGACGCCCTTTGTAATCGACGGTCCAATAATAGCCGCCATATGCCGCATCGTAGAAATAGGTTGTTATGTAATCGTAAGCGCGCTGTGCTAACTGCAAATAACGTTCGGTATGAAAAAGGCGGTATGCCTTGGAAAAAGTCCAAAGAATGCGGGTGTTGAGGACAAGCCCTTTTGCCGCCCGGTTCCGAACCGTCATGTCGTTGTCGATCTCGCCGAAAAAGCCGCCGTTTTCCGAATCTACGGTATTGTCGGCCCAAAAAGCCAGCAGGTTCTGCACCTCTTTCCGCATGCTGTCCGCTAGGTCGGATTTTGTCATGGTAGAAGTTGTCATCGATCGGTTCTCCAATCTTTTTGAAAATAAGTAGTCACAATTTATTGTGTTATGATAATATTATGCTAACAAATAAAAGGGAGTCAACTTGCAATAGTTGCAGACCGTGTAGAATGGGTGAACGAATTTGTCGGAAAAAATTACGATGCAAGATATAGCCGACCGGCTCGGCGTGTCCAAATATGTCGTTTCCAAAGCGCTTTCCGGAAAGTCCGGCGTCAGTGCGGCCACACGTCAGAGAGTGCTGGTCATGGCGGGGCAGCTCGGTTATTTGGCGCAGAAGAAGCCGGCCGCGCTTGAGGCGGATCAGGAGAGAAGAGGGGGATTCAAAGGGATCGAGGAAGGGCGGAGCACTGTGCTCGTGCTTATGCCCAATATTCGCCACCAGACGAGAGATTCGAACTATTGGGGCAAAATATTGGACGGCATTTCCAAGGAGCTGGAAAACCGCGGCGCGGACATGCTGACGCTGACGCTCAATTCGGCGGAAGGGCTTAACGGCAGCCTGCGCCCGCAAAGTCTGGCGGGGGTTATCGGCGTCGGTGAAATATCGCGCGCTTTGCTGCTTGAGGTGCACCGGCTCGGCTTGCCGCTCGTGCTGCTGGATCATGACGATCCTTTTATTTCCGCGGATCAGGTTTTTGCCAACAACCGCGAAAGCGCCTATCGCATCGTCCAGTATTTGCTCGGTCTCGATCACCGCAGCCTGCAGTTCGTCGGCAATACGACGTTTTCCAAAAGCTTCCGCGAACGCTGGCACGGTTTCCGGGAAGCGCTTGAGGAGGCCGGGGTTCCGTACCGGCCGGAGCCGTTCCAACAGCTGCTGCATCTCGAAGAACTGGAAAGCCAGCTGCAGGAGGAGCAGATCCGCGAAGCGCTTCGGCCGCACCTCGGACAAAGCACGCTGCCGTCCGCGTTGGTCTGCGCTAACGACCGGATCGCGTTCGCGGCGATCTCGGCGCTTCGCTCGCTCGGCGTATCCGTCCCGGAAGAGGTGTCCGTCACGGGATTCGACAACATCGATCCCGATTACCCGAACATGCCGGAGCTTACGACGGTGAATGTAACCAAGGAGACGCTCGGCAAACGCGGCGCGGACGTGCTGTTCTGGCGCAGCGCAAACCGGGAGCTGCCCGCCGAAACCATATTGATCCGCGGTGACGTCCTGATCCGCAAATCGGCGGTTTCCCCGCGCATCCACGATCTGCCTCACGAGAACCGAATTTCGGGCATATAACTTCACGAAAAAAACCTTTCCTGCACGGTGTACGAAGTACGACGGCTAGGAAAGGTTTTTTCTTCTATAGTCCGAGCAGAAATTGGATGATCTTGTCGGATACGCCGGGAAGCTGCTCGTGTCCGAAGTCCGGGAAAACGTTCACCGACTTGCCGGACCTGATTTTGTTATAAACGGCGAATTGCGTCGACGGAGGGCAGACCCGGTCCATTAAGCCTACGGTCAGCTGAACTTCGCCTTGAATGCGGTTCGCCAAATGCTGGATATCGATATAGCCCAGCTTGGTAAATATTTCGGCCTCCCGCTTATGCTCCGGATCGAAAGAGCGAAAGTATTTGGTGATCTCGTCGACCGCGAGATCCATTTCCCAGCATCTTTGGTAATCGCTGAGGAAAGGGTACACGGGCGCCAGCCGTTTGATGCCCGGCTCCAGAGCGGCGCAGGCCAGCGTCAGCGCCCCGCCTTGCGAGTAGCCGAACGCTCCGACGCGCTGCGGGTCGACCTCCGGGAAGGACATGGCGATTCCCGCTATTTGCGCGCAGTCGAGAAATACCTGGCGAAAGAACAGGTTGTCGGGATGATCCTCCAGGCCGCGAATGACGTGGCCGTAAAGGGTGTTTCCCCGCACGCTGCCGGAGTCTTCGGAACGGCCTCCTTGCCCTCTGACATCCATGGCGACGATCGAATAGCCAAGCGCTGCATACACGAGCTTATCGCTCCAATCTCCGGCATCCCCCCAGTATCCGTGGAACTGAAGAATGCAGGGATGGGGGCCCGCAGCTTGCTTGGGTCTTGCATATTTGGCATGAATGCGGGCTCCGCGCACACCCGTGAAATATAAATCGAAGCATTCGGCAAAAGGAACCTGAAATTCGCTTTTTACAAGCTCAACCTGGGGATCGACCGCTTTCATTTCCGCGATGGCCCTCTCCCAATAGGCGTCAAAATCGGCAGGGCGGGGATTCGTCCCCCGGTACGTCTTTAACTGCTCCAGGGGCATGTCAACCAAAGGCATGGGAAGATACCTTCTTTCTATAAAAGATGATCTGTCCTGATGCTAACATACCCGAAGTTTTGATGCAATAGTTGTGCTAATTTATCTTGATATCCATAACAAACTGCTAACTATTTGATTTCCGCTCGCCGAGATCGTCGATTACACTTCTTTCAGCACGGCAGCAAGGCTGTCGAGAAGAGCGGCATTGTCATCGGAAGTGCCGACGGAAATGCGGACATGCTCCGAAAATCCCCACGCGCCGCCGTAGCGGACGATGATGCCTCTCGCCATCAGCTTGTCGTAGATGGTTTTCGCTTCGGGGCCAAGCTGAACCCAGACGAAATTGCTCATGCTGCGGGTAAAATGTACGCCCAGCCGCTGCAAGCCGTCGTACAACTGCTCGCGGCCGCGCGCATTGGCTTCGCGCGTTGCTTCCAGATGGGCCTGATCCGCAACCGCCCCGATCGCACCCGCTTGAGCGAGCGCGTTCACATTGAACGGCTCCTTCACCTGCCGAATCGTGCGGATGATGGCGGGGGAGGCAATGCCGTATCCGACGCGAATGCCGGCAAGTCCGTATATTTTGGAAAAAGTCCGCAGGATCACGAGGGAGTATCCTTTGCTTACAAACTCCAGGCCGTCCGTATAATCGTCCGCATCGACAAAATCGCTGTAAGCCCCGTCAAACACGGTGAGTACGCGCTCAGGCAGGGCGTCCAGCAGACGCTTGAGATCTTTTTGAGCGATATATGTGCCTGTCGGATTGTTGGGCGAGCAGATGTAGACGATTTTCGTGCGCTCCGACACCGCGGCAAGGATATCGTCAACATCGTATTGATAGTTTTCACGCAAAGGCACGGAGACGACGCGGGTATTCATCAGATCGGCGCCGAATTCGTATTCGCTGAAAGTAGGGGAAGGGATGACGATCTCATCGTCGGGCTCCAGGAACGTTTCGGAAACCAAGGTAATGAGCTCGTCGCCGCCATTGGTCACAATGACCTGCTCGCTCGTTACATTCAGTTTGCCGGCGATCGCTTGGCGCAAATCCGCCGCATCCGCGTCCGGGTACCGGTGAATGTCGGCGAGGCACGCCTGGATCGCCTCCACGGCCTTGGGCGAAGGGCCCAGCGGATTTTCGTTGGATGCCAGCTTGATCACCTTTTCAATGCCCAATTCCCGCTGCACTTCCCAGATCGGCTTGCCGGGCGAATAAGGTTTCATGCGTTGCAAAGCTTTGCGAGGCTGTACTTGTTGAGAAAGGAAAGACTCGGACATGGGAACACTCCTTAGTAAAGAATACTTTAATACGACAATTTAATAATACATCAACGCGTTACCTAAGTAAAGTTAGGCGATGAACAAGCTGCGAATTCAATGGGAATGGTAGTATAATTTGATTGGATAGACATGGAAGGGCAGGGATGTCATGGTGTTGAGCAAAATAAGGCTGGGTATACGTTTGAAAATACTTCTCGGATACATATTTATCATCGCCAGCATATCCGTTTCGTTTGTCTTGGTGAACAATCAGGTCCTGTCGATGCAGTCTGACAGAAATTTTGTCATCGATCACGATCTTGCCATCCATGACGAAACGAACCGGATCGAGAAATTCGTCATGGATATGGAGGCCGGCCAGCAGGGGTATTTGCTTACCGGCGACGCGGACTATTTAAACTTCTACAGCGAAGGCGCGCGCGGATGGCGGGAATCTTACGCCAAGCTTGCCAAGCTTGTGTCCGACAATCCGAACCAGCTTCAGCACCTGTCATCCATTCGGATATTGATCGAGCACTGGATTCGCGAATCGGCGGAACCGCTGATCGCTCTCAAAAAAGCGGATAAAAACGAGGAAGTGCTTAATTTCTATAAACAGGACTCAGGCAAAAAAAATACGCAGCAAATTCGCGACCAGTTGGAAGATTTTCGCAACAAGGAGAAAGAAACGACCAAAGATCGGGCTAACCGTTTGGATACGAGAAACCAGATTTTAACGTTCTGGATATTCGCGATCATTGCAGCCATGGTGCTGATTTCCATCACGATCGTTTTGCTGATCTCACATTCGATTGTCGGGACCATCAGGCAGGTGGCTCGAACGATCGCCAAAATCGCCCGGTCCAAAGGGGATTTTTCCCAAAGAATACAAGTGGGCACCAATGATGAAGTCAGGGATTTGGCCGAGGCGACGAATCTTCTCTTGGACAATCAGGAAGAGGGCCGCTGGCATCAAATCAGACTGACGGAAGTGATCAGCATGATGCAGGGCGTTTCCGATATGCGGACGATGGGGCAATTGTTCATCAATAAAACGGCCGGATTGTTGGATGCATCCTACGGTGTTTTCTACATTCGGTCCTTCAAGGGCAACAAAGCGCAGATGGTCAAATTGGCCTCTTTTGCGGCTGCGGCCGAGTCGGTCGGGGCGGAGGTCATTCAACTGGGAGAAGGGCTCGTCGGCCAAAGTGCGCTGGAAAACCGCTTTTTCCACCTGACGCAAGTTCCGGACGGCTACATATCCATTGCCTCGGGGCTCGGTTCGGGCAGGCCGCGGAGCATTTTAATCGCACCGGTGGAATACAACAATGAAGTCGTTGCCGTGATCGAACTGGCTTCTTTTCAGGCGTTTACAACGGAGCAATTGAGCCTGCTTGACGACATTTTGGAGGAATTCGGCACTACCGTACATAGCGTGGAAAGCCGGGCGGAGATCGAACGGCTGCTCAGAGAGTCGCAAGTATTGACCGAGGAGCTGCAAACACAGGCGGAAGAGCTGCAGACGCAGCAAGAAGAGCTGCGGATTACGAATGAACAGTTGGAAGAGCAGATCCGCTATGCGGACGAAAGAACGATGGAGCTGGAACAGATCAAGTCGGAGCTCGAGGAGTACGCCAAGCAGCTTCAGCAAAGCTCGCAGTACAAGTCGGAATTTTTGGCCAATATGTCGCATGAGCTTCGGACACCGCTGAACAGCATGCTTATTTTATCGCAAATGCTCGCCGATAACGGGCAAGGCCGGCTGACGCCGGAGGAGCAGGAATACGCCCGCGTCATTCATTCCTCCGGCCAGGATCTGCTCGTCTTGATCAACGACATTCTCGATTTGTCCAAGGTTGAGGCGGGCATGCTCGATATTCATGTCGACAGCGTTCTTCCGGCCGTGTTTGCGGACGTTATCCACACCCAATTTGCCGCGCTGGCCGAACGGAAAAATTTGGCGTTCATCCTGGAGCTGGACCCGGTCGTGCCGGGCGTCTTTTACACGGATGAACAGAGGCTTCAGCAAATTATCAAAAATTTGCTTTCCAACGCGATCAAATTCACGCATCAGGGCTCGATCCGCATGAATATCGGGTTATGCGAGCCTGAGCGGGCCGCATTGCTGCTGCCGGCATTCGAGGATACCGAGGTCGTCGCGATCTCGGTTGCCGATACGGGGATCGGCATACCGGAAGACAAGCGGAAGCTGATCTTCGAAGCGTTCCAGCAGGCCGACGGAACGACGAACCGCCAATACGGCGGCACCGGCCTCGGACTTTCCATTTGCCGTGAGCTGGTGCATCTGCTGGGCGGCTGCATTGCGCTCGAAAGCGTCGAAGGAAAGGGCAGCATATTCACCGTCTATATTCCTTCATTGAGATCGGAATTACGCGATTTCGCCGCAGTGCGCAGAGAAGTGGCGGCAACCGAACGAACCGTTGTCCAGCCCGTTCCGCATCCGGCCGTGGAGACCGTTATTCAGGCGGCGCCTGCGGTCTCGTCGGAGACGAGCTCTTTTCAAGGAAAAAGAGTGCTTGTCGTAGACGATGACGTGCGCAACGTTTTTGCGCTGACGAATGCGCTGGAGAACGAAGGGATGATCGTTACTGTCGCGCATGACGGACAAGAGTGTCTGGAGCTTCTGGAGCAGCATATCCCTATCGATCTCGTGCTGATGGACATTATGATGCCGGTTATGGATGGCTACGATGCGATGAGGGCCATCAGAAGGCATCCGAAATACGAGCAAACTCCGATTATTGCGCTGACCGCCAAGGCGATGAAGCAGGATCGGGACATTTGCCTGGAGGCGGGGGCGTCGGATTATATCAGCAAGCCGCTTCATTTAAACCAGTTGTTTTCCTTGATGCGGGTGTGGCTGACAAACTAGAACAGAACAGCAGGTGATAACTAGAGAGATGGATGACTTTTATTCGGATGAGTGGGATGTTTTTATGGAAGACGAGAGGGAAGCGATAGAAATCGATTTGCTGCTGGAAGGCATTCACCGGTTTTACGGGTACGATTTTCGAGGTTATGTGAGAAGCTCCATACGCCGCCGGATTCAGAACCGCATGCGCCTGGAAAAAATGCCGACCGTTACCGCGCTGTTGGAAAAAACGCTCCATGACCGCCGAATGGGGGAACGCCTGATCAAAGATTTCTCCATCAATGTTACGGAGATGTTTCGCGATCCCGGCTTCTTTCGGGCTTTTCGCAGCAAAGTTGTACCTTATTTGAAAGAACTGCCGGGTATAAGAATATGGCATGCCGGCTGCTCGACAGGGGAAGAAGTGCTGTCCATGGCGATTCTTCTTGAAGAAGAGGGGCTGCTCGGCAGAGCGCGAATCTATGCGACGGATATGAACGGCATTGTCATTGACAAAGCCCGGTTAGGGGCGTATCCGCTATCGCGCATGCAGGCGTATACCAAAAATTATCTTCACGCAGGGGGCAACCGCGAGTTTTCCGCTTACTATTCGGCCGATCACGAATATGCTTATTTTGCGCCGGCGCTAATGCAGCAGGTTACTTTTTTTCAGCATAATCTTGTAACGGACTGCTCCTTCAACGAATTTCATGTGATCATCTGCCGCAATGTGCTCATTTATTTTGATATGGCCTTGCAAAACCGGACCTTGGAGTTGTTTTACGAGAGTTTGGGCACATCGGGCTTTTTGGGGCTGGGGAGCAAAGAATCGCTGCTGTATACCGGCAAGGCTCCGAACTACGAAATCATCGACTCTATGGAAAAAATATATCGAAAAATCAGATGAAAAAGCCCGCCTGGTCCGGCGGGCTCGATGTATTTACTTCTTCAAATCCAACCGGACGTCGCGTCCGTCGTCTTGGACGGTCAGTTCTTTGCCGGCCGATTTCAGGTTGTTTGCGTATTTCACCCAGGCGTCCAACATGATCGCTCCGTCTTTCCAGTCTTTGACTTCACCGAACACGGTAAAGCCGTCGCCGCTGCCGGTCGCCATAAAATCATTGGTCGTAACTTTGAATTTACGGCCCGTATTGAATTTGCCGTCTACATAGACAGGCGTTCCGTCTACGAGGGTAATATTCGAATATTTTTGCCCGTCTGGCTTGGTGTTATCCCATTCCACTTTGAGCCCGGAGAACTGAATGGCGGGAAGCTTGGAGTATTTGTCGGTCACTTCCAGCGCTTTTTTGATCTGTTCCGCCGTCATCGTGCCTGTAACGTTGTAATTGCCGAAGGGCAAAATCTCGAACATTTTGCCGTAAGTCAGATTGCCTTTGTCAACGTCGGCGCGAATGCCTCCAATATTAGTGAAGGCGATGTCGGATTGTTCGGATGCGCGCATCGCGTCCGTGATGCTGTTGCCGAGCTGGGTCGTGCCGTCGCGTTCCACACCGCCATTTGCGGCAAAGCGGAACGATTTGCGGGTAAGCGCGTCGGCGGCGACAACTTCAACTTCGCCCGATTTCGCGGAAATTTTACTTTGATATTCTTTGACCGTTTTTTGAATTTCGGCGTCTGCGGTCGTCAGGTTGGTGTAAGTTTCAAGCAGACCCGCACTGGAGGAAACGACTTTCTTCGTTTTTTTGTCGACGAACAGTTGGATGTGGCCGACCGCGTACAGCCAGCTTTGAGCCTCGACGACCGGAATTCCGTTGACAATTCCGGCTACGCGCATATGAGAGTGTCCTCCGACAATCGCATCCAGCGTACCGTTGCCGGTACCGTTCGCCAGATCGGCCATCTCGCTCATAATTTTGGCCGATTCTTTGTCCTGCTCTCCCGGAAGGTGAGACGTCACGAGAATGATGTCGCAGCCTTTTTGGCGAAGCTCGGCGGACAGCTGTTTAGCGAGCGGAACAGGGTCGGCAAAAGTCAGCCCCTGAATGTTCGTCGATTTGGTAGTCGATTTGGTTTGCGGCGTAGCGAATCCGATGATGCCGATTTTCAAGCCGTCTTTTTCGACGATGACGTAAGGCTGTGTCCAATCCACGCGCTTCCCGGTCGAATCTTCGATGATGTTGGCGCCGAGAATAGGGAATTTCGCTTTTTTGATATTGCCGATCAGGGTATCGCGGCCGAAGTCGAACTCATGATTTCCGATTGCCGCGGCATCGTATTCCACCTCAGCCATCGTGTCCATAACGGATTGCCCGTTCGTCGTGTTGGAAATCAGCGTTCCCTGCCATGCGTCCCCGCCGTCGACAACGACAGTTCCTTTCGAATTGACGGCCCGGAAATCGGAGACGATGCCGCCGAGCGTTTCGATGCCGCCTTGGCCTTGGTTGCGTTTTTTATCGAAGCCAACTTCGATTTTGCCGTGAATATCGTTCGTGGATAAAATATCGACCACTTGGAACAAGAGCGGTTTGAGCGCTTTAACCGCTTCGTCGCGCGTAATTTCCGCATCCGGGTTAAACTTGCCGTCCAGCGTAGGCGCAAAAATACCGCTCAAAACCGCATAGGCGACATATGGGCGGGATTGCTTGGCGATGGTGTCTTGATCCGCAAAATAGTTCAATACATTTTCATTGACTTGGGGAGTTTTGCCGCCGGTCAGCACTTTGACGACCAGCTCGGCCAATTCCTGACGGGTGACAGGCGCGTTCGGATGGAACGTTCCGTCGGCGAATCCACTGATCAGCTTGGCGGCGACGGCGTTGGCGACCGCTTGCTTTTGCCAGCCCGCAAGGTCCGAGAAGGATGCCGCTCCGGCGTCCGCTTTGCTCAATTTTGCCGCGCGGTCGATCATGGTCACTACTTCGGCTCTTGTCGCCGTGCGCGTGCCGCGGTAATCGGCGTCGCCGTAGCCTTCGATCGCACCCTGCTCGACAGCCAGCTGCATATCGCTTTTTAACTTGACGTCCTTGGATGCGTTTGTTTCTGCGGCGAATGCCAAACTTCCGGTAATCGAACTTGATAGAATTGCAGCTAATGTCAGAGCAGTTAAACGAGTCTTAAACGTACGTTTCATGAATATCCTCCTTATACTCTTGCAAAATGGGAAATCCACCCACTAGTATAAGGGAATTTGATAGAATAAGAGAAGTAAATTTTATTATAAGATTGCACAAAAAAAGCCGCTTATTAACCAAAGGTTAAGTGGCTCTTTTGTCCGTATGGATTTCGAAGTGATAAATCGTATTGCGCGTCAGCACCCGAAACTCAATCCCGTCCCAGTCAATCGCCTGCACGCGGGTCGTTTTGAACGGTATATATTTGTCGATTCCGGATAAAACCATCGGGGAGCCGATCTCGGTCGGCTTGATTTCCGTAAACGTCTGGCCTTGAATTTCGTCAAAATTGAACTTGTCGGAACGATGTTTGGGTGTGACGCCATCGACTTCATAAATTTGAAGCAGCTTTAACAACCTCATGCACCCTCGCCTCCTTGTTCTTTTCTCCAGTATACACCGTCTTGCCTCAAATGGCGAAATGTGCACTGCACGGCGTGCATTGGCGGCTATCCGGCATGTCTGGCGCTTTTTCTATAAAATGATTAAAATAGAGACAAAATTGCAAATGGAGGTTAGGACAATGGCTGTTTTGAAAATAGAACACGTTGGCGTCATGGTCGCAAATATGGAAAAATCGATCCGCTTCTATGAGGAAGTCGTAGGATTGAAGCTTAAGGACACTCTGCTGCATTCGAATGGCGTGGTCAAGCTTGCGTTCCTCGGTTTTGGGGCGCACAATGAATCGGAAGTCGAACTGGTCGAAGGCTACAATGCGGGACTGCCTCAAGAAGGCAAAGTTCACCACTTGGCCTTTTCGGTCGATGATGTTGAAGCTGAGTATGAAAGAATCAAAGGTCTTAATCTCGAGCAGGTGGATGCGGAAATCACCACTCTTCCCAACGGTTCCAGATACTTTTTCTTCAACGGGCTCGACGGGGAGCGCATTGAATTTTTCCAATCTACGAGATAACCGGTTTAAAAGTTGATAGATTTGGGCATTCTATTTACTAGAATCTTAGATTTCAGTAAAGAGGTGCCCTTTTTATATGAAAAAATTATGGTTGTTCTCTATGATATGGATCGCGATTACCAGTTTTATATTTGGATGGGTTCGCCATGTGAACGCACAAGGGGACAACGATGCGCAGCGGCTGCTGGAAGCAGTCAGCCCTTACATGGCCAGCGAAGGGCGAATGACCTTTAAGTATACGGGTTACTATGGAGATTGCACATTCGGCGGCGAGGAGCAGCAGCTGCAAGTGGGGAAAAAGCTGTCCCAAGCTTTTGATCTCCCGCAATCGGCCGCTCTCGGAGAATCCAACGGGCATCCGGTCTATTCTTCGAAAAGCGAGGTTGCGGAGGAAGCGCAATCCATCCTGACCGTCGCGGCACCGGCCAACCAGCCGGCTTGCTATGTCGTTCTTCGTCTTGAATCCGCCAAGCTCACGGACCCGGCAAGTCTTCTCGTTTGGCAGGAGCAAGCGTCGGGAAAGCTTAAAGAGCTGAATATCAAAGGCCAATGGAATGTAATGATTCAGGGCCATGTCGATCAGCAAATGATTCAAGGCGATCCGCAGCAGCTTGCCGCGCGGTTGGCGCGAACTTTTAAAGCGACAGAAGTAGAGCGATACGAAGACCCGAATACGCTAAGCGTGTCAATGGCGACCAATCAATTGCAAGCGTCTATTAAAAGCGGCAGCAAGACGATCAATCTGCAAGCCGCCCTTCATCAAGAATCGACAACGGGAAGCTGGAGGCTAACGGTCGGCACGCCGGTAATCACGATGGAATATTAAATAGCAGCGAATCCCGCCGTCGGATATGACGGCTTTTTTTCGTTTCAGAGGCGATTTCATATTTATAGTTGCGCGATCAAAATATCTGTGCTATATTGTAATTCCTGTCTGAAACGGACAAGCACGAATATGATCTGGACTTGTTGATTATCTTCATGGATGGATAAAAAAAATGCTTGCAAAAGAGATTTAGACATGGTATATTACATCTCGCTGCTTCGGTAACACGGCAGCGAACGAAAGAAATTGTTCTTTGAAAACTGAACAACGAGTGAAGAAGCAAGGTTGAGCAATCAACCAAAACAAGAGATTGCAAAATCTCGTCAGCTTTGAAA
>NZ_JBZYAO010000052.1:0-52194 GCF_059820445.1 Paenibacillus sp. sgz302190
GACATGACGCCAGCCCGCTAACGGTTCCGTGAAGATAAAAATGCTGCACGTCCCGTTGCGGACGTACTCGCTGTCTTCCCGTAAGAGCTTGGTCGGTTTCATCGGAATCGGTTCTCTAGCTTCATTCAGTAATTGATAAGGTTTTTCGTCCATACAAATGACTGGACAGTCAGCATTGTAAGGCAACTGATAGACATCAAGTACGTCCTCCATTGCCGCGACAAACGCCGCATTTTGTTCAGGAGGGATGCACCAACATTTACGAAGGTGAGGTTTGAGTTCGTTTTTTTTAAATCCTGCCTGACGGTCTCGTGAGAAATGCTGTCGATAACATTCAGTTCCA
This sequence comes from Paenibacillus sp. sgz302190, assembly GCF_059820445.1. Taxonomy (NCBI): domain Bacteria; kingdom Bacillati; phylum Bacillota; class Bacilli; order Caryophanales; family Paenibacillaceae; genus Paenibacillus; species Paenibacillus sp. sgz302190. Next base: position 344 of record NZ_JBZYAO010000052.1, read on the forward strand.
CCGCTCGGTCGGCTAGAAGCGTAAGCGTCCATCGGCTTCTGCCACTCGGAGGTTCGCTACAACTAAGGGCGATGATTTTCGCCTCAACTTCGCCGGTAACCTTCGTAGGGATCGGCGATGTCGCTCGTTTTTTCCTTCCGATAGCGCCTTCCCAGCCATGTTTGGCATACGCTTTTCGAACGTTATACACGGTATTGACGTGCACTTGCATGCGTTCGGCTATCTCCAATTCTTTTAAGGAACCGCCTGGCCTATTTTCATCGGCTGCCAACAGGATCTGAGCTCGTCTGATGGATCGAGCGGATGCTTTGCCCTTGGAGATGAAAGTACGTAAGCTCGCTTGTTCTTCCACAGTTAAACGGACGGGATTTTTGATCGGATGCATATTGGGATTCCTCTTTTTGGCATAACTATACCCTATTCATCCAACTTATACTATTTGATTTGAAAGACTACTAGTCAAATGTGCTTTGGGCCCTTGCGTGCGAACTGTTCGGCAAACCTGCTGCTTTTGCTGGCTTTCTTCACGCTCCCAGGCAGCAGCGCCTTGGGCTCTTGCATGCGAGCCACTCAACTAGCCTGCTCTTTTACAAGTTTGCCACGGCCTCTCCCGCGACCGGACTCTCACTCGCAAGAAGATGCGCACTTCTGAACACGCCAAAAACAAGTCATAACCACCGGCTTAGCCGGTGGCTTCCATTAGCCCTATAAGGGCATGTTACAAGCACGCGCCTCAAAGGCGCACTGAAAGTCTGCCAACCGCGAGACTTTCACGGGCTGGCCCCTAAAGGGGCTACGTTACCTGCCCTTTTTCGCCGACTCCCCCGTAAACGGGTCGATCAGTTCTTTCATCGTGAGTTGCTCGTAGTTCTTATCTTCACTGAGTTGATTGCGAATGTACTCCTCAATCAATTTTTTTTTCGTCCTACCGTATCCACGTAATACCCACGGCACCAAATTTGGCGACTACCGTATCGGTATTTCATATTCGCAAATTGGTCGAAGATCATCAGCGAGCTTTTTCCTTTCAGGTAGCCCATAAATTCTGAAACACTAAACTTCGGGGGGGATGCTCACCAGCATATGAATGTGGTCCAGACATGCTTCCGCTTCCAGAATTTCTACCCCTTTTCTCTCACACAGCTGACGAATGATCCTTCCTATTTCCCGTTTCAACTTTCCGTAAATCACTTGTCTGCGATACTTCGGTGCAAACACAATATGGTATTTGCAGTTCCATTTCGTATGTGCTAGACTGCTGTCGTCCATCCTTTGCTCTCCTTTAATTTTTTTTGTGCGGTTGGCAGACCGGCACTCATCTTATCATGGAGGTCAAAGGATTGACTACTCATAGCTATAAGCTTTCCTGAACCCCCAGTCGAACTGGGGGTTTTCGTATACAAAAAGAGGCAGCCTTCCGGCTACCCCCAAAAACTTGCAAATTCTGTTAAACGCACATAACTTCCGGATAACCTCTTCGATGCTGGTTTGATGCTTACAGCAGCTAGCGCAGCGCTTGCGCCGCTTGTTCCGCGTCCGCCTCGCCGCTCGCCACCTGTTCTATACTGTCGGCAAACATGTCGCACATATAGATGAACAAGCTGACAATCTCCAAAATTTCATCGGCCTCGAACGTTTTGGAAGCAGATAAACTGTACACATAGCGATAATGAAGCTCGTCCTGTTCGTTGATGCCGAAATGGCCAATTGGCAGCCGCGTGTTCACATCAAGGAGAAGCGCCGCAACCGCATCGCGCCGGCCTTCTTTCAGGCGAAAAGGCAATGTACTGTAAATTTGCAGCAGTTGAATCGCCTGAATGTCTTCTTCGTTCAGCGGCAAAAAGCTGAAATGCAGAAAACGGTCCCTGCCCTTCTTGTCCTGCTGAAAGCCGACCATCAGGACGTGGATCGGAATCGCCTCCGACTTTTCCAGCAAATTCACCGCCAAGCCCGCTTCCTCCAAAATATCTTTCAAAAACCCAAGCTGCGCCAAATGTCGCGCATGTACGATGTCCGGCAGCATGTGCCCGCCTCCTATTCCCTTGCAGCCATTGCCGTGACAAGGCTCTCTCTCAGTTTGTCAGGGTCGTTCTTAACCTTCTCCAGCACGAACAAATTTACTCCCGCTGCTTCGACAAAGCTGTGTACCTGTTTATACCGCGCAACGATATCAGCGTCATCTTCATCCAGCGCAGGCAAGTTGTGGATCATGTCGATCAGCAAATCCGCATCTTTGGTGCGTTTTTCGAGCTTCTTCTCGGTCGATTTCTCAGCGTTGAAGACCGCTTTGGTAATCCCCCAGGCGCCCGCCTGCGCTGCGCGGTCCCTGCCCATTTGCTTGAGCGAGCGGACAGCGGGCATCGCTGCGGAAACGCCGGCGGCGACGATTTTCAGCGGCGTCCCCACCTGAGCGCCGACTCCTGTCAGCGTGGCGACATCGCCCGCTATTTTGGTCAGTTCAAGGCCGATTTGCAGGCCGGCGCGGTTGGAGCGCTTCACGTTGATCTGCTTCATTTCCTTGGCCAGCTCATACCCAGCGATTTCGTCAAGCTGCTGCTGCGCATCCGGATCGCCCTGGCTCTTTTTCAACTCAAGCTGACGCTTATGTTCGGCCAGCTTCTTTTTATCGACGCCGGCGTTCCCGCCGAACCATCTTTTTGCTGTGATAAAAGCTGCCCCGGCATGCTTGTCCTTGAAGCTGCGCTTCAGCGTCGTCATCGCGGAACGGTTCAAGCCGGCCTTGATGACGTCGACGGTTTTCAGCGCAATTTTCACGCCGCTCACCGCAATGCTGACGCCCGGTATAGCGGTTGACAAAGCAGCGCCCGAACCGGTCTCCATAATCTCCATGATGCCTTTGGCCACTTTAAGCCCCGATTGGGCGGATTGAATCGCGTTGCTAATAATTTCGATCACGCCTTTGGCCTTATCACCCTTGGTCAGTCCGCCCTCTTCCGAGTACTTGCTGTACATGTCATAGATGCCTTTCACCGCCAGCACCGCGCTCTTGACCGCGGAAATCGCATCTCCAACCGTTCCCGCATAGTCGCTGACGATGGATGAGCTGCCGGTGCCTTCCAGGCTGCCGCTCGATTTGGCGGCTTTATCGACGAGACCTGTCGAACCGCTGACCGTTTTGCCGGCCCCTTCAACGATATTGACGCCCTGGGCGGCGTAATTCCATCTTTTATTATGCGCAGTGCGGTCCTGATCGCCGGAAATGGAAAGCGTTTCCTTGATCGAGCTCATAATTTGCAGGATGCCCCCGGCCATATCGGCGGTGTTTCCGACGGCTCCGATGGAACCTGCTTTATGTCCTACGCTCTCATCGCCGTTCTTATCGTAGGCATCCTTCAGATCGTCGGCCGGCTTCCCGAAGCTCTCGCTCACGGTATCCGTCGCCAAAGTCAGCGCCTCCACACGGCCGCTGAACTTGTCCTCTTCCGGGGCCGACGGATTGCGCTGCAGTGCCGATAAGCCGACCGACCGATTCATAATCCGGTTGGCGTAAGCCTGTGTCGCGCGATTTCCCAAAGTACGCTGCATTTGGAGAAAAAACTGCGGCGCCAGAAGCTGCGTTTCGGATGAAACGCCGCTCCTTCCATGCGGCGCCGTACTATGCCGCTCCGCCTGCCGGGCTCCGGCAGCCAGGCCGGCTTGCCGTGAATGACTGAACTGTGCCATCTGCTATGACTCCGTTCTATGATGTGATGGTATCGATCAGGCTCTGCCGCCCCGCTGCTGAATCACATGCGTCAATTCATGACCCAGTAGTTCCTGACCTTGACGGCTGTCCGGGTTGTATTGCCCCGCCCGGAAAAAAATATCGTTGCCCGTAGCAAAAGCTTCCGCCCCGAGCGATTCGGTCAATTGGTTCGCTTTGGCATCCGCATGAATGTTCACACCGCTGAAGTCGGCCCCCATCGCCGACTCCATCTTCGCTTGAACGTTGTCGCCCATCTTGCTGCCGCCGCCCTGCTTTGCCTTAATCTCCGACTCTATGGCAGGCGCCGCCTCAAAACCGTCGGCAGACGGCTTCATCTGCAGCTCATCGCCTTCCAGCTCGTCACCCTCAAGCTCGTTGCGCTGGATCGACTCCGCAGACGGTTTCATCTGCAATTCGTCGCCTTCCAGCTCATCGCCCTCAAGCTCGGCGCGCTGGATCGACTCCGCAGACGGTTTCATCTGCAATTCGTCGCCTTCCAGCTCATCGCCCTCAAGCTCGTCGCGCTGAATCGACTCTGCAGACGGTTTCATCTGCAGTTCGTCGCCTTCTAGCTCATCGCCCTCAAGCTCGTCGCGCTGGATCGACTCCGCAGACGGTTTCATCTGCAGCTCGTCGCCTTCCAGCTCATCGCCCTCAAGCTCGTCGCGCTGAATCGAAGCGGAGGCACCGCCGCCGCCCGTTTCCGCGGTCGAAATCCGGTCGGCGACCTCTTTGCCTATCCGGTCGGCCTCCTGCTCGTATGCGTCACCGGCAGGGCCTACGGTCAGCTTCGTCTGCACGGCCATCTGCGAGCTGAGCAGACTGCCTACCGCCCGATTGCCCAGCGTCCGCTGCATATTGATAATGCCTGTGCCGGGCTGCCCGTCCATCCCGCTTTTGCCCGGGGCGTGCGCCGCTCCCGCTTTTGCTTGCGGGGCCGCCTCCGGCCGCTTGTTCATTTTTGCGTAGTGCGATGGCATATAAATCCCTCCCAAAAGCTTTCCGCCGGAAAGCCGTTATTTTGAGCCGGGGCTGAATCGCCCCTGCCGCAACTGCATGTTTGCGCTCCCCCGGAAGTCTGGCGGGCGGAGTTGCTTTTGTGTCCACCGAGTTCATCGAACAGACCCCCGATCCGTCTCTGAGCGCAGCGTCCGTCTTTCTTTCACTATAGCATACTTACCGGCTTTTGAGGCTACAAATCGGATTGCTGCCGATTCCTGGATACGACGAGCACGGCGATATCGTCAGACTGCACCGCGCCGTCGGCGAAACGGTCCACATCGTCCACGACGCCCCCCAGCAAATCCGGCTCGGCGGCAGCCAGACGCTCCTGCAGGCGCGCCGCCCCATACTGGCGCTGCTCCGCATCCTCGGCCTCGGTAATGCCGTCCGTATACAAAAACAGCCGATCGCCGGGCGCAAGCACGGCTTCGTTATCCGCGTACGCCATGCCGTCCATCACAGCCAGCGGCAGCCCTTTTCTGCCCTTCAGCGGCTCCACCTCGCCCGTCCGCCTCACGATATACGGCGTGCAGTGCCCGCCGTCACTGTACAGCAGCTGCCCGGTGCCGGTATGCAGCACCCCGCAGCATATCGTCGCGAACATCGTGGAGTCATCCTTGTACAGTTCCCGGTTGACCTCGGTCAGCAGCTGCCCCGGCGTCATCTCCGCCGTCATTTTCCCTTTGAGCAGCGTCATCGTTACGGCCATGAACAAAGCGGCCGGTATACCTTTGTCCGAAACGTCGCCAAGCGCAAAAAACAAACGGTTATCCCCGATTGCAAAATAATCGTAAAAATCGCCCCCGACCTCGCGAGCAGGCCGAATGGCAGCCCTGACCTCCGCCCCGGCAGAGCCGGCAACGCTGCCAGAGCCGCCAGGACCGCCGCCGGAGTCGCCGCCTACGGACAAACTCCCACTCGGCAAAAAGCTCATCTGTATGTCGCTGGCGATGCGCAGCTCGCTTTCCATCCGCTCCTTGGCGGCCATAGTCGTCTTCAGCGCCACCATCGACTTTTCAAGCGCGTCGTAGAGCATCGCGTTTTCCAAAGAAATCGCAATCGGAGCAGCGATCGATTCCAGCAAATGCAAGTCCCGCTCCGTAAAAGGGCCCCGGCTGCGCTTGTTGAGCACCTGCAGGACGCCGACGATTTCGCCCTTGCTGATCAAAGGCACGCAAAGCATATTGCGCGTCGGATATTCGACCTGCCTGGCCACCTTCGAAGACCAGCGCTCGTCCGAAGCGGCATCGTCGATTTTGACCGATTGGCCGGTTTGCGCGACCCAGCCTGCGATGCCTTCGCCCATTTTCAGGCGAATTTCGCGGACTTCCTCGCCCTTTTCGCCGAGCGCCAGATCGAAGAACAGATCGCCGCTAGCCGGGTCCACCAAAATGACGGACGAAGCTTCCGCATGCAGCAGGCGCGAGGTCGTCTCCATAATTTTTGCAAGCAAATCCTGCTTGCGGATCGTCGCATTCATTTCCAGGCTCACTTCAAAAAGCTGCAGCGTCCGGCCAAGCTCCTTCTCCGCGCTGCGGCGCTTCCGCTCGCTCACCGCCCATGCGCCGACCGCCAAAATCAATAGCAGCAGCATCGCTCCCGGGATTGCGTCCGTCATGCGCGACACCTCCCGCCGCCGCACCTATTCGACAGCATGCAGCGCTTCCGCTTCCGTCGCGTAAATCTGAAAAATCGAGCTGAACCCCGACATATCGAACACTTCTTTGACGTTATCCGACATGCGTGCCAAAGCGAGCCGGCCCTGGATCACCTTGATCATCTTGGCGGCGACGAGCAAGCTTCTCAGACCCGCGCTGCTTACGTATTCCAGTTCATGCAGGTCGAAGACGAACCGGGTTCGCCCTTTTTCGACCAGTTGCATAAAGCAGGACTCCAGACTCGCCGACCGGTTCGCGTCCAATCTGCCGGCGATGCCCAGCAGCACGACCTCGCCCCGGATTTGTTCCGTGATATTCATAACAATTCCCACCTTAATCCGGCGTCCGCCGTAGTTTCTTCATCACCAGCACATTGCACTCGTCCGTCCGCTCGTAGCGGATATCGTCCATAACCTGCCGTACAAAATGGATGCCCAGGCCGCCGATGCCGCGCTCATCGATACCGAGGCCGATATCGGGGCCGGGCTTGAGCAAAGGATTAAAAGGCCGCCCGTCGTCGGCGATCCGCAGCTCCCAGCCATCGGCAGCGAGCGCAACGTCGATATGAATCGAACGTTTACCCTCCTCCTCCTCCGCATAACCGTACAAAATCGTATTCGTCACAAGCTCGTCGCACGCCAAATTAACTTGATACAAAGTCCGCCGATCCATCCCGAAAGCTTCCGGCAAGCCGCCGATAAAAGCGCCGAGCCGCTGCAGCTCCTGCAAATCGTTGCACAGCACAATCGATGCGCGCGCCATGGATTCGCCCCTTTCGAACGCCGTCCGCAAAGCGGTTATCCCGGAGTTTCCAGGTCCCCGCTTCCGGCCGTCCTATGCCATTTTCAAAAGCATGTTTTCCAAAAGCCTCACCCGCGCGCTGGACGCGTGCAGCAAGCCGATGCCGATCTCCGGGTACAATCTGACGAGCCGGGACAAGCTTTCCCCCTGCAGCGACAGCACCCTGACCTCGTCAAAAATCGCCTGCGCCGTAATCGAGGACGGCGAACCGTCCAACGCCGTCGTCTCGCCGAACGCCTGCTTAGGGCCAAGAACGCCGATCGTGCCGGCCTCTCCTTCGCCGGTCTCGCTGCTCAGTTCGACATGACCGTCGATGATCAAATACATCGCCGCATTCCTTTCGCCCCGCCGCAGCAAATACGTCAAGTCGGGATGCACCTCTTCGCCTGCGATACCGGCGATAATGCCCAATTCGTCGACCGACAAATCGGCAAACAGCGATACCTGCTTCAAAAAGATCACTTTGTCGAGCATCGATAAAAATTTGCGCTCCTCTTTCATCCCGTCACGCTCCAATCGGCTGAGCGCATGCTCAGCTATTTGTTTCAGCCAGTCGTCGGACCACAGCAGCGCTTCCCGGACAACGGCCCGCGGGTCCGCCGTCCTCCGGTCGTTTCCGCCCGAGTCGCGCTTCAGCAGCTCCAGCAGCGCTGCCGCAAGCCGCCGGTCCCCGAGCCCTTCGGCCAGCACCTCCAGGCCGTTGTCGCGCACTTCCTCGCTCTCGTCCCGGGCCGCTTCGCGCAGTGCTCCGGCGACGCGTTCGTCCGCCAGCCGGGCCATCACGGCCCAGGCCCCGTCGCAGAGCGCGTCGTGCAGCTCGCCGCAGCGCTGGGAGGCGAGCTCCGCCAGCCCATTCAGGCCCAGCTCCCGCAAGGCGGAAGGCAGCGCCTTCTCCTGGCTGGACGCAAGCATGCGGTCCACGCAGCGCTGAACCAGCTCCGCGCGCAGCCTGCTTTCGTCAAGCATGGCGGCGAGCGCCGTCACCGCTGCATTCCATATGAACGGGTTCGTGTGGCCGGCGTTGTCCAGCAGCAAAGGCAGACCGCGCTCCTCCATGGCGATCAGCGCTTCCTGAATCGCTCTGCGCAGCTCCTGATCGGCCAGCGGATACATCGCCAGCAGCTGCGGGATCGCTTCCGCATGCTGCAGCTTGCCCAGGCAGTGCGCAGCGGCGACTTTCACCGCAGGACGGCGGTCCTCCAGCAAGGACATCACCCAGGCCGCATAGCCGTCCAGCTTCAAAGCGGCAACCGTGCGGCAGCCGTACACGGCCCATTCGCCGCCGTTGTCCAGCATTTTGATAATCGCCTCGTCGCACGCCTGATAGCTCTCTTCGCTTTTCAGCGCATAGAGCGCCTTCACGCCCTCGTACACCACCCTCGGGTCGCTATCCAGCAGCTTGACGCGGATGAAAAAGTAAGATTGGCTTTTCAAATGCGTAGCTTTGGAAATCAGCTTCACGCACTCCGCCCGCACTTCCGGGTCTTCATCCTCCAAAAAGGAGGCCACCTGCACCAAATCCTGCACCGTGGCGCCCTGCAAATTCATCGCCCGCAGCACCGCGATGCGGATGCGCGAGCTTTCCTCGCCGATCATGCCGATCAAATGCGGCAAAAAGGCGGAGTCTTTGGCCTTGCCCATCACTTCCAAAGCGAGCTCCCTCACGTAATCGTTCGGGTGCTTTAAATAGCCGAGCATAGCGGACAGCGCCCGGGAGCTGCGAATTCCTCCGAGAAAGGATGCCGCAATATCCGAGAGATCGGTATGCAGCGCCTGCACGCTTTTGACCAGCTCGCGGATGTACAGGTTTCTGCCGAACCAGGCCGTCACCAGCAGCGCAGCCGCCAGGGCGACGCCGATCCAGGCAAGCGGCGCCATGCCGAGCAGTCCGAAAGAATGCAGCAGCGACAGCAGCGAACCGATCAGAATGCCCCCCGAAGCAGCGACGCCCTGGGCAAAATAGCGGTATCCGTCCCTTTGGGAAATCGGCATCATTTTGAAGAATAACTGGTAACAAGGCTCGGCAATGTAGTAGAGCATGATGTAAAATACCGCATAAGACCCTGACACAACAGCAAGCGCCGAAGCGCTGCCGGCCAGCGCCGCCGTCAAGACGAAGCCGCCGAGAAAGATGCCCGTAATCGCAAGCAGCATATTGCTCGCCCCGAGCCAGTTCATCAGCCGTGTCGACACGGTCTGCAGCAGCAGGCAAAACGTAAACTGAATCGCCGTAATCATCCCGTAAAAGGACGTCAAATCCCGTTCCGCCGGAAAGCGGGCTTCCGCCGCCGTAAAATATTGGTACTCGATCATGAAATAGACCGCAGGCATCAGCGTCATCAGCAGAACCGCGCAGAGCAGAAACGGGCTGCGGACAATCTGCTTCCAATAATAGCCCGAGGAATGAACCTCCTCATCGGGAACTGCAGCGGTCTGCGCCCGCATGTCTTCCTTGATTGTCAAGGGCACCAAATACCGGGCCAGCGCTCTCCGAAAAAAAACGAAGCCCAGCCCCATCAAAACCGGCGCCAGCGCATACACCGCCTCCGTGCCGAACAGTTTGCCGACCTCGTGGGCGATCAGGCCCGCCGTAATTCCGCCGGTAGTCGTCGAAGCGACGAAGACCGGCATCAGCCGCTTGGCCTGCTGGGTCGGGCACAGGTCGAAGGCCGTGCTCCACAGCAGCAAAGTAAGCTGCCTCACGACAAAATTCGAGGACAGAAACAGGAACGGATAATAATAGCGAAAATCGATCCCGCCGAGCTTGAAGCCGAGCAGCACGACGCCGTTCAGCAGCAGCAGTGCGATCATGATCAAGTAAAGGGTGCGCATCATTTTCGCTTTGGGCAGCCTGTTCGTCAGCCGAGCCAGCAGCCAGCCTTCCAGCGGCATAACGGCGGCCTCCGCAATGTATACGTAAGGCAGGTACTGAACGCCGAAACGCTGGTTGAACAGCGCCATGAACCCGGTGTAGTTGAGCGATTCGGCGATGCCGCTGAAATAAAAGATAGGCAGCATGACCCATAGCTTACGCATGTCCTCGCCGCGCAGACTGAGCCACCCTCTCAAGCTTGCTTGCATGTTATCAAGTCCAATCTATGTATCGGCCTGTACGCCGGACAGCTTTTTATAAAAAGCGAGCCGCGCTTCACCGTCATAATAATAATTCGGATACGTGCCGATCAATTCAAAGCCGTTTGCCCGGAACATGCGCTGAATCGGCTCATATTCGGGCAAATCGCACGTATACGTGAGCAAATAGCGCCCCTGCACCGACCTGACGAAATCTTCCAGTGACCGGAACAAAATTTTCGCCAGTCCGTGCCTGCGATATTCCCTGTGCACCGCCAGGTAATCCCATAAAAAGCCGCCGGATTGATGCTCGTTCTCCTTGCAGCTCGTTACGGCGATGAGCTCGCCCGCTTCATTTTCCACGAACCAGTGCCGGTGATTCCGCTGCCGCAAGCTTTCCAGCGGCGCTTTGCGAAAATGCTCCATCTCGCCGGGGGTATGCCGTTGATCGTCAAACGACATCGCCGACAAATAAAATTCGGTAATCCGCTGCGCATCTTGTTCTGTCGATAACTCGATCACCTTCATCGAAGTGCTCCCTCTCTTTTTTTAAGAAACGGATAACGTTCCGTTCCAATCCTCGGTCGTCCCATCCCGGAAATACTCGTCGCACACGTAAAAATACAGCTGGGCCGCTTTATCGTGGCGGTTTTGCTTGATGACCATCAAAAAGGCTTCCCTTGCGTCGTAAAAGCGCCCGACCTGGTAATACGTGACGGCTTGCTCGAACAAAGCTTTCGTTTTGTCTTTCAAAGCTCTTGACGTGTCGGGATCGCCATGGTACACGTCATACAGACGGAGCGGCTCCTTCATGCCCCCGACCTGAATCATTCCCAAGCTGCGGTACTTGAAGGCGGAAGGCTCGTCGAGCGCCTGCACGACATGGTCGGTAATCAAAATCGAGGCGCCCAGCGGCTCGGTCAGCTTTTCCAGCACTGCCGCCAGATTGACGCCGTCGGAAATGACGTTGCCCTCGAGCCGCTGCTCCTCGCCGATAATGCCGAGCCGAAGCGGACCTTTATGCAGGCCGATGCCCAGCTCCACCGGCTTGTAGCCGACTTTGGCGCGATGCGAGTTGTAAATATCGAGCTCCTTGCGCATTTCGATCGAAGCGCGCAGCGCCTCGTCGGCCCGGTTCGGGAACAGCGCCATGAAACCGGCGCCCAAGTATTTGTTCACCAGTCCCTGATTCTTGCGGACGTAAGGGCCGAACCTTTTCAGAAACGAATTGACGAAGTTGAAATTTTCCTCAGGCGACAGCCGCTTGGACAGAAAGTAAAAATTGCGGATATTAAAAATCATGATGGACATGTTCTGCTCCACCTGATCGCCGAGCTCGACGTCGAGAATGCTCTCCTTGTTCAAAAACCGCAAAAATTGCTGCGGCACGAACCGGTAGTAGGACTGGCTGAAATTTTCCACCTTCGTAATATAGTCGCGGATGTGCGCCGCCATCGTATTGACGCTGTCGCCCAAATCCGATACTTCGTCCCGGGTATTGATCTTCACGACCGTGTCCCAGTTCCCCTTCGCAATCTCGCCGACGCTGTTGCGCAGCTTGCGGATCGAGGACAGCAGCACAAACGTCATGAACATGAGCACGAGCAGGAGCCCGATCGAAATAAAGACGATGTTGCGGATAATCGACTGCAGGACAGCTTGACGGTGCTTCACGAAGCCGTCCATATTTTTGTCCGTTTCGAACACGCCGACAATCTGGCCCGATGAATTGTAAATCGGTGCGATCGCGTACATCCAGTAGCCCGAGAAATCCTCCCACTGGCCCGTGGCGATCTTGCCTTCCCGCACCACCTGCTGGTTTTGCGGAGTCGGCGGGAACGGGTTGAACATATGCATGCCGTCGTCATCTTCCAAAATCCGGTATATTTGCCCGTTTTCGTACTTATATACCCCGATGTAAAAGCTCTGATTGTTTTCCTGTCCGCTGTTGTCGAAGACGGTTTTTATTTTTTGCCGGAACGACCGGTACGCAGGTCCTTGGTAATCCAGCGGGGAATCGATGCTTTCCAACTGGTCGCCGTCGATCAGATTCGGCCCGTTTTTGGCCAGCAGCGCAAGCTCGTTGAACGTTTCGTCTTCCATCTTTTTGGAAAAATTCGTGTAAATCACCATCGAAAGCAAAATCATCGAGGCCGCAATGACAGGGATCACGATTAATATTTGTTTGAACATCAGCGGCAGTCTGCGCTGCAAAATGTTGTAGTACAACAGCTTGACGGCATACAGCAAAAGCAGCGCCCCGGCTGCGGCGACGGACCATACGGCGATTCTGTGCGTCATGAGGGACTTGCCGAGCGCCGCTTCCGTCAATGCGGGAGTGAGCGTGCCGTCAGGCAGCAGCCGGTTGATCTGCGACGCCTCCACAATGACCATGCTCCCGTCGGGGGAAACGCTATTCATCGTGGCCGTGAAGACGATGCCCGAGCCGCTGTCCGCCGCTTTTTTCTCCGTAAGCAAAGCCTCGAGAACGTAAGGATGGTTCGGGTCGAGCCTGCTGATCATTTTGCCCGTAAAATCGATAAAAACGAGCCTTCCCTGCTGATCGATGTGAAAGCTCTCGGGGAAGTTCCGGCGCGTCCGGTCGACGCCCGGCACAGGATACACCAGCTCGGAGCGCCCGTCTTCGAACGCCCGGTAAATCTCTCCGCTGCGCGTTGTGTAATAAATCTGTCCGGGCTGCCAGCCGTCCGCTTCGGACACGTATTTATGCTCCGGCAGCTTGACCGTGTAGACCCGCTTCGGCTCATCGCTTCCGACGGGAACCTGATACAGCGCCAAGCTGCTCTCTTCATCGTTAAAAAAGTACAGCGTCTCGTCCTTGATCTGCACATTTCGCAAACTGCCGATCCGGTACCGTTTGTTGTCAGAGTCGTTGTATTCCTCCGTGAACAGGCTGCGGTCAAACTGCCCGTCGGGCATATACCTGACGATTTGCTCGGATTTGACCGTGAGTCCGTAAGGATCGAGCAGCGTACGGATCGCGTACAGGTAGCCCCGGTCATCGGCAGCCATATCGTTGAACCTGTAAACTTCCCCGTTTTTCCCGACGTCGCTGGAAATGGAATACTGCAGCACTCCCGCGCTGTCCAGCTTGTGGATCATTTTTTTCGCATTGTCGATGACATACAGATTGTTATGTACATCCGCAACGGCTTTGGATAAGCCGTCGAACGGCTTGCTTTTCTGAAAAGGGCTTTCCTCCAGCATCGCCCGCTGATCGTACAAGTAGACTCCCGCCGCCGCCAGGAGCAGCAGGACGAGCAGCAAGGCCGCGATAGACTTCTTCATCGTTCGTTATCCCCTCGTTATCCGGATGGTTTGTGCAGACGCATTCCAATCCACGTCAAGTCCCAGCGATTCTGAAATAAAACGCAGCGGAACGTAAGTTCGTCCTGCCAAAAGTACGGGCGGGGCATCGATCTCCACCGGTTTGCCGTCCATATAAGCCGCTGCGCTGTCTATCGTGCAAGTTACCGTCGTGTACTCCGTGCTTACGGTCACGGTATTGCTGTCCGCATCCCAGTCCACAGCCGCTCCGAACGATTCGGACACGGCCCTGACGGGCAAAAAGGCTTTCCCGCTTATTATAACAGGAGGAACCACGAATTGGATGGATAAATCTGGAGAAATCACGTTTTGCGCGGAAAAAATCTGCGCGTCCATGCCCGCAGCGGAGGCATCCGCCGCGATGACCGCGGAAGCGTCCGAGAGCGCCTGCATTTGCTCAGGCGTGTACTTGTCCGCTTCCTTCTGCTTGATCTGCGCCAGCAGCTGCTCCTCCTGCTGGCGGACCGCAAGCTCCGCTTGCTGCTGCGCCCCGCCCGGCGGCGGCTCCGGCTGGGCGCCCTGAAGCGCAGCCAGCAGTTCCTCCGCTGCGCCGAGCCGGGCGAACAGCGCCTCCTTCTCCGTCGACGCGATCGCCTCGTCGACGGCCTTGCCCGAGCGGGTCAGCGTCGCGACCCGCTCCGCGTCCTGCTGCGCCTGCGCTTCGCCCAGCGCAGCCGCAAGCTTGTGCTTCGCTTCTCCCAGCGTAGCCAGCCCTTCGGATGTGCCGTGCTGCACATCCGTCAGCCGCGCCTGCGCCGCCAGAAGCTGCTGCAGCTGCGCTGCCGCCGCCTTGGCGTCGCCCGCGGCGATCGCCTGCTCCAGCTTCTTCTGCTGGAGCGCGGCTTCTTCGGCCAGCCGATCCTCGCTGGCCTTATCGCCGCCACTGCCCGCCCCGCCGCCTCCGGGCGGGGTCTCGCCCTCCGCGGCCAGCGCCTGAATGAGCGCGTCCGGATTGTTCACCAGCTCCATCTGCCGCAGAGCTGCCCCGCTGTCTCCCTTGCGCAGCGCCTCCAGCATGGCGATCTGCGCCTCCGCGTCCTTGAGCTGCACCGCAAGGTCGGCGATTTCCGCCAGCTTTTGGCTCGCTACTGCCGTGTTTTTTGCCGTCTCCAGCTTCGCCTTGTCCGCCTGCAGCGCATCGATCTCCTTCTGCAGCTGCTCAGGCGTTTCTTTGGAAGCGATGGCTCCCGGCTGTGCGATTTCCACGGTCACCTTCAAAGCGGCCGCCTGCTCCTTCGACAGCGCGGCGCTGCCTGCCGGACCGGCTATCGCCCCCGGGTCTACGGCATTGTCCATGCCGAACCAGACCGCCCCGGGCTCATCCGCTTTAAAAAACATCCCCTGCCCCGACTTCGCCATCGTCGCCGCAGCGGCGTTGTAGGCCGCGGGCGTCAGCGCGTCCAGACGGATTTGATAGGAACCGATGATGGCGGTTCCCGAGCCGCCGCCGTCGTCCGCTTGCGCCGGGGGTGCGCCGCTATCCGCCGGCGGAACGACCGCCAGCGTGCCCGAGCTGCCGTCGCCCGCAAGCGGTGATTCGCCGACGGCCTGCCCTTTTTTGTACAGAACGACTTTCAGATCGTCCGGTTTGCTGAACATAAGCGTCAAATAGCGGACCGGTTTGCCGATCTTCGCCCGCTTGCCGACCGCCTTGCCTTCCTTCGTAAACACCGCGTATTCGTCAGCGCCCAGCTTTTTATTGACGGTGAGGCTCAAGTCGCTAAGCAGCGGCCCTACGGCAGGCTTGATCCGCCAAGTCCCGGAAGGCGCTTGCGGCTTCTCCGGCTTGACTGCGGCCAGACCGTCGTCGATTTCTTTATAGGGAAGAATTCCCGGTTTGACTGTCCTTTCGACGGCCCCTCCCGTACCTGCGTTCAGCTTGTCCAGCGCCAGCCTGTAGCCGATTTGCGCCGACAGCACCTGGCCGTCAGCCTTGACGGCGGCGTCCTTGTAAGCCTGCAGCTCGCTTTCGGCCATCAGCCCCAGCTTGCGCTTTTGGCCGGCTTTGTCGAGATCGCTTGCGGCTTTGTCTTTGTCCCGCAGCGCCTGCGCGTAGCTTTCCTCGGCGCCCTTGGCCTCCAAATACGATTGCCGGACCGCCGCAATAACGCTGTTGCGGCTTTCTTTTTCCTTCAGCACCGCCTTATTCTGCTCCATCGTAGCGATCGGAAGCGCATCCCGCAGGTCGTCCAGGTAGCGCAGACCGTCATACTCGCCCTGCAGCAGCGATTTCGGAATCGGAATAAAGCCCAGCAGCATGAAATACCCTTCCCAATCCTGCTTCACCCGCTCCAGTGTCGTCTCATAACCCGCCAAAAAAAGCTCCATATCGATGTCCTGCGCCTTGTACATGCCGTCCATCACTTTCATTCGCGCCGCGCCGAACTTGGAGCTGTACAGATCGCGGGCCGCATCCAGCTTCTGATCCGCCAGACGCCGGTCGGCGGCGTCCTGGAGCAGGCTGAGCGACGTTTTTTGCGCGGCGCCGATATAGACGGGAAGCTGCTTCTCGCTCAGATCACCGTAATCCGGCTGAAAAGAGAGCTGCACCTTGTTTTCCATGTCCAGGCCAAGCTTCCCGCCGAGCGCCAGACGGCTCGCTTTGGCGGTCAGCTGCGCCTGCTTGTAGTCCGAGGCCGACTGCTCAAGCGCTTTATCCGCCGCTTCCTGTTCCTCCGGCTTCGCCAGGCCGTACTTCCGCTTCGTCTTGACCGCATCGGCGGCGCTTTTGGCGCCTTCCGCTTTTTGCCGGCTTGCCTCCTCGCCCGCCGCGTCCTGATAGGCCTGCAAATATGCCTTTTCGACATCAAATGTGACCTCGATCCCAGCCTGCCTCAACGTCTCCTGGGCCACGTACAGCTGCTTCTTCGCCTCCGGCACTTTCATCCGCGTGTTCAAATCCTGGCTCAAGTTGCGCGGCTTGGCAAAAAGTCCCGAAGCCTTCGCCTCCTCCGCCTTGACCGCATGCTGCGCCTGCTCCAGCTCGATCCGCTTCTTTTGTACATCCGTCTTCGCATCGCGTATCTGCGGGCTGATCTTCAGCCCCTGATCGACGGCTTCCTGCATCGTCAATGCCTTGACGGACGCGGCTAATGCCCGCGGAGCCAGGCTAACCGCCGGCGAACCGGCGACCAGCAGCAGAACAAGCCCCGCCCTGACAACTTTGGCAAGTAACAAACTGAATCCCTCCGCTCAAAAACTCTAATTCCATAGTACAATATATCTACCTTTTGCGGCACTCCTCTTTTAGCTAAAAATGATAAAAAAACTCGAATCCGGCGGGAGGGTTCGAGCTTTATTCGGGATGATGGAATATTTGAACGGGGTAACATGCACATTCTGAAATCACAGACTGTTGAGAAAGTGAAGACCTTTTGATAGAGCTAGAGATAATCCCTTATGACACGGATAAGATCTTTGCCTTACTGGAAGAGAAACAGGCACATGCCATCATTCCCAACCGCGAACATCACAACGTCCAACCGACTGGTGGTTGTTCAAGAAGCGCCATTTGGTCAAATGCTAGTTCAACAAACTAAAGCATAACCGCCGTATGACAACTCGGTATGATAATTTATCCTGTAGCTTTGTTGCTTTTTTAAAGCTGGCTTCTTCCATGATCTGGCTGGCTTAAGCTTTGAAAACACGCCCTAGGATTTTCTCCTAAGGGCCTTTTTTATGTCGAAATTCTCCTACAGTTTCCGTCGTGGTCATGAACAACAGTCTTCGCAATACCATTGAGGTCTCATTTGTTCCGTGAACATTTAACTGCAAAGTAAGTAGCGCGGATTTATTAGCGAACCTTTATTAACTACTTTTATATTGAATAAATGAGTATTTTAGATATATAATACCAATAATTGGATTACCAATTTAAGTAAATTAAAGGAATAAAAAGGGTTTTGCTGATTTGTTTGGTAATCCAAAAAAATAATGATTCGAGGTGATAAAATAAGGACCCATTTGAAATTAAGTCCAATAGCATCTTATTCAAGTGGCAATTTACGTCTTGAATCGCCAATTTGATATAAAGAACAAGTTAGGGATACTAATTTTCATTTGGGACAACGAATAAATGGTGACAAGCTGTAATTTATGATTCTAAAAAATGAAAAAATGGAGGAAAAATCATGAAAAAGCTTCTAAAAACAGGTCTTCTCACTTTAATGCTTACAGTAATATTGTTCTCATTTTCTGGATCAGCATTTGCAGCATCTGGACAAGACCCTGGAGATGTTGGTTATCAAACAAGATTCCAACAAGATACATTGTTATATAAGGTTGAAGTATCTAACTGGCACATGGGCAACTTTGGATATGGATATGTATCGCACGTGAATATAAACGCGTGGACTTTGGCGGGATATGTACACGTGCTTAATGTACATGTGTGGAAAGATGGAGGTTGTTATAAATTTTATGAAAGCAAAAGCGGCAAATATTATCAATATTGTGGGCAAAACCCTACTACTGCTCTCCAGAATTTCTTCAGTCAATTATCAAGCATAGCTGATCAGATTGCTGAATATCTAGGTTTTGCTATTGTAGCTTCTGCCGTTGCCGCCGTAATTACTTGGGTTGTTAGCATAATTGTTAATTATGGTTGGATAGCACTAATATTCGCTTAAAAATTAGTAGTTACCCCAGAATATTGAATTTGGTATTATATAATGGGGTAACTACTTTTCCAAAGAGAGAGTGTGTGATGATATGTATCGATTCTATGAATACAAGGGACAGGACGTTATGGCTACAAAATGCTTGTTTGAAGAGATTTGTATGATAAGCAATATATTTTCATTGCACTTTCATAAAGAAGATGAAAATCAAGAATTAGTTAAAAAATTGAAAGAAAAACATAATTATAATGTAGAGGGTTTCAAAAGTATAACGTTATCGAACGAAGAAATTACAACAAATTTTATTGAATCGCTTGATGAGATATTCACAGAAAGTAATTATATGAGAATACTGCCTGTAAGACATAAAATTGATTCAGTGTATTCAGATTTTGTATATGATCATAATAGTCGAACAAATCCAGCAGGAATTAAAAATATTGATATAAATCTAAAACGCTACTTCTTAGAGATAGAAAAAAAAGTTCTATCGAGTGATAGCACTATTGATGGGAAAACTGAATATTGCAAAGTTAGCGGGGTTCCATATTGTGTTGAATTATTAAAAGATGATATTACCTTATATGCAAGGTATATCTTCAAGGGTACCTTTTTCATTGTTATTAATAAAAGTTGGGGTTCTAATACATTGCCTTTAAAGTCCCATGACCCTTTTTCGCCCTGCAGAATTCTTGGTAAAACAGATGAAATAAAAAATATATCTGATTTAATTGTTCGTAAAAATTTTCCTTTCCCTGTAATTGTTGATAAAGATGCGGTTATGTACATGAAAAAAAACTATAATTACCTAATATTGAGAGATTACGAGAATAACAGGGACCTAATGCATATTAATGCGATAGATAATACAGTTAAATTGTGCTTGAATGATTTAGAGTACGAGTCAATAATTTCCAATTTTAATCGATTAGGGATTGATTTTGTAACCCTGTTTAATCTATTGAAAGAAGAAGTAAATTATTGTTGCGAGAGGGACTCTTTCTCACTAAGGAGGAATTATTTAACAAATATTAATTGTGAATTTGAAGATGAATACGAAGATGAAAAAATGATCAATGAATTCAAAAAAATAGATTTTAATCGTTTTAAATTTTAGAATTTCATGTAATTTAATTTGGTTTTTTAGTTATGAATAAAACCAATAATTTGGAGGGGCCTATGGTAGGAAAAAATGCTTTAGAAATTAAGCAATTAAGTAAAGTAATAAAAAAGAACTATATTATAAATAATGTAAGTTTCGAGGTTAAAAGAGGTGAAGTAGTTGGGTTAATTGGTCCTAACGGCGCCGGGAAAACTTCACTTCTAAAGATGATTTTGGGTATAACCGGAATTTCTGAGGGATCACTCATAATTAATGGCAAAGAAATAAGTAATGATTTTGAAGAGGCTATTAACGATGTGGGTGCTGTACTAGAAAAACCCAGATTTTATAAGTTCACAACAGGGTATAAAAATATTCAGCTTCAAAATTATAAGGGCTCTAACGAAACCGAAATCAATTCAATTATCAAATTAGTTGGTCTAGAGGAAAATATAAATAAAAAAGTAAAATTTTATTCTCTTGGAATGAATCAACGACTTGCTATTGCTGTAGCGTTGTTAAATAAACCTGTGTTATTGGTTTTAGATGAGCCTACAAACGGCTTAGACATTATGGGTGTGCAAGAATTAAAAAGAATTATTAAAGATTGTTCAGTTCAACGGAATATGGGGATTTTGATAACCAGTCATTCAATTAGCGAATTAGAAACAATATGTGATCGAGTTGTGATTATAAACAAGGGTGAAATTCGGGCTGTAGAAGATGTTAAGTCATTAAGTATGAAAATTTCTCACTATGTATTTCAATTTAATCAAAGTACGAAATTAAATGTAATAAATGAGATTTTTGATCAACATTCGTGCAAAGTTTTGGAGAGGAATGACTTAGATTTTGTTGTCGAAGTTAGAACGGATTTGCTACCACTTTTGATGACACAATTTAGTAATAATGATGTAATTATTCAAGGATTAATACCCATTCGTGAGACTCTTGAAGAACGATTTATTAATGTGGTAGGGGGCTGATTATGAGAATATTTAAACAACAAGTTCACCTGTTGAGAAACGAGCTGAAAAAAAACTTTTTTAGAACAAGGACGTTAACGTTTGTAATCATTTCGATTCTTTTTGCAATATTAGCAATAAAACATGATGCTGAAAGTAACGTGCATTTATGGGTCAATCAAAGTCAAGAAATCAATTTTGGAGATAATCAAAGTACGGACCTCCAAGGCCTGGATAACAAACAATCAACGAATCAATTAGAAATGTTTTGTAAGCAAAAAGATATTCCGTGTGATTACTGGGGGACATGGAAATATGTTTAT
The DNA here is from genome assembly GCF_059820445.1 of Paenibacillus sp. sgz302190. Classification (NCBI taxonomy): domain Bacteria; kingdom Bacillati; phylum Bacillota; class Bacilli; order Caryophanales; family Paenibacillaceae; genus Paenibacillus; species Paenibacillus sp. sgz302190. The sequence goes on from NZ_JBZYAO010000052.1 coordinate 20,940, forward strand.
AAAGTTATGTCGAATTCAGGTGTACTAACTATTTATATGATAGCACAAGCCTCGATTATTATCGCTGAGGAATATACAAGCGGAACTATAATGATGCTGCTCATCAGCCCTTTCAGAAGATGGAAAATATTGGTTTCGAAATTGGCGACAATAGCTCTAATTAGTACTTTTTTCATCCTATTATTGCTAGTAACATCAATTGTTATTGGTTCAATTGTTTTTCCATCAGTACATAATGACATTTACGATGTTATAGCTAAGGACGGACAATTTATAATTGTTAATTTGCTAGGTCAAGTAATCTTAATGAGTTTGTCACAACTTGTATCAATTATATTTATCTCATTAATTTCTTTCATGTTTGCTTGCATCTTTAGAAAAGTTACAGTAGGCATAATTATCTCTATATTGATATGGGTAAGTGGGGCTGTATCAACACTATTATTTACTAACGACCCATGGTATAAGTTTACATTTTTCCCGCACTTAAAGTTAGATCAGTACCTAATCGGCAGCTCCAAACTACTTCCGAACAATAGTTTGTCTTTCTCAGTATGTATACTTTTATTGTACATGATAACGTTTATTTGCATATCTATTTACTCATTCAGTAATAAAAATCGTATGATAAGTGATTGAACTTTTTGTAATTCCATGAATTGAGACCTGTTACATAGAAGCACTAAGTTACAAACGGTAGAAAATCTCCCATCAACAATTGCTTGTCGGACGTGCTATCGATAGTGCAGAAATCAGCAAGATACACGACAATCAATGGGAACAAATCATTGATATCCTCCCCCCCCGAACGGAACCACAAGGTTGACAACCTGCCAAGGACAACCGGCAGATGCTGAACGCTATGCTTTGGGTGGTCCGTTCAGGAACGCCGTGTCACCATTTGCCTGACTATTACAAACCGCTGCAATCGGTATACATACGGTTCCGCCGATGAGAGAAAGCGGGCCTATTGGATCAATATTAGACGTCCTTGCCACCGAACCCACTTCCTTCGATGATTTCCTATTCGGCCCATATAATTACAACCATTATATATAAAAAATTGGTACCAAGTTCATTATGTTTCCACAATAACTTGTCATACGATGACGAAAATATAAAAACAGCTCGCTTTCCGCCAACTCGAATCCGGTAATCCGTTGCTGACGGCATTTTTTTCTAGTACTATGAAACTATATGTCAAGAGGAGAGATCGACATGGGAAATCTCGTATGCGGAGGAGCGATGCTCCAATGTTCGTTCGGCGCCAGCCCAAGCTCGCTGATGGTGCTTCCGGTCAATAGCGTCATGACCTCGATGCCCATTGCGAATATTATGGACAACAAGCCTATGGTGAACATTTTGCCCTTCGGCATGTGCAACTCCATGGCCAATCCGACCGTAGCGGCCGCTACTGCCGCCAGTTTCGGCGTGATGACGCCGATGCCCTGCGTGCCCGTCACTGCTGCGCCATGGGCTCCCGGATCGCCGACGGTGCTTGTGGCGAATATGCCCGCACTGGGCAATACTTCCAAATGCATGTGCAACTGGGGCGGCGTCATTCAAATCCAGCAGCCGGGACAAATGACCATACAAGTCCCTTGATTTTACCTAATTCGGAGGAGTGAACAAGCTTGGAGATCCAGCCGGTCAAAACTGTGGAAAAAGTGCTGAAACCTGTCGTAGCCCCCTTCCTGGGACACGTGCTCAAATGGCTGGCGGTCGTCGGCAAGCTGCCTGCCATGGCGATCGCCAAATCGCAGCAGTTTTTGCGGCAAATGCTGCAAACCCGCGAAACCTCACTGAAAAACTATGTATTGATAGGTTCCTACTACGTTTCCAAAAGGCTGCTCCTCTTCATCGTCTTGTTTGTTCTAGTCCTTATATACTTCATCTTCATCCAGCCTCCGGCGATCGTGAACAAATGGCTGAACCGCCTGCCGGTTCTCCAGGAAAATACCCCGAAGCTGTCCGCCTACTCCGGCCCGGCCAAGGTGGTCAGCGACGATGCGAACCGGCAGTCCCGGTATGTCGGCGAGCTGGTGGACGGGCTTTATGCCGGCAAAGGCAAGCTCTACAGCCCCGGCGGCACGCTGATCTATGAAGGGGATTTTGATAAAGGCCAAAAATCGGGCAGCGGCACGCTGTACGACGAGCAGGGCGGCATGCTGTATAAGGGGGCTTTTGCCGGAGACGCTTTTAACGGCGCGGGAACGCTTTACTACGGGGAGCAAAAAGTGCGCTACATCGGCGAATTTCAAAACGGCAAGTTCGGCGGAGCCGGGAAACTGTTCTCGCCGGCCGGCGACATTCAGTATGACGGCGCTTTTAACGCCGGACTGTACAACGGAGCGGGCAAGCTGTTCTCACCATCGGGCACCGCCCTGTACGAAGGCGAGTTCGCCGCCGGCGAATACAATGGGGCCGGCAAGCTGTTCGACGGCAAAGGGCTGCTCATCTACGAGGGCGGTTTCAAAAACGGCCGCTATTCCGGCGAGGGCACCGAGTATTACCCTAGCGGCCTAATGAAATACAAAGGCCAGTTTCTCGTGGGCAAGTATGGCGGAGAAGGCGCTGCTTTCGACGAGCAGGGCGTGCAGCGTTTCAAAGGCACGTTCCAGAGCGGCGCGCTGAACGGCGCCGGCGAAGCCTATGACGAAGCCGGCAAGCTCGTCTATCAGGGCCAGTTCAAAGCCGGCGTCTACGACGGCATCGGCACTTTATTCGACGCGGACGGCGCGCCGCTGGTCAAAAGCTTTTTTGCAGGCGGCCGCATCAGCCTGCAAAGCTTTATCGGCTTGCCCAGCAAGAAGGTCGAAGACCTGCTGGGCAAGCCGGCCGAGGTGACGCTGCAGGATATCAGCGTCACCCTCGCGGGCCAGGAGGCGGCCGCAAGCGCCTCCGCGGATTCCGGCGGCGCTGCCGGCGAAGCCGCCGCCATGCCGGCCGCGTCAGCCGCGCCGGCGGCCGGCCCGGATGCATCAGCACCCGTGAAGCTGCTGATGAGCTATCCCGGCTACCAGATGTCGCTGCTGGTAGAGCCTNGCCGGCGAAGCCGCCGCCATGCCGGCCGCGTCAGCCGCGCCGGCGGCCGGCCCGGATGCATCAGCACCCGTGAAGCTGCTGATGAGCTATCCCGGCTACCAGATGTCGCTGCTGGTAGAGCCTTCCAAGGACAACCCGAAGGAGGCCGTCGTCACCTCCCTCGCGATCTGGGGCAGCAAACCGCTTGCGGTGCTGCAGCCTGCGATCGAGACGATCAAGAAGCGCACCGAGCCGAACGACGAAGGCTACCGGGTGATGGAACTGCAAGCTCCCGCCGATGGCGGCGCGTACACGAACAGCTATTACAAAGACGATTTCCTGTTCACGTTCACCCATTTCCAGAAAGCACAAACAGCCCACCTGCTGCAGGTGAGCTCGTTGAAATAATTCGCGTCCCCCGCCGTTTTCCCCGGCGGGGTTTTCTTTGTTCAACCATGCGGGCAGTGCGGCTCCGCCGGATCATTTTGATAAAAAAAGTTCGGTTTCTTCTCCACATTGTCGTAGCCCCGGTGGAAAATATGCGTCGCCGCCGGAGACATCGGCGGAATCAGCCAAGTCCAATCCCCCGTAACGTCGCGCCCCGCCTGCCGCTCCTTGTCCTCGAACCGCATAAACTGCTGGGCGGCCGTATGGTGGTCCACGATCGTGACCCCGATCTGCTGGTACGAATGCAGCACAGCCGCGTTCAGCTCGACGAGCGCCCGGTCCTTCCAGAGCGAAGCTTCTTTGCGCGTGCTGAGCCCCATCACTTCAGCGACCTTTGGCAGCATGTTGTAGCGCTGCGTGTCGGCCAAATTTCTCGCGCCGATCTCCGTGCCCATGTACCATCCGTTGAAAGGCGCCGCCGTATAGTGCAAACCGCCGATTTCCAGCCGCATATTGGACACGAACGGCACGGCATACCACTTCAGCCGCAAATCGGCGAAGCCGGGAATATCCGGATGAACAAGCGGCACCTCCAGCACCAGGTCGCGCGGAATTTCAAACAAACGCGGCTCGCGCTCCCCGATTTGCACGACAAGCGGCAGCACGTCGAAGTGCGTGCCCGGCCCTTTCCAGCCCAGCGCTTGGCACAGGGCCGTGATGCGCAGGGAGATCGGATCCCCGACGATGCCGGATTCCGTTTCGTAGCCCGCATAACGGATCAACTGGTCGTTGCGGATGCGAATCGGCCCCCCAGGGTCTGCCGACGGCCTGAAAACGGTGATCATAGGCCGGATTTTGCCGCCGTTCGTCGCCGTTTCAATATGGCGAAGCAGCGCATCCGCAACCGCTTCCTCCGTGTCGGCCTCGCGGGCGTCAATCACCTGCAGCGTATCCACGAACAGCCGGCCAATGCAGCGGTTGCTGTTGCGCCAGGCCATTTTCGCCCCGTGCTTCAACTCCTCCTCCGTATGCGTGTAGCAGCCAGTTTCGGACACATCCCGGCTAATTTCCCGAATGCGCCGCTCGACGTCTTGCGCCGATTTTCCCAGCTCTCCGTAACATTCCTGTATGAACTGTGAAGCTTCTTCGATGAGTTGACTCTGATCGTGCATGAAGCAAGCTTTCATAAATATTTACACCTCGTTGCTTACAATCATATCAAATTCGCGAGCTCATGAAAAACTCGACTGGATTGCCCGTGCCCTACGGGTGCTTTTTCTCACCGTCGAAGGCTGGAGAAATGCTGTTATCGGTTGCAGCCGGCTCCCCGGCATAATGGCCGCACCTCATCCTTGGGCAGGACGGTCTATTTACGTTTCCGGAACACGACCGGAAGTTGGCTCGATAAACCCATGGCTAAAGCTGGCACCATCAACAGCAATGCGCAGAAAACTTGCAAAAGTCTGGCCGCTGAGAAAACCGTACATTGGAGAGGTGCATCCCTATTAACGTGTAGTAAACCATGCAAAAATCAGCTTGGTGATAAAACGACGGGGCAGAGGAAACCGGAGAGGGCGCCGCCGTTCTTCCCCAACCCACGCCTCTCCTGCACGAGTTGCAGCGCAACACACCGGGCGCAGCTCCTAGCGCGCGGTGCTGCGCTGCATGACGGGTGGACAAGGCGGCTTGGCAGTGGAAAAACCTGCGAAAGTGCAGGTTTTTTCCATAAAAATGCCCTATTTTGACGAAAAGCCTGCGATTGTGCAAGAATTTTTGGCGAAAATGAATCTGAACCCATATTCGCTGCCAAAAGCCTGCACATTTGCAGGAATATTTCGTTGCCGGCGTATCCATCGAGCAAAAACTGTACTTTTGCAGGTTTTCTTCGTGCAAGCAGGCAGATTGTGCAACCGGCTCCGGCTCGGGGGTACCCAACAGCCTGAAATCTGCAGTTATTTCAGTATACACCTTCGGCTAGTCAAACGGCTTAACGAACGGTTGCGGCGCCGCCTTTAAACCGAGGCGTGAAACCCGCTCCCACCCCGAACATGGCAGTTCTCATTGCCCCATGTCTAAAAATTACCGCTAAACCGATCCGGCACGTATTCAATTCTGGAGTCCGCCGCGAAAACCAGCTGTCCCGACTCTGCCGAATAATGTACGGACCCTTCTTTGACGTAATACCATATTTTGCGGGTAGGCTGGTCGTCGAACTCTTGAAACACGAACACGTTCAGTTCGTCCTTCCACTTCAAAAGCTCTTCCATGGCCGAATCCTCCGGCGCCGTCACGGCAAACGTCCAGCCTTCCCCTTCCTTTTGAATGTCATAGCGGACGGGCTGCTTTCCCGAATCGATAAAAGTCCTGCCTCCGACCGCATGTTTGATCAAAAAAGTTTCCTTCATAGATGTTCCCCCCTCATTACGGAAGATCGATCAGCATAAAAAAGCTGTCTTCGCTCGCTTTAATTGTCAACGAGGACTCTGATTCAATGCGCGCCGTGTCCCTTTTGTCCAACAGGTTCCCATTCACGCTCACGCTGCCTTCAATCGTAAAGAAAAATACCCTGCGGCCTTCTTCCTGCCGGAACGCAAGCTCTTTCTCCCGATCCAATCTGCTCAAATAAATCGTCATGTCCTGATGAATGCGGGACGCATGCTCCGACCCTTCGGGCGACACAACCGCCAGCAAAGCGTTTTGCAGCCGCTCCGCTTCGTACGTGCTCGTTTCAAAAGATGGCGTCAGCCCGCGCTCTGAAGGCATGAACCATAATTGCAAAAGACTCAACGGCTCCGTATCGGAAGCGTTGTATTCCGCATGAATGACGCCTGTGCCTGCGGTCATCCTTTGCACGCCGTTCGCGCCGGTCACGGCCACATTGCCGAGACTGTCCTCATGCTTGATTTGTCCGCTGAGCACGATGGTGACGATTTCCATATCGCTGTGCGGATGCGGCCCAAAGCCTCGGCCGGCGGCAATATCGTCATCATTGCATACCCGCATGACGCCGAAGCCCGTATTGTCCGAATCAAAATAATCGCCGAACGAAAAATTGCGGTGGCTGGTCAGCCATCCGAGATCGATGCCGCTGCGCGACGCTGCCGGGTAAATTCGAATCAAGGTAAAATGCCTCCTTCAAGCGGAAAAATGTTGGTGTTGCAGCTTACGGCTTAATTGTAACCTTTTTGGCTACAAATACAAAGCTGAAATACGGTTACCTGCCCGGCCGGCCCGTTTGAAACTTTTGCAGGCCCGCCTCCAAATTTTCATAAGCCCATTTCCGGTGGTTGTCGTCTTCATACTGCCGATAGGCACATTCAATCCACAGCACAAGATCCAGATAAAGATCGTACAATGCTCTGCGCTCCCGCTGGGACGGTGTTTGGACGGACATCCCGCAGCCTTTTTCAAACGCCGCCGACTGTTCAAAATGGCTGAAATAATGCTCCATCAGCGGGTCGGCCCATAACGCTCTTTCGAAATCGATGATGCCCGAGATGCGGCCGTCTTGCACGAACACGTTTCCGTTCCACAAATCCCAATGGATCAGGCTCGGCGTTTGCACTTCCTGCAGGACGTCAAGACTGCTTTTGGCGATTTGCTCGATTTCGCCGTAAGGTCTGGGCAGCTCCACCCCCGCATCCCGCCCGTCGGCAAGCACATCGCTGAACATCCGGTAAAAAGCGTCGGCCCAAGAAGCGCTCAGCCGCTCTTCCTGCGCATAATAGCCGAACCCGGGACCGCGGTATTCATTTATGATCCGGTTGCAGACGCCGATTTCATGCTCGACAGCCTCTTGTTCCTGCTGCGTCAAATCCGCTTTGATTTTGCTGTAGGGCTCTCCCTGAATGCGCTGCATAATAAAATATTCGGAGGCGATCAGGCTGCACGAATCGTCATGTCCGTACACCGCGGGGATTGGCAGCGCATTCAATTTAGCCAGCAGTTTCAGGACCGATACTTCGGTCTTCATCATATTTTGCTCACATCGCATAACCCGCATCGACTGCGCCGGAGCCACTTTCAAAATAACCGTCTCCCCGTCGTCCCGAGTAACCGCATATGCCGTGTTGGCCCATCCGTCCGACAGCTCCCTCGCTTCGACAGCCCCGCACCCGAAGCAATTGCGGATAATTTTTTGAATATCCTCATGCGTTAATTGGCTTTTGAAAGAACTTCTCACCCTTCGCCACTCCTTCACTATCAAAAAAACGGGCATAAAAATAAAACTGCCCCATCGATTCTACTATATTATGAAATCGCCGCAATAACGCCACCTGCCTAAAAGAACGCGAAGGTTCGTTTGGCTTCCTCCTCCTTCCCCTCCTCCTCGGCGGCGGGTGGCCCGCAAAACGTGCAAAAACTCCCATGACGTCATAAACGTCACCACATAGAATGAAAATCAGGCCCGCTGCGATCTATTCGTACAAAAGTGCAGGCTTTTTCTATGAAATCGGCTTGTTTTGGCGAAAAGCCTGCAAAAGTGCAGGAATTTTTGCTGAAAGTGAACCTGAGCCCGTGTCCCCTCTGAAAAGCCTGCACTTTTGCAGGAATTGTTCGTGGCCAGCGATCAAGTGAGCAAATTCATGTATTTTTGCAGGTTTTCTTCGTGCAGCCAGGCAGATTGTGGTTGTCACCTCCGACGCGGAGGGGTTTTTGGGCAGCCTGAGATTTGCAGAAAAATAGAACACAGTAGACCTGATTATTTTCATTCTGTGGGGCGACATCCGCGGCGTCATGAGAGTTTTCGCAAGTTTTCTGCGCAGTGGCCGATGATGACCTAACGGGCCAGTGTTTTCGCTTCGCACCGCGCGCAGCCCCAGCCTGCGGTGCTGCGCCGTACGACGGCGGTCGACGGCCCCTTTGGCTTTGCTCCGGCACCGGAACGCGGAACTTCCGGGCCCGTTCCGCCAAAAAAAGGGGCCGTCCCTTCGGCGGCTTATGCCGCTTGTTGGACAGCCCTGACTTGCAGCGCGCGCTTTTAGCGGCGTCGGTACAAAAGATACAAGAAGAACGGCGCGCCGATGCCTGCCGTAAATACGCCCGCCGGAATATCCAGCGGCTGGAAAAGCATTCTCCCGGCCAAATCCGCCAGGAGCAGGATCAGCCCGCCGACGAAGCCGGATACCGGCAGCAGCAGCCGGTAGTCGCTTCCTACAAGCCTGCGGGCCATGTGCGGGGCAAGCAGGCCGACGAACGAAACCGTTCCGGCGATGCCGACCGCAACGCCGGCCAGGGAGACGCTGAACAGCAGCAGCAGAAAACGGTCCATCTGCATGCGGCTGCCCAGGCCAAGCGCGATTCCGTCACCCAGCGCCTGCACGTTCAGCTTGTGGGCGTACACACAGGATAGCGGTATGAATACGGCCAGCCAAGGGGCGAGCGCAGCAACATGCTTCCAGTTCGTCCCGTAGACGCTTCCCGTCATCCAGCTCAATACCTGGGCGGCCAAAAACGATGGACCGCTAATGAGCAAAAACGTCGTCAGCGCCCCCATCGCCGTTGAAATTCCCAGGCCGATCAGGACAAGCCTGAATGTGGACAGCCCTTTTTTCCAGGCCAGCACGTAGTTTAATGCCGCGGAAGCGAATGCTCCCGCAATAGCAATGACAGGCACCCAATGAATGCTGTATTTGCTTGCCGTCAAAGTCATAAAAGCGACAACGGCTACAGACGCTCCTCCCGTTACGCCTATCAAATCCGGCGAAGCGAGGGAATTGCGGATGACGCCCTGCATGATGGCCCCGGCCATCGCCAGTGCCGCGCCGATCAGGATAGCCGCCGTGAGCCGGGGCAGCCGAAACTGCAAAATAATAAGCGCATTGCCGTCGCTGGTATCGCCCAACAAAACTTTAATAATTTGGCCCATCGGTATGCGCACGCTGCCCAGGGACAAGCTGACGACCGACAGCATGACGGTGACGGCGAGAAGCACGCCGATCATGAGCAGACCTTTTCTGCGCTTGCGGTCTATTATATTCGATATGCCGTTTGAATTCGCTGCCTGTCTAAGCATAGTTCCTCCTTCTTGCTACGTAGATGAGGAAAGGTACGCCCAAAAGCGCTGTAGCTACGCCGACGGGAACTTCCTTGGGCATTAGGATGAACCTGGAAGCCAGGTCGGCAACGACAAGCAGCAATGCCCCGGAGATCCCGCAGTAAGGCAGCAGCCAGCGATGGTCATTTCCAACGAGATAGCGGCATAGATGCGGCACGATCACGCCGATGAACGCGATGGGACCCGCCACGGCCACCGAACCGCCTGCGAGCAAAACGATCGCGAGAGCCGATATAACTTTGACCAGAACCGCGCGTTGACCAAGCCCTTTGGACACATCATCGCTCAGCGCCATTACATTTAAAGATTTGGATAAAGCCATGGCCAGTACCCACCCGACCGCCAAATAAGGAATAACCATAGATAAATGGCGAAGCTCCCTGTTCGCGACGGAACCGATCAGCCAGAACAAGGCCTGGTCAAGCGACTGCTGATTGACCAGCATGACGCCCGATGTTACCGAAGTGGCAAACGCCGCCACAGCCGCACCCGCCAACGTTAATTTGATCGGCGTAAACCCGTCCCGTCCCTGCGAGCCGAGAAAAAAAACAAGCACTGCCGTCGCACCCGCTCCGGCGAAAGCAATCCAGACCATGCTGCCGAGCGTAAGATTCGAGCCGAACGCGGCGATGCCGAGCACGATAAAAAGAACCGCACCGGCGTTCACGCCAAAAATCGATGGCGATGCCAGAGGATTCCTCGTCAACACCTGCATCATGGCGCCCGCAATCGCCAGGCTGGCGCCGACTGCCGCCCCGATCAACGCACGCGGCACTCTCGTATTTATCAAAATAATATGCTCGTTCGAGCCGTTGAAGTGAGCGTAAGCTTCCCAAAGAGTTTTTATATCAAACTGCTTAAGGCCAAATAATACGCTTGCCAGCATACATCCAAGCAGCAGTACTGCGCCGACGGCCAAACCTGCGATTTTTGCCGTGCTGGCGTTCAGCAAGTTAACCAAAGAAGTCCACCCCCGAATTGAATCTCTCCGTCTATTACAAACATATTTATTGTAGAGTCGCATGCCGGTCATGTCAATGATTGTGATAATCATTTTCACTTCACCTTGACAAGATGTGGAAAGCTATTTATATTAAAAATGATAATGAGAATCGTTATCAAATAATTCTTGAGCCATACATGAAACGCGGATACACACAGAGAAATGCTTATCTTCTGAGCACAATGCCTATCTTTTAAGCACATATTTTTAAGGGGGAACTCATTTTGTACCGGATTCAACGTTTGAAGCTTCATCTTCTGTTTGCTGCGGCAGTGATCCTGATCGTAATCGCAGGCTGTGGAACCGCTGCCGAAACGAAAGTTCCAGCGGCTTCGCCAAGCCCGTCCGCCGCCTCAACGGCCGCAGCCGCGCCCAAATCCGACGAGGTCCGAACCATTAAGCACGCGATGGGCGAGACGCAGGTCAAAGGAATTCCGCAGCGCGTCGTCATTTTGACGAACGAGGGCACGGAAGCTTTGCTGACTGTAGGCATCAAACCTGTCGGTGCGGTGAAATCGTGGGTAGGCGACCCTTGGTACGACCACATTAAAGCGGATATGCAAGGCGTTCAGGCGGTTGGCGAGGAAACGCAGCCGAATATCGAGCTGATTGCCGGGCTGAAGCCCGATCTTATTATCGGCAACAAAGTGCGCCAAGAGAAAATTTATGACCAATTGAGCAAAATTGCTCCGACCGTCTTTGCCGCCGATCTGTCCGGCGATTGGAAGAAAAATTTCGCCCTATATGCCGATGCGGTAGGCAAAAAAGCCGAAGGCGATAAAGTGATGGCGGATTTCGACAAGCGCGTGGCGGATTTAAAAACCAAGCTCGGCGACAAAACGGCAGCGAAAATATCGATCGTTCGTTTCGGCGCAGCCGAAGTGCGCATCTACCAAAAGCAAACATTCAGCGGCGTTTTGCTGAGCCAGCTTGGCTTTGCGCGTCCCGCTTCCCAGGATAAAGACCAATTTGTTGAAAAGCTGACCAAAGAACGTATTCCCGACATGGACGGCGACGTCATGTTCTACTTCCTGACGGAAAGCGGCGGTTCTTCGGACGTAAGCAAGGTAGCCAAAGAGTGGCTCGACGATCCGCTCTTCAAAAACCTGCAAGTGGCGAAAAACAATAAAGTGGTTCGCGTGAACGAAGTCGTCTGGAACTTGGCCGGCGGTTACAAAGCCGCCAACATGCTGCTCGACGAAATCGCCAAATATTTCGAAGTGAAATAAGAACTCGACTCGAACATGCAAAAGAGTCGGCGCCAAGCGATACGCTTAGGCGCCGGCTTAGTTTGCCTTGGAAAGTCCGGTAGTCAACCGACCGCCGTCATGCAGCGCAACACCGCTCGCTGGGAGCTGCGCGCGGCACGCGGTTCTCGGCCAAAGCTTGCCGAGAGGGGCTGCCCAGGCGTGCCGAGGGCTGGCCCATCCGCCGCAAGGCGTCGCTGCGCGAGCCAGGCTCTCACGCTCAACCCTCCCTGGCGCGGGTTACGCCGCTGCTTGGCGGACGCTGGCCCGGCCGATGGAAAAACCTGCATAAGTGCAGGAATTTCCCGCGAAAATGGATCATTTTGGCGAAAAGCCTGCAATCCTGCAGGAATTTTTAACAAAAATGATTGTTGAGCCCGTATGCCGGCGAAAAGCCTGCACAATTGCAGGAATTTTTCGCGGCTACCGTATCGAGGGCGCAAATTCATGTATTTTTGCAGGTTTTTTTCGTACCGCCAGGTAGATTGTGGCCATCGGCTCTGGCGTGGGGGTTTTTGGGCCGGTGCCGAGCGATACGCTTAGGCGCCGGTCCTTTTACTGCTGCTCCTCCGCCTGCATCCACTGCTCGTAGAGGCGGTCGAGTCTCTCCTGCGCAGCCTCCCGCTCCGCCCACAGCGCGGCGAGCTCCTCGGCATCCGCATCGCCGGAGCACGCCTGCAAGCGGGCGTCCATGCCTGCGAGCCGCTCCTCTTCCCGCGCAATGGCCTGCTCCAGCCGCTCCCGGCTTGGCTCCGGCGCGACGGCGGAGGACGCGCGCTCACGCCTCGCGCCCCCAGCGGCCCGCACGACAGGGGCGGAAACCGCCGGGCGGCTCAATTTTTCATGCTGCACGGTGGTTTCACTTCCGCTTCCGCTCCCGCTTTCGCCTTCGCCGAGCTGCTTTATTTTGTCCTTGTACTCGTCAAAATTTCCCGGAAATACGGCGATTCGGCCCTTGTCGAGCTGCCATATTTTTTGCGACAGCCGGTTGATGAAGTAACGGTCGTGCGTGACGGCGAGCACTGTGCCGGGGAACTCCTCCAGCGCATCCTCCAACGCCTCCCTCGACGCGATGTCCATATGATTCGTCGGCTCATCGAGAATGAGCAGGTTCAGCTTCCGCTGCACGAGCAGCGCCAGCCTGAGCCGCGTCCATTCGCCGCCGGAAAGCGTGCTGACGGACTTGAACACGTCCGCTCCGTAAAATAAATACGAAGCGAGCTTGCCGCGTGCTTCTCCTTCCTCCAGCCCCGCCGCCTCGCGGAAATAGTCGAGCACCGTCCGGCGGTGGTCTCCCGGATATTCCTGCTGCGCCAAATAACCGATGTCGACCCGGGAGCCGAGGGCTAGCGTGCCGCCGTCGGGCGGCTCCAGGCCGAGAATAAGCTTCAGCAGCGTGCTTTTGCCCGATCCGTTGCGCCCGACAACCATCACCTTCTCGCCATACTCCAGCATTCCCGACGCGCAATCGAGCACTGGAGCGGCTCCGTAACGTTTACTGACGGATTCAAAAACGAGCACTTTCCGGCCGGATCTGTCCTCCGGTCTGAGATCGAACTCGGCCCCCTTCGGGTCCAGCACGGGACGCTTGATTCTTTCCATGCGATCCAGCGCCTTTTGCATCGAAGCGGCCCTCCGAAAAAACTTCTCGTTACCGCCAATGCGCCCCCACTCGATCAACTGCCTGATCGTTTCCTTCATCTTCCTGATTTTCTTCTGCTGCTCCTGATAATCGGCGAACTGCCGCAGCAGCTTTTCTTCCTTCTCTCGGACAAAACCCGAGTAATTCGTATGGTAAACGTGCGCTTCGCCATCCTCCAGCTCCACGATTTTCGTGACCGTGCGATCGAGAAAATAGCGGTCGTGCGAGACGATCAGGCAAGTCCCGTCATATTTGCTCAAATATTCTTCGAGCCATTCCGTTCCGGACAGATCGAGATGGTTCGTCGGCTCGTCAAGCAGCAGCAGTTCCGGCCGGCCGATCAACTGCGACGCCAGTGCGATCCTCGTCTTCTCGCCGCCGGATAAGGAAGCGAAGCTTCTGCCGTAAAAATCCCGCGCGACGCCCATGCCCGCCGCAACCTGGTCGATTCGCGCGTCCAGTTCATACCCGCCCTCGCGCTCAAAACGCTCCTGCAGCTCCGCGTACTGTTTCAGCAGGAGCTCCATCCGCTGCGGCTGATCGGCGGCCTCCGGCTGCGACATCTGCTCTTCCAGCACGGTCATCCGGGCGCGGCACGCCAGCACTTCGCGGCAGCCTGCCGCCAGCGCTTCATAGACCGTGCTCTCTTCCCATTCGGCGGGAATTTGCGCCAGATACCCGATCTGCATCTCTTTGCGGACCGTAAGCTGCCCCTCGTCGGGCTTAGATAGTTTGGCGATCAAGCGAAGCAGCGTCGATTTGCCGCTTCCGTTGCGGCCGACAAGGCCAATCCGCTCGCCGCGCTGGATTTCGAACGTTACATTTTCAAGCACAAGCTGTGCACCGTGGTATTTTTTTACATTTTGACAATGAGCAAGCAGCATAAAAAGGATCCTCCTTATATTTGAAAGACCCTATCCCCGGCACTCCATGACAACAACAAAAAAGGCCGCAGGAAAATTCCCTACGACCTTCGGATGCATCCGTCTGAGGTTAAGGTAGGCGTCTTTTCGCGAGTTGTGAAACCGTATGGGCATTTGTGGACAGACTTCTCCCGTCGTTGACAAATGCATGAACGATGCCAGCCATCGCAACGGGCAACTGGCAAATACGGTTATTCACAGACTCTCGATTCATCCTACCTTCACCTCCTTCCTTTACATATTTTCCAATATACCACAGCTCAAGCTTCTCCGCAATCGGGACAAACACCGTAGACTTCCAAGCGATGACCCTGCACTTTGAAGCCTGTTGGATCGGTCGCCGCATGCACCGCTTCTTCAAAGTCCGGAAATTCGAGATCGGTAATTTTGCCGCACACACTGCACAAGGCATGGTAGTGAACGGTCAAGTCGGCATCGAATCGGCTTGCACCGTCGCCATAAGTCATCTCTCTCGCCAAACCGGTTTCAATAAAGACTTTCAGGTTATTATACACGGTCGTCACGCTCATGTTCGGGAAGCGAGGTTCCAGTTCCCGATAAATTTCATCCGCAGTCGGATGCGTCATTGTCTCCAGCAAATAAGCTAATATGGCTTGCCGTTGCGGAGTGATGCGGACACCGGTACTCTTCAATTTTGCGAGCGCCTTCTCCAAATACGATGCCACATGTCTCACCACCTAAAAAACACCGCATGTTCAAATGTTCGTGTGCAGACCGGAGGGAGCCGATATCCCACAAACCGGCAGCCCTTTCCAAAATTAATTGCCGTGTGCCACATAGCGTGAGATGTCTACGTTCAGGCTGTCCGCAAGCCGCTGGCCAAGCTCTGCGTCCGCCCTGTAGAAGTTGCAGATCGCCAGAAGCACCGTTTTCTCCGTTACCTGCTTCAAGTCTGCGGTCAGATTGCGGATGACGGCTTCCTGTTCCTCCTTGGAGTAACGGCGCCACACTTGCCCCGCTTGGCCGAAATCGTTCGCCTTTCCGATTTTTTCCCGCCCGGCTGTTCCCGTCAAGGAATAAGGAACATCCTTGTAAGCAGGTTCTTCTTTGGGCGTATCTTGATACCGGTTCGGCTCATAGTTGACGGCATGATGCTGCTGCTTGAACGGCATTGCGCCATCGCGCTGGTTATTGTTTACTTGAGCAAACGGGCAGTTGATCGGAAGCTGCAAGTAGTTGGTTCCGATGCGGTAGCGCTGCGTGTCGGAGTAAGAGAACAACCGGCCCTGCAGCAATTTATCTTCGGAAGGCTCAATACCCGGAACGAGCACGCCCGGATTAAAGCCTGCGGACTCCGTTTCGGCAAATACGTTGTCAGGATTGCGATTCAAAGTCATGGTGCCTACAAGCTGATACGGAATGTCCTCCTCAAACCAATCTTTCGTCGGGTCGAGCGGATGGAAATCGAACTTATCGAAATCTGCGGGATCGAGTAATTGCACGTACAAATCCCATTCCGGAAAATCGCCGCGCTCAATGGACTCGTACAGATCCCGGCTTGCGTGGTTGAAGTCTTTGGCCTGAATGGCCGACGCTTCCTCCATGGACAAGTTTTTAATCCCCTGTTTCGGAACCCAGCGCAGCTTCACGTAAACCGTATTCCCGTACGCATTAACCCATTTGAAAGCATGCACGCCGGATCCCCTCATTTGACGGTAACTCGCCGGAATCCCTTCGTCGGAAAAAACGTGGAGGAGCATATTCGTCGATTCCGGAGTCAAAGACATAAAATCCCAATACCGGTCCGGATGCTGGATATTCGTTCGCGGGTCCGGTTTTAAGGAATGCACCATATCCGGGAACTTCATCGCGTCGCGGATAAAAAAGACCGGCAGATTGTTGCCAACAAAATCGTAGTTGCCCTCCTCGGTATAAAACTTCACGGCAAAGCCGCGAGGATCGCGCAATGTTTCAGGCGAATGCATACCGTGAACGACAGTTGAGAAGCGGACGAATACCGGCGTCTCCTGCCCTTCATTTTGCAGAAAGACCGCTTTCGTGTAGCGCTTCATGCTGTTCGTCACTTTAAAAACGCCATGAGCGCCGGCGCCGCGAGCATGCACGACGCGCTCAGGAACCCGCTCCCGGTCAAAATGAGCCAGCTTTTCAAGAAGCTGATAGTCCTCCAGTAAAGTGGGCCCGTGCTGTCCGGCTGTCCGGGAATTTTGATTGTCGCCGATCGGCACTCCTTGATTCGTTGTCAGTTTTGTCATCCGATTACTCCTCCCCAAGCAAACAAGAATGATATTTAAGATACTGATTCTATTTTAAAATTAGACTTACAATAAAGTCAATATCATTTTATAATTATTATAATTAATGAGTTGGGTAGATTCGTTTAAAATCAAAAACCCCCGTTGGCCATTTGTGGTTGGCGGGGGTTTTACGTATGTGGCACCAGTAAACATACAATATTTACGTTCTAATGGCCATTCCGGATTCGCAGCACTTGATTAATACTTGACATTTCCGGATTGGGACGTTTTTCCCGCAGCAAAACCTTTGAACAAGGTCGGTACATTTGAATATCTTGTATTCGTAATTTTGGCCTGACTAACGGAGCTGTCGGTCCGCAAAATAGAATCCTTCACATTGGAAATGTCGGAGCTGTCCAGTGTCATATTAACTTTGAACGAAGTGCCGCCATTCTGACGAACCAGCTTGCCGATATCGTTGGCCTTAAAGTTTTTAATATTGATTGTGCCCGCTGCGTTAATCTGGAACACTTTATCGTAAGCTTTGTAAGCTCCACCGCCTGTAATGTTAACAGTTCCCGAAGATTTCAGCGTCAAGGCGTCCTCCCCCACATCCTGCCAAACCACATTATTAATGTTGCAATCGCCATAACAATGCACCCCGTCGGCGGCGGGAGCCCCGAGCACAACGTTTTTGAGCGTTGCTCCGGCTTCCAGTTTAAATACCGGCTTCTGATTCTCGCCTTGACCGCCGTCACCCAATTTATCAGGATCCGCTACAAAGGTTTGACCTTTGCCATCGTATGTCGTGCCTGCCTTAACTAAAATTGTGGTACTCACAGGGACTGGCGCAGCTTGTACGGGAATCGCCGCGAATACGGAAACAACCAAGCCCAGGGACAAAACGGCGCTGAAACTTTTTTTCATTAATAATCATCCTCTCAATAACAATTTTAATTGAATGACAGATTGGGCTCTCCACTCTCCCTTAGCTTTTTTACCACATAAGAATGTTTAAGTTCTTCACAGCGCTAAAGCGTGAAGAACAGCATTCTTATTGGCGAATAAACCTACCTCTAAACGCGGTCGCTCATCTTCGAAAGACCTCGATAGAGGTTTATCTCATCATGTTCATCGTACCCGATATCGATGTGCACCTCGAAAATGGATACGCTTTCAAAATAACAAGAATACATGGGTGCAGCAATAATCATTTTGTTATATTTGGATAAAATGTGAGAAAATGATTACTTGATTATTTCGCATCGCCACTCGCTATTTGATCGACAAAAGCGAAGTCTACCCCTGCTGGAAACGTATCGGGGATAGCTAAAGCAAGTCCGTGGGATGCTGAGGCGCATAAGCCATTTATACCCTGGTCAGTTTCACTTCCTTCTACTTGCCGAATAAAGAAGACGTAACAACGGCATAGCCAAAGTCTGCTCCCGGCGCAGATCGTGGAACTGCGCAACTGCAACTGGGCGGGAAGCAGCTTGGTAGGGAGTAGCTTGGCAGGGAGTAGCTTGGCGGGGAGTAGCTTGGCGGGGAGTAGCTTGGCGGGGAGTAGCTTGGCAGGGAAAACCTGCAAAAGTGCAGGTTTTTTCTATAAAAATGGTTCATTTTGGCGAAAAGCCTGCAATTGTGCAGGAATTTTCGTTGAAAATGAACCATAGCCCATGTTCGCGGCGAAAAGCCTGCACATTTGCAGGAATATTTCGCAGCCAGCGTATTCATCAAGCAAAAACTGTACTTTTGCAGGTTTTTTCGCGCAACGAGGCGGATTGTGCAACCAGCTCTGGCGAATGGATTTCCGGGCAGCCTGTGAATCTGCAGGTTTTCCCGCCTGCGCAGGGTTCGGACACCGTTTGGCCAAGAATTCCTGCACAATCGCAGGCTTTTCCACCAAACGAGCCGTTTCCGGTGCGAAAGCCTGCACTTTATACATTAGACCTGAATTATTTTCATTCTGTGGGGTGACGTCCATGGCGTCATGGGGTTTTCGCAGGCTTTGCCCAGGCGAGATGAAAAAAGAGCATCCCGCAGCCCCAAGCTGCACGAATGCTCTATCTACGATCTACTGCGGCTCACGCTCGCTGCCCGCCGGGGCGGCTTCCCTCATCGCGTTGAGCGCAGCGCCGATGGCATCTTCGCCGTCGGCGCTGCTGCCCGCGCGGCTGCCAGCGGCACCGGCGCTACCGCCGCCCGCGCCGCTGGCAGCCGCATCGGCTTGCGTGTACGCCCACCAGCGGACGCGTACGTTCGACGCCTCCATGCCCTGCTGCACCTTGACGCCGATGCGGAAGGTGCCCTTCTGCGGGTAGGCGATCGTGCCGATCTGCACGTCGGGCGCATCCGGCTCGAACTCGCTGCCCTTGAACACGTCGGCGGCGCCGTAGTACACGCGCTCGCCGCTGGACAGCATGTCGGAGAACGCGTCGCTGCTGCTCTCCTCCAGGCATGTCACGATCAGCACGTTGCCCTCTCCGAGGCCGTGCGCGATCTCGCCGGAGAAAAAGCTTTTGGCCGCTTTCCCGAACGGGGAAACCGACATTTTCGTGAACGGAGCGATCGGAATATCCACCGCTCCGGTCCGAATACCCGCGATTCCGCCTCCACCCGCAGGAATCGCCAGATCAATAGAAAGCTCGCTGCCGGCTTTATCGTAAAGGACCTTCAGCTCCGGCGGCTGGCCCGGGGCCACGGTTCTCACCCTGGACCGCGTGACCAGTTGGGCCGCGTCTTCCCGCTCCCCGGCCGATTGGCTCAGGCGGTACATCACGGAAGAATTGTACACATACTCGCCGAAAGGAACCTGCTCGACGCGCTCGATCACATAAGTCGGCCCCATTTGCAGCAGACCGATTTGGGCCAAATAAATGCACGGCTCCGACGGCGCTTCCAGCGAATCTTCCAGGGAACGCTTCACAAAATCGTCCATCAACCGCTGGCCCACCGGCTCCTGGATCACCTGAATCTCTCCCGCATCCTGCGAATGGAGATCAAGCTGCTTGTCGCCCAGCCTGAGCACAGCGCTCCCCGGCTTGATGCCGACGGTACCTTTGACGGCCGCCGTGCCGCCGGCGCGCAGCAGCACTTTGATTTCGTATTCCGTCTCCTGCTGTTCCTGCGGCTCTTCGAACTGAACCGTGCCGCCATGAACCGCCTCCAGGCGCTCGGCAGCCACGTCGTATTGGAAAAAGATTTTGCCGGCCTGGAGCGTTTTTTCGAGGCGCAGCGTCATTTCGAACAGCTGCCCCGGGTTCACGTAACGCGGGGTCGTCTGAAGCACGCGAACCTGGCTGTCCTGATACAGCACGATTGTCTGGTCCGTCAAGTCGGCCAGCGGCAGCGCCGCCACGTCGGGAGCATCCTCGCGGATAAACAGCCGGTAGCTTTCGAGCACGCGGTTGTATTCGCTGATTTCGTCCGAACGGACCGAGGAATTGGCGACGGAATGGACCGGTTCTTTGCCTTTTTCGTCATAGGCGATGCAGAGGTACACGTTTTTGGCGTATTCGTTGTTGGTAAATCCGTCCATCATCGACAGTTTCAGCGTGACCGGAGAAGGGACGACAATCTCCCGGCCCAGGGCGTCGATTGCCGCGCCCATTTCGACGGACACCGATTTGTCGTCCACGGCGATGACCTGCAGGCCGGTGATGACGCCGGAGCCGTGCAGCAGGCGGTTCATCATGCGCCGTTTGTCGTTGAAATACTTTTGCTCCGATTCAAAATCCCGCACCGTCAACAGCTTGCCATAGAAATAGCGATTTCGTTCAAACGGGTAATAGCGCGTCTTTTTCATAGAAATCCACTCACCTTTCAAGGCATGTTTCGTTTATTCCAACTCGGAATCCAGTTCCAATCGTGTATGCAGATCCATCCGTTTATCCCGCTCGACGTCGATCAGCACCGTGTTGTACGGCATCGAGGAACGCTCGTCGAGAGTCAGCAGCGTAGGCTCCGATAAATAAGTGTTGATTCCCAAATATGTATGCATATCCGCGTACATCCACGGCTGCAGCACAATCAGCTTCCCCTCGGCATAGGCGGGCGTGCAGTCTTCGATAATGCGCTCAATGATCATCCGCTGTTTGTCGGTGCGTACGCATTCCGGCGGAAGCATCACGCAGAAACAATAGGGATTGTCGCCGTACAGCCGGACGAACAGCCGGCGAAGCTCGGACGTTTCCTGCATCTGCCTGAACTGAAAATATTCCAAAAGGAACGGTTCCCTCTCCGTATAGATACGCATCATCCGTATGAGTCCCTCGCGCGTACCTCGCAGCTTATACAGCTCCGGCGCCTGCTTGATCAACTGCCTGAGCTTCGTTTCGCCCCACGCATCGTGATCCGATACGGCCAGCCAGCGGCCCAGCCATTCCAGATAAGCGCCGGACACGGCATCCGGGTCAAAATGAGCGCTGATCCGATCGATCTGATCCTCCATATCGTCAAAAAAAGTGCCGAACAGCGCCAGAAACCGCTCCAAAAAAGGGCTGTGCTCCTGATCCTGCTGATAAATCGGCGGCAAATAATCGATCAGCGACGTTCTCGGAAAATAGACCCGCAGCTTGCGGATGAAAGGCGACCTGTGCTCGCTGCCGAACAGTTCGATTTTGAGCCAAATGTAGCGGCCCTTCGCCTTCATGAGCAGCGCGTCACGGGGATTCACAATCGGCTCCGACCATAAAGGCCGAGTCCCGCGAAGCTTGTCGCGAATCGGGATGTCCGGGTTCGTCAAGTAGTCCGTATACTCGACGTACTCTCCGTCCACGAAGCCGTCTTGCTCATCGGATGCAAAATACGATATCCGTATTTGCGTTTCCTCGGGGATGTCGGCGTCCAGGCGGATTTTGTGCCACTGTGTCTCGGTTTCCGTCGTGTCCAGCTCGGCCGAGAAGTACACCGCTTCGGGCAACCCGGTCGCCTCCAGCGGCATCGTGCGCGCCTGAAGTTCGAGCAGCGTAATCTGCCCGCAATCCCGGTCAAACACATACATCCGGTTGCGCCGGTCATGCAGCAGCTTCCAGGCGCAGCCGCGAAAGCCGGAAACTTTTTCCTGGAATTCCCCGTTGCCCCGGTATTTGAGTATGAACCTTTCGCTATCGCCCTCATGCCGGGCTGCTCCGCTGTTCCCTATAAAGAGATTATGATTCGTATCAATGGAAATGCCGGCAAAGCTTCCTTCATGCTCAATCGTAAAATGCGCGGTTGCCCTGCCTGCTCCGTGGAACACCGTGACCGTTTTGTGCAGGGCGTCCAGCACAGCCAGCGTTCCGTCCGAGGCAGCGGCATGGAAGCGCCCGCGCAGTTCATGGACCGGAGCGGCTTCTTCGAGCCTGAGCGACTCATGCTCATACGCCTCGACGACTTCACCCGCGGCGCTCCACAGCAAAATGCCGATCCTTCCGCCCGCAGGGACTTGCGGATTTCCATTCATACCAACCTCAATATCCAAAGGCACAACCGTGAGCAAGCTGCGCGCCGCACCTACGGCCGCAGACACGCAAAGCGGAAAAAGCTCCAAACCGTTCCATTCGCTCGCAGCCCACAGCGTCTGTCCGTTCGAAACCGAATACACGCCGAGCCTGCGCTCGCTGCCGGCATCAGCCACGGCGAGCGAATCCGCCGTGGAAGCCAGCATGGCCTGTCCGCCGAACAGCAGGTGCCCGTGCCGGAACAGCGCCTCGCGGTGGCGGTTCTCGTAATCGTAAACCCAGACGCCGGCCGCTTCATCCAAAAGGAACAGCTTTCCGCTCGGGCTCGCGGCCATGTCGCCGATCGCCCCGATACCGTCCAGCTCCCCGGTGCGAACGAGGCGGTAGACGCTGTATTTTTCCGTCTGCCGGATAGCGAAGCCGTGTTCCTGCATATCGATGTTGGCCGCATACCCCCGCTCCCAATCCAGCGGCTTGTTCAGCGAAAAAAACTGCTGCGAATTGTGCATCGTTCGTCACCCCTTTCATTAAAATTACAAGTCGGTCCGGCTGATCAGCTCCACCTCGTGATCGCCTGAATAAACTAACGCATACGGCGGGATATGGATATCGCCGCCCGCATCCTTATCGAAGCCCGAGCCTTCCGCATCGAGCCAAATATCCTGCACGTACACGACGCCTTTCATGCGGCTGATCACTCCGTATATATCGCCCTTGTACACCGTTCGGCCGAACCGCCAGCCTTCCGAGCCGTCCCCGCGATTCATCGGCTGGAGCAGCTGCCTCAGCTCCTGCAAGATGCGGCGGGGATCGTCTTTGTACGGCGGCTCCACGACGACGACGGCATGGACCGTCACTTTGATATACTCCGCCGGAATGACATGCAGCTCCGTCGTCAGCAGCCGGTGCACGTCCAGATGCCGCCGCACCGTCTCCAGAAAGCCGCTGCCCGCCACCGGCTTGTCGCTTTCGCCGTAAGGCACGACGGCGACGGTCATCTGCGCGGGCGACTTGACCTTCGGGTAGTCCCGCAGGCCCGGCTCATACAGCGGAATCGCCTTCACGCGGGCCACGCGCAGCCCGGGCGTCGCCTTCGCGATCCGCTCGTAGTCCTCGCCGGTCACGGCGCGGGTCGGCCTGCCGAGCTCCTGCTGGACGCGCAGCTTCGCCTGCTCCAGCGTCTCGGCCTCGGCGCCGCCCTGCGCCGGGAACGGATTGGTCACGGTCACGCCCGGCCAATCCGCACTTGCTTCCGTGAAGCCGGCCACCATGCCGTCCTTCACGTTGCCTCTCACGCCCCCGCCCGCTTGCAGCGCCAGGAACCGAATGTTCGGTTCCGCCGACACCGGCGGGATCCAGCCCGCTTCGTTGTTGCCGAAGCGGATCGTGCCTGCGGCAGCGTCGTAGACGTAATGCCTGTCCGTGGATTTCGAGTTGTCGAAATCGTCCACGGACTGCCAGTCGTCCCAGACGACGCTGTCTGTTCCCCGGGGCCGGTGGCCGACCTGCAGCAGCATGCTGCAGGTCTTGTACGTCCGGCCCCTGGCCACTTCAAACGTCTGGCCGGGCAGACCGTTGCTGCTCCCCACCCAGCGGCCGTAGTCGAACCCGGCCGTGTAAGAAATAAGCCGCACCCGCTGCGCCCCTTGCGGCGGGATGCTGCCGTGCTCCCCGTCTCCGAAGCGGAGGCGGGTCGTGCCGCGGGCCGAGTCCTGCTGCATCTCGCAGCAAAGATCCTGTGGCCCGCACGCGGCCAAATCGCTGACGGTGCGCCAGTCGCGCCAGCGGCCTTCCTCGTCCTGCACCTGTACGGTGTGCAGGCCGGTGGAAGACAGGAACGAGCTTACCGTGAAGCTCTGTCGGGGCTCTCCGCTGCTGTCGAAGGCGGCGGCTTCGCTGAAAGTTTCCTGCTCCGCCGCCCGGACCGAGTTGAGGCTGATCTTCTCGATCTTCGGCGGAAGCTCGTAGCCTTCCGCCTCCAGCGTGCAGCAAATCCAATAGCGGCGCTTGTCGTCCGCCGGATAGAGCGCAATCGGCTGCATCGCGGAAGGGAGCGTGAACACGAGCTCTCCGCTTTGCGACAGGTGTACGGACGTGTCGCGCACCGGCTCGACAGGCAGCCAGCTCTCGCTCTGCCCCTGCTGTCCGGCTCCAGCGAACGTCCAGGATACCTGCGCGGACGAAATCGGCGCAGCGGTGCCGTCCTCCCCGCGGGAAACAGGCACAGGGTAATCCTCGAACAGCTTGAGCGCGAGGGCGATCTCCGTCCGCTCCGGCAAAGCGCAGTCAAAGCCGATATACAAATGCGCGCCTTTGCGCGCGCCCGGTCCAAAAGCGTAGTAAGCAATCCCCGCATGATTGTTCGACGTGTAGTCTCCCGCCGCCGTTTCGGTGCGGACGATCACTTTTTCCAGCTTCGCGGGAATGAGCCGCAGCGTCTCCAGCGTTTCAAACCGCTGGTCCATCGCGGCAAGCGGCGTCCCCTTCGGGAGCACAAGCTGCCGCTCCATGCCGGAGAAGGTCACATCGCATTCCGCCGACACGGCTTCGCGGGGACGCACGCCCAGCAGCTTCAAAAACTTCCGCTCGCTGCGCTCGGTAACGCGGTTCAAATAATACTGCTGCATTTCGGTCATCCACGACATCAATTCCAGCAGCGTAATGCCGGGATCGTGCGCGTTCTCGTCGGTCCACTGCGGGAACAGCTTCGGAATCGCTTTGCGCGCCTCCTGCACCATCTGATCGAACATGCGGTCATCCAAATTGGGCAATGGGAGCACTTGTGCTCACCTCCTTCTATAAAAAGCTCAAGATTGTCGGATCACAGCACCCGAACGGTTACTTTATGCTTGCCGCTGACGACGATACCGTGGGGCATGGCCGGCAGCCGGTTCACGTCCAGTTCCTGGCGTTCACCGTCTTCCAGCTTGAAAACGGTCATGTACAGCTTCTCCACATGATTGACCGCCCGGATCGACTTGAGCAGCGCGTAGAACACCGAAGGATGGATCTGCTGCCCGATCTTCCAGCCCTTTCCGTCAAAATTACCTGTCAGCGGGTCCAGGAAACGGTTCAGCTTTTCCAGCGCCTGCAGCTCTGTCGAGACGACGGCGTCCATCCCCTCTACGGCAACGGCGGCCGAGACGGAAATTTCCATGTAAACCGGCTCGATCACCTGAATGTTGCCGGGGAAAGCGACGAGACCGGATGCGCGCTGCATCATGTACTTCTCGACCTGCTTCTTCAGCTCGGGAAAAGCGGCGCTTCCCTGACGCCCTTCCTTCGGCAAAATGACCAACGTCATCGCTCCGGGTTCTGTTTGCATATATGCGTTATGATTCGGCACGCATTTCACTTTGGCTATGTTCGGGTACGCCTCTCTGGCCAGCCATTCGTAGTCCTCGGCCGTCACCGCCCGGCCTCTGTGCCTGATCATCTCCGGACCGCGCCGCAAAGCCGAATCGAGCTGTTCCGCCTCGCAGCCGCCGGCCGCAGGCTCAGGATTGTACACTTCGCCGACAAAGGCGATGGAGTCCTGCAGCCGGTTGATTTGACGGGCGTCCACGTTGCCCGCTTGACCCGAGGTCACCTGATATGTGACCTTGATTTGATCCAGCCCGCCTTTCGGGGGCTTCTTGCCGTGAATGCCATCCCCGAAGCGCAGACGGCCGAAAGTCCGGTCCAGCGTATAGTGCCTGTCACGGCCTCCCGAATCAGCCAACCGGCTGACGGATGCCCATTTGATCCAGAGCCGCTGGACGTGGCCTTCACTGTCCCTTTTGACATCCAGGACAGGCTCGCCCTGACGCTCGTATTCGGCAATTTCCTCTTCCGTCACATAATCCGTCTCATCCACCCAAACGTCCTCGGATACGATTCCGCTGCGGTTCAGTTGGTATTCGGTTTCGTCTATGCCACGCGCGTCGGGAACCTCGCCGGTGATCGTCTCCTGCTGAAGCGCCTGCACGGTGTTCAGGTAGATGCCGTGCACGACGGGAACCGGCGTCCGTTCATCCGGATCGTCGTACTTGCCGTCGCGGTTGACGACGCGAATCCAGTACCCCTGCGAACCGAACTGCACGGCTTCGGCAAAATCGGACGGCCCGGCAAACTGCAGCGCCCCGCTTTGCGTGAGCCCGTTCGTGCCGTCGATCACCTTGAGCGGCGCCCATTCCGCCGGACTTCCGGGAAGCAGGGCCCCCCGCAAGTACTCCCACTCCAGCATAGGAATATCCTGCCCGGTCAGACGCTGCCGCTTCACGGAAACATAGAGCGAAATCGGCCCCTTCACAGGCGGCGCGTCAAACCCCAAATATAAGGACGGATACTCGCCCTCAAGCGGTTGAAACGGTTCGAACCCGCCCTCCTGACAGCGGCTGTGCCTCGTTCGGTCCGCATAAACCGTATTGTTCAACGTCAGGCAGCAATGGGGCGGATAAACGCGGTCCTCGTAACCGTAAGTCAGCCCTACATGTTCAACCCACGGCGAAAGATAAACCGCCTGCGGGGCATAAGCATTTTCCATTTGCAAAATACGGGCGCGAATCCACCAACTCTCATTGCCGTTCACATAAGTCGGCTCCAAATCCTGCGGACAGCGAAACCGAACCTGCTTGCGCACGGGCTGCTCCTGCGGGTAATAGAAAAGCTTTTCCGCTTCTTTGCCGACTTCAAGGCGCACCCAAGTCGCCCCGTTCCAGTACTCCCAGACGACCTGCATCACGGTCGCATGAACGACGGCGGGCTTGTCGAACTTGGACTTTTTCATAACCAGTTTCCAGTCCACCTGCTCGGCGGCCTCCGGCTGAAACCGGTTCTGAACCGCCTGCAAATCGAAGCTCAGCGTGATATCGCTGTCCTTCTTCGTAAATACTTCCCGGCTCGCTATGTAAAAAGATCCATACAGCGCAAATTGATCGCCGAACGGATAAAAACCGCTCTCATCCGCCTGGATGTCATTATAAAACATCTGCTCCGGCTTAATGCCGCCCATCTGCAATACGTCCGCATAATCCGTCTTGGCGGATATTTGGTCCATGGACAGCCTGCGGTCCGCAAGGGTCGCGCCGTCCTGCCGTATAGGCTTCAAGCGGCATTGAATCCAGTGCCCGGCGATACCGTCCACTTCCCGCTCCGCAAGCTCACCGAGCTGGGCTTTGGTCAAAATAATCCGCGTTCCCTTCGCCTCCACCCGGTCAAAGGCGCGCCAGCCGTCTTCGGCGGCATAGAGCCACTCCGTCAGCTCGGGATCGGCCAATTGGCTGCAAACGTTAGCTTCATCGTAGCGCTGCTTCGAGTTGCGAATTTCCAGTTCGATGCGAGCCGTGCTCGGCACGGTAAAAAGGGAGCTGTGCTCCAGAAACAAGGCGTGCGCCTGCAAATTATCGCCGTCCTTGATGCGAAAAAGCGCCGTCGGCGCAGCTTGCCCCTGCCTGGACGCCGTGATGAACGCATCCGCAATGCGGATGATCGCATCCCGGCTGCGGCTCGATGCGTACGCCGCATGCAGCGCCGCCGGCGTCAACAGCGCGCTGCGGGCGGTTTCGTAAAACAAAGGGCCCGCTTCCCCTGCGGCGGCGATCTGCGTCCCGGCGGGAATCAGCACCGGCTCCTTCGTGCCCTCGTTCAGCGCAAACGTGACATAGGCGCTGGCCGGGCGCGCCGGCAGCAAGGATACGTCGAACATGTTCAGGAACGAAACCAGATTTTTGGTCGGCACCCGGTTCAACCGTTTGATGTTCTCGTGAAACATGTCCGCAAACATGAGAAACAGCGCTGAACCCGGGTCCGGATCGTCCGGCGTAAACCGCCACTCCGGCGTGTAGTAGGGCGCCATTTCCTTCATTTGGGCAATTAGACCGGGAATATCCCGGGGATCAATTTGGGGAGGCTGCACAGCTCCACCTCCTCTCTGCACATCTTGTCATCATTCAGCCGCCTCGTCGTCATCGCCTATTTGGAACCTTCATGCAAATAAAACGGATATACCTGATTGAACAAATTGTTCGTCGTCCGCACCAAATACGTAATGCGAATCATCACCTTGCCCGGATCATCCCGGTCGGGCACCGCCTCCGCATCGACTTCATCAACCCTCGGCTCCCAATTGCGGATCGCTTCCTTGATATTGCTCTCCAGCAGACGCAGCGTCGTGTCGTCTGTCAGACCGAACACAAAATCCTGCACGCCGCAGCCAAAATCCGGGCGCATCACCCGCTCCCCCTGTGTCGTTCCGAGGATGATGCGGATCGCCTCGGCGATGTCCTCTTCATATTCGGACGTTTGAATGCGCCCCGTCGCCTGGTCTACCTGAATCGGGAACTTCCAGCCCCGCCCCAAAAATGCCTCCGACACCAATCCACGCTCCTTCCCGGCTTTTTGCGCCTACTTCCGGCGCTTGGCTTAAGCCCGCTTGTTTCTGCCGCTTGCTTATGACCGCTATCCCTTTAGCTCAGCCGCCTTCCTGCCTGTCGTTCACTGAGCCAACGGGAGAGTGGTCATAAGACCTTCCCGGCGTCAATTGATTTTGACCATGCTGCCCTTGATGTTGATCATGCCGTCCGACTTGATGTCCAGCGTTGCGGCCGCTTTCAGCGCCATCGTTGCCGACGCTTCGATATTGATCTGCGTGGACTTGATTTTGATCTCTTTGGCGCTTTCGATGGAGATGTCGCCTTTGGCGTTCAGCTTAATCGTCGTCGCGCTGCTTTTGACGGTAATCTCATTTGCCGATCCGCCCTTGATCAATATCTCGTTATTGCCGCTTTGATCGGCGATTTTGATGCTGTCGTCCTTGTCCGTCAATGCGATGGTCTGGCCTTTTTTCGTCTTGATCGTAATGTTTTCTTCGCCGCTTTTATCGTCGAAAATGAGCTCGTGGCCCGACCGCGACTTGATTTTGCGCACATCGTTTTTTTCCGCCGGAGCCGGCGGCTTGTTTTTGGGATTCCACAGCATGCCGATTACAAAAGGCTGGCGCATCTCGCCCAGATGGAAAGCTACCAGCACCTCGTCGCCGACCTCCGGCAAAAACAGGCTGCCCATATCCTTGCCACTCATAAGCGTCGCAATGCGAACCCAATCCGTCTCCGTTTCGGTCTCCTGCAGCGGAAGCTTCAGCTTCACGCGGCCCAGGTTGTCGGGATCGGCATTGTCCGTCACTACGGCGACCATAACGCCGCCTACCTTCTGACCGGAAAAATCGACTGACCCTCCGACAGCAAATTCGGGAAGCTCGAACATCAGACCGCGTTCCCTCCTATCTGAAACCTCGTTACGTACCCATCGTCGTTAAAAAGGTGCGTGGACCCTGTAATATAATACGGCTGATCGAGCTTCTTGCCCAGTCCGCTGAGCTTGATATAGCGCCCGGACCGAATCTCCGGAATTCCGACGCATTCGCCTGTTCCCGTGATCAGCTTCATCGCTTTGCGGTTCAGCAGGGCGTCCGCATAGCTTTTGGCCTCATCCTGCGAAATCGCATTCGTGTACATATATTCCACGAACTCGCCGCCGGTCGAAAGCAGGTCTTTGCCTGTCTTCGAATTGGAACCGAGCTTCGCAATCGGACCAGCTTTGCTTTCGATCACTTTCAGCTCTTTATTGTCCCAGGCCCGCACCGTCACACCGGTCAACTGCTCGGCCAAATTCATGTCAATCGAGAGGCTGCGCAGCGTTTTGCCCATTTCCAGCGTCAGCACAGGCGTCGTGTCCGTAAGCGGCTTGCGGAAGTACAGGTTTTTGCCGACGACGAAAAAGTCAAAGTTCATCAATCGCGCCAAATGCTCGATAAAATGATAATCGTCCACCTGGCTCTGCGAAATTGTCGGAAATTGCATCGTCGTGGCGTCGATGTTCGCCTTCGCTCCGTATTCCTTGGCGATTTCCGAGACGACATCGCTGTACTTTTTGTTGTTCCACGACCTGGACTTCGTCCCTTTCATCATCAGAAACGAAAAATCCATCCCCCGCACGATCAGGCCGGGGTTCTCCCCTTCCGCGAAATCAGCGACAACCGAAGTAATGTAACCGGAAAAAACGGGGCACATCTTATCTACATAACCGAGGCTGATGTCTATCGCTTTGTTCAACGTGAATACGTCCAGCCATTGCATCTCGCTTTTCGTCACATTATAGGCGTTCGTAATGCGAAAAGAGAAAGAATCCGCCGTTCCTTCGATCGAAGTGTCGACCCGGATCATCGAGACCGCAATATCGTCCGATATTTTACTGCCGTCGACTTTGATTTCGTAAGCCGGAGCAAAAAAGTCGCGGTATTTCTTTTCAAGCTGATCAATCGTATACGCGGTAGTTTCAAGACTCAACTGGGCCATAGTCTAATCCAACCTCGGCACCGAAATGCGGCGTCCCGTCTGAACTCTGAGCGGATTGTCGATATTGTTCGCCTTGGCGATCTCCCGCCACAAGCCGGGGTCCTCGTACTCGTGAGCTGCGATCATCCAGAGCTGTTCGCCCTGCTTGAGCATTTTTTGCTTCGTGCGGTCCGAAGAATGGCGGGGAATCTTCTGAAGCTGCTCCTTCTTGCTGTGCCACGAACGGAAAGTCACTTTGAGCTTGGCCCGCACCGGGATGCCGCTATCCAGAAACATCGTGAAGCTTTGCGTCACCTTTTCCACGACGCCTTTAAAATCAAGGGAACCCCAGACGAACCGGCAAATCGGCGGTGCATGAAGCTCTTTTTCCACGTCCAGCAGGCCGGAAATTTTTTTCGTATAATTGCGGACATCGGTTCCTTTTTCGTAGGTGTCAAAAAAGAAGTCCATCGTCAGCGAAGTCGTGCCCCCGGTAATAAACTGACCTACCGGCATGGACAAGCCTGGCACCTTATTCCATGAATAGCTGTTGCTCGTATCGAGGGAATACTCGCTGGGGTTGAACAGTACTTGCACGTTCTCTTTTTTGCCGTTTCCCTTGTCCACGATGATCATGGCTTTCTTCAGTGCCACCGGCGTCCATCCCTTTCCGTTTTATCCGTTAAAGTCCGCGGCGCTGCCGCTCGAACTTGATTCTTTTTTCGATTTCGCGGTACACTTTGTCGGCGATTTTTTTGATGTCCAACTGCGGCTGCTGCATGATCCATTGCTGCAGCTGCTCCATGTCGACCTGCGGCGCCGCCTGCTCGGCAGGAGCGGCGGCCGCTGGCGCATCCTCTGCGCCGCTTGCCGGGCGCAGCCAGTCCATATCCAGCGGCGCTTCTGCGAGCGCGCTGGGTCCCGGCAGTGCTGGAGCCTGCTTGTGCTCCAGCATCGTCCCCGGCAGCGCGAGCTGCGCAGCGCTGCCTATCTGCGGCGCGC
>NZ_JBZYAO010000053.1:0-44901 GCF_059820445.1 Paenibacillus sp. sgz302190
ATCTCAGCCCACAATCTTGCCGAGGCGCAGTCGGCGCTGGCCGCAGGCGCCGACTATTTGGGCGTCGGGCCCATGTACGCCACGCGCACGAAGCTCGATGCGCGTGCGGTCATGGGGCCCGCAGAGCTGGTGCGGATGCGCGAGGGCGGCATCCGGCTGCCGCTTGTCGGCATCGGCGGGATCGATGCCGCAGGCGCCGCGGCCGTCTTCCGCGGAGGCGCGGACGGCGTCGCGGTCGTGAGCGCGATCACCCAGGCGCACTCGCCCAAGGAAGCGGCCGCAGAGCTGCTTGCGGCAATCAAAAACTGGAGGGATCGGCCATGACGGCAAACGGAACCAAAACTATTCAAATATCTGCTTTTCCGGGCAGCAGTAAAGTATACGTGCAGGGCTCAAGACCCGATATCCGGGTGCCGATGAGGGAAATCGCGCTCGGAGCTTCCACGAACATGTTCGGGGAAGCAGAGGCGAACGAGCCGGTCCGCGTCTACGATACGAGCGGTCCGTATACCGATGCCGAGCAGCAGATCGACATTCGCCGGGGGCTGCCGGCGGGTCGTCTGTCCTGGATCGAAGAGCGCAGAGACGTGGAAGCTTACATCGGCCGTGAGGTCAAGCCTGAAGACAACGGCCTTTCCGCGGAGAATGCGAAGGGAGCGGCGGAAGTGTTTCCGGGCCTGCACCGCAGGCCGCTGCGGGCCAAATCCGGCTGCAATGTGACCCAGATGCACTACGCCCGCAAAGGCATCATAACGCCGGAGATGGAGTACATCGCTATCCGCGAAAACGTCAAGCCGGAATTCGTCCGCGACGAAGTGGCCAGGGGCCGGGCGATCATTCCTTCCAATATCAATCATCCGGAGAGCGAGCCGATGATTATCGGGCGCAATTTTTTAGTGAAAATTAATGCTAACATCGGAAACTCTGCGGTCGCGTCCTCCATTGAAGAAGAAGTGGAGAAAATGACTTGGGCGACAAGGTGGGGCGCCGACACGATCATGGATTTGTCCACCGGCAAAAATATTCATACGACCCGCGAATGGATCATCCGCAACTCGCCGGTTCCCGTAGGCACGGTGCCGCTGTACCAGGCGCTGGAAAAAGTCAACGGCAAGGCCGAAGACCTGACGTGGGAAGTGTACCGCGACACGCTGATCGAGCAGGCGGAGCAGGGCGTCAGCTATTTTACGATCCACGCAGGGGTGCTGCTGCGCTGCATTCCGATGACGGCAAAGCGCGTGACCGGGATCGTCTCGCGCGGCGGATCGATTATGGCCGCCTGGTGTCTGGCCCACCACAAGGAAAACTTCCTGTATACGCATTTCGAGGACATTTGCGAAATTATGAAAGCTTACGACGTCGCATTCTCGCTGGGCGACGGCCTGCGTCCCGGCTCGATCGCCGACGCGAACGACCAGGCGCAGTTTGCCGAGCTCGAGACGCTGGGCGAGCTGACGGAGATCGCCTGGAAGCATGACGTCCAGGTGATGATCGAAGGACCGGGGCACGTGCCGATGCACCAGATCAAAGAGAACATGGACCGCCAGCTTGAAGTGTGCAAGGAAGCGCCGTTCTACACGCTGGGGCCGCTGACGACGGACATCGCGCCGGGCTACGACCACATCACCTCCGCCATCGGGGCGGCGATGATCGGCTGGTTCGGCACCGCGATGCTGTGCTATGTGACGCCGAAAGAGCACCTCGGCCTGCCGAACAAGAACGATGTGCGCGAAGGCGTCATCGCGTACAAAATCGCCGCGCACGCCGCAGATCTGGCCAAAGGCCATCCGGGTGCGCAGGATCGCGACAACGCGCTGTCGAAGGCGCGCTTTGAATTTCGCTGGCGTGACCAGTTCGGCCTGTCGCTCGATCCCGAACGCGCGGCCGAGTACCACGACGAGACGCTCCCCGCCGAGGGCGCGAAGACCGCGCATTTTTGCTCTATGTGCGGCCCGAAATTTTGCAGCATGAAAATTACCCAGGATATTCGCTCGTACGCCCATGCCAGGGGCCTTGAAGAGGAGACGGCGCTCAGCAGCGGCATGGAGGAAAAAGCGCAGCAATTCCGCGAAGCCGGGAGCCGGATATACGGTTAGCCGCAGATCGCGGACACGTTGTTTCAGCCGATATGAAGGGCCGGATAATGGCATAAGGAGAAGGGACGTTCGTGTCATGGATGACAGAAACGTCCCTTTTTGCTACCATAAAGAAAGAAACTTGACTCCATGAATTTGGTGAAGCGCTTCCAAACTATTTTTGATTTATAGGCCTTTTCGTCGATTGACAATGCTTTTGCTGCGCATTATGATACGGTTAAAAAGATTTGACCGTTGTCTAATAAATGATTTTCAGAAGATAGAGAGGGGTCGAATCACACATGCTGCCGATTTATATTATTGAAGATCTTGAACAATTAAAAACAGTGAGCGATCCGCTGCGCGCGAAAGTGCTGCTGTTTTTGATCGAGAAAGCCTACACGGGGCAGCAGCTTGCCAAGCTGCTCGGGATGGCGCGCGCGAAGGTGCATTATCATTTGAACGAACTGGAGAAGCACGGTTTTATTTCCGTCGTCCGGACAGAGCTCAAAAACGGCATCGTGCAAAAGTTTTACCGCGCCGTCGCCCGGGGCTTTGTACCTAGTGAAGAGCTGCTTCCGTACGTCTCCGAAGTGGAGAACTACTACCGCGAAGCGACGCTTGGCGTCCTTGGCCGCGCAAGGCTGAGAGCGATCCAGGCGCCGGAGGAGGCGTTCCAGATTCCTTCGCCCGACCGCAAGCAATGGCCGCGAATGGCGACTCAGCTTGAGGTGAAGATGAGCAAGGAAAAGTTCGCCGCGTGGCTGAGCAAATTCCGTTCTATGATCTATGAGCTTGATCAGCATCAGGAAGAGAACGGCGAGTGGTTTTATTTGACGACGGTCGGTTTCCAGATCAACGAGCCGTCTTTTGAAATTGAGCCCCAAGAGGAAAAGGAGAAATAGAGATGCTGGATCCCAGACTAACAAGGCTTGCGGATGTGTTGGTGAATTATTCGGTTAAAGCGCAGCCCGGCGAAAACGTTTTGATTGAGGCTTACGGGATAGACGCCATATTTGTAAAAGAACTGGTGAAAAAGGTTCACGAAGCGGGCGCGCATCCTTATGTCAACCTGCGGGACCATACCGTGATGCGGCAGCTGATTATGGACAGCACGGAAGCGCAGATGGCGCAATGGGCGGAAGCGGACGCTTTTCAAATGAAGCAGATGCAGGGCTACATCGGGGTGCGCGGCGGCGCCAACATGTACGAAATGTCCCCCGGCATTCCGGCTGACCGGATGAAGCTGTACAACTCGATTTATTATCAGCGGGTGCATTTCGATATCCGGGTGAAGGATACGAGATGGGTCGTACTGCGCTATCCGACTCCTTCGATGGCACAGCTTGCCGGGATGAGTACGGAGGCGTTTGAGAACTTCTACTTCGACGTGTGCACGATGGACTACGGCAAAATGTCCAAGGCGATGGACGCGCTCAAAAATTTGATGGACCGCACGGACAAGGTTCGTCTCGTCGGCCCGGGTACGGATCTTACGTTCTCGATCAAAGGGATCGGCGCGGTCAAATGCGACGGCGGGCTGAACATCCCGGACGGCGAAGTGTATTCGGCGCCCGTGCGCGAGTCGGTGAACGGCGTGATCTCGTACAATACGCCGACCCCGCATGACGGCTTTACGTTCGAGAACATCCGCTTTGAGTTCGAGAACGGCAAAATCGTGAAGGCGACGTCGAACGATACCGTCCGCATCAACGAAGTTCTGGACATCGACGAGGGCGCGCGGTATGTCGGCGAGTTCGCCATCGGCGTCAACCCGTACATCCAGCACCCTATGAAGGATACGCTGTTCGACGAGAAAATCGACGGCAGCTTCCACTTCACGCCGGGGAACTGCTATGACGATGCTTACAACGGCAACAAGTCCTCGCTGCATTGGGACATCGTGTGCATCCAGCGCCCCGAATACGGCGGCGGCGAAATCTGGTTCGACGACGTGTTGATCCGCAAGGACGGCGTTTTCGTGCTGCCGGAGCTGCTGCAATTGAACCCCGAGAATTTGAAATAAGACAGCTGGCAGCCAGTAGTGCAAGGCGTCTTAAAATAAACTCAAATGCGGTAAAGAGACTGTCCCAAAAGCGTTCGAATAGTACGGGAACAGCGCAAAAATCGAGCAAAAGGACCTCAAATTCCACTACCGGGTGGAGAGTGAGGTCCTTTCTTTAGGTCAAAGCAAAGTAGGACATAGAAAATCATCAATTGATTTTTGGAACAACCCTTTTCTGGGGCAGCTCCTTTTTGGGACAACCCCTTTTTGTCGTTTGGGGGACTAGACTTCGAAGGACCTTAAAGGCCTTTGACAGCACGACCATTCGAAAGGCGGTCTGGGGCGGCTCGGAGTGGTTCGGGATGGCTCGGCAGCTTGTAAAACCTGCAAAAGTGCAGGCTTTTTGGACGGAACCGGCCCGTTTCAAGGAAAAGCCTGCAAATGTGCAGGAATTTCCCGCCGATGATGGGTTTGAGGCCCCATTCGGCCGGAAAACCTGCACTTTTGCAGGCATTTTTCGAAGCATGCGCATTACGGCGCAAAAAGATGTATTTTTGCAGGCTTTTTGCACTCTGCGCATTGGCAGGGCTACCTGGCCCCGGCGTAGGCCCAGTCGACCCAACTGGTAAGATGCCCAACTGGCCAAGCGGCTCCGGCGGGCCCAGCATGTATAGTTGGCCAGGAGTTCCAGCGCTGACCGGTGTGCAAAGCTACACTAGCGGGCACGACGGGCACAGCAGCTCCGGCAAGCCCAGTATACACAGTAGGCCCAGGGGTTCCCAGCGCGGCTCAGTGTGCAATGCGACACTAGCTTGCATGACGGGCACAGTAGGCCCAGCCGTTCCGCGGCCAAACGTCCCAGCCGCTGCCCAACTGGCTCAGTCAGCCTCAACGTCCCCAATTGGCTCAGCGTGCTCAGGCCGTCGCAGAGGTCCCAGCGTGCACGGCGTCCACAGCGGACATGCTTGGGCCCAGAGTGGCCCAAGGCCTTAACGGTCCCAGCCAGCCCCAGCGGCCCCCAACCACCGCGCGCGAACCCGCGGGGGCGCGCAGCATGGCGGCGGTCGCCCCCCCTACGCTCCTCGCCCCAGGCAAAAGGGCGGCTGCCCATTTGCCCGACGTTCGCCAGCGGCCCCCGGAGTATCCCGAATTATTTCCGCATGCGAATCTCTTCGATCATTAGCCCTACGATTTCATCGATGCTGTGGCTGCCAAGGTCGCCTTCGTTCCGTTTTCTTACGGAAACTTGGCCGGATTGTTTCTCGTTCTCGCCGACGACGAGCATATAAGGCACTTTTTCCAGCTGCGCCTGGCGGATTTTGTAGCCGAGCTTCTCGCTGCGGCCGTCGACCTCGATCCGAATACCCGCAGCCTGGAACTG
Source organism: Paenibacillus sp. sgz302190 (assembly GCF_059820445.1). NCBI lineage: Bacteria > Bacillati > Bacillota > Bacilli > Caryophanales > Paenibacillaceae > Paenibacillus > Paenibacillus sp. sgz302190. The sequence continues at coordinate 5,462 of NZ_JBZYAO010000053.1, forward strand.
TTCCTTGACATGGTTGGCATAGTCCCAATCATTCTCGGATACGGGCACCAGCTTGGCCTGAACCGGAGCCAGCCACAGCGGAAACGCCCCGGCAAAATGCTCCGTAATAATGCCCATGAACCGGTCGATGGAGCCGTACACGGCGCGGTGAATTACGACCGGGCGGTGCTTTTGATTATTATCGCCGACGTATGTGAGATCGAATTTCTCCGGCATTTGGAAATCCAGCTGAATCGTGCCGCACTGCCAGCTCCGCTTGAGCGCGTCGAGAATGTGAAAATCGATTTTCGGCCCGTAGAAGGCCCCGTCGCCTTCATTGATGCGGTAGGCGATGCCGCGGCGGTCCAGCACATTTTGCAGGGACTGCTCCGCCTGCGCCCACAGTTCCTCGGAGCCCATGGAGTCTTCGGGTCTTGTCGAAAGCTCGATTGTGTAATCGAAGCCGAACACTCGATACGCCTGATCGATGAGCGCGATGACCGCGCCGATCTCGTCTTCGATCTGGTCGGGGCGGACAAACAGATGGGCGTCATCCTGGCAAAAAGTACGGACCCGCATCATGCCGTTCAGCGCCCCGGAAAATTCATGCCTGTGCACTTGACCGAATTCGGCCATGCGGATCGGCAGCTCCCGGTAGGAGCGCAGGCCGTTTTTGAAAATGAGCATATGTCCGGGACAGTTCATCGGCTTCAGCGCGAACCGCGACTCATCGACATCGGTGAAATACATGTTCTCTTTGTAGTGGTCCCAGTGACCGGATTGCTCCCACATCCGGTTGTTCATCATGAGCGGCGTGCGGACTTCATCGTAGCCGTGCTGCCTGAGCAGTTCGCGCGAAAAGTTTTCCAGCTCCGTGCGGACGACCATGCCTTTGGGCAAATAGAACGGCATTCCCGGCGCTTCCTCGGAGAACATGAACAGGTCAAGCTCTTTGCCCAGCTTCCGGTGATCGCGTTTGCGGGCTTCCTCCAGCATGTGCAGGTGATTGTCCAGTTCCGACTTTTTCAAAAAAGCCGTGCCGTAAATGCGCTGCAGCATCTTGTTGCCGGAATCTCCGCGCCAGTAAGCGCCGGCTACGCTCAGCAGCTTGAAAGCTTTGATTCGGCCCGTCGACGGCAGGTGCGGGCCGCGGCACAAATCGACGAATTCGCCTTGCTCGTACAGGCTGATCACCGATTCCTCCGGCAGGTCGCGAATCAGCTCCAGCTTCAGAGGATCGTCAAGCGCCTCGAACACGGCTTGCGCCTCGGAGCGGCTGACCACGCGGCGGACGATAGGCAAGTCTTCCTGGACGATGGCTTGCATTTGCTTTTCGATAGCGGCCAAGTCGTCAACCGAAATCGGCTCGGGAAGATCGACATCGTAGTAAAAGCCGTCTTCGATGACGGGGCCGATACCAAGCTTCACCGACGCTTGGCCGTAAAGCCGCTTTAGGGCTTGAGCCAGCAAATGGGCTGTGCTGTGCCGGTAAATGTACCGCCCGTCCGGGCTATCGAGAGTCACGATCTCAACCTGGCTGTCGCTGAGAATGGGTTCGCTCAAGTCGACGAGCTTTCCGTCTACCTTGCCGGCTATGGCGTTTTTCATCAAGCCAGAGCCGATCGATGCCGCCACTTGCCGGACGGTGGTTCCCGCTGCATACCTCCGAATTGTTCCGTCTGCCAATACTGCCTTGATTTCCATGAAAAACGCCTCCATTTCCCTCATTTTTTACCACATAAGAATGTTTAAGTTCTTTACAGAGCTAAAGCGCGTAGAACAGCATTCTTATTGGCGAATAAACCTACCTCTGAACGCGGTCGCTCATCTTCGAAAGACCTCGATAGAGGTTTATCTCATATCAAATCGAACGCAAAAAAACGCCTCTATCCCGGAAGGGACGAGTGCGTTCAGCTCGTGGTTCCACCCTAATTCGACCTGTAGCCGCGGCATCGCCGGGCGGTTCGCCACAGCATGCGGGGTGCAAGGTCCTCATTTGGAATCCGGTAACGGGGATCAATCGGTGTCGCCTACTGCCGCAGCACGGAGAAGCGGGTTCGGCGCCACAGCTGCAAAGGGGTAATTCCGATCCGGTCTCCGAAGAAGCTCGCAGCGAATGCTTCTCTCTCTGGGCGGTCCGTGAAGGAAATCGTGTCTTTGGTCTTGGCCTTATATGTTGCTTGATTCAAAACTATAAATGAATGCATGCGGAAAAGTCAAGAGGAAATCCATTAGATCTCTCCGGTATTGTTCTTAGCATTGTCGGGTTTTTGGTTCGCGCACCCCCCTTTATACTTAAGTAGCCATAACAAAAGGGAGGTATTGATTTGAAAAAGAGAAAAGCGCTTACAACGATCGTAGCGGCTTCCTTGTCGCTCACTATGCTCAGCGCGTGCGGGAGCCAGCCGGAACCGGCGGCGACGCAGCCCAATTCAACGGACGGCAAGCAGACCGCGCAGTCGGCAGCCGGCAAAAAAGACCCGGTAACGTTTACTTATTTTCTTAACGCTCCCGGGGATAACGTGCCGGAGCATACGAAGCTGGGCGATATGATTACGGAGAAAACGGGCGTAACGATCAAATACGAGCGTCTTGTCGGCGAGATCGAGCAGAAGCTCGGGGTGATGATCGCCGGGGGCGATTATCCGGATTTGATCTACGCCGGCGATAAAATGTTCAAGCTGATCGATGCGAAAGCGCTGATCCCGCTGGAGGATCTGATCGAGAAGCACGCCCCGAACATCAAAAAGATTTACGGCCCTTACTGGGAACGCATCAAAGCGGCGGACGGCCACATTTATGCGCTGCCTTACGCCGCCCCGACCGGCAAGCCGAACAAATGGGTGAACGCGGCGTTCTGGGTGCAGAAGGAAGTGCTCAAGGATGCGGGCTATCCGAAAATCACCACGTTCGACCAGTATGTGGACCTGCTGCGCAATTACGCTAAAAAGTATCCGAAAATCGACGGAGCGGACACGATTCCGTTTGAAATTTTGACCTACGATTTCCGCAATTTCACGCTCACGACCGCGATGCAGTTCCTGGCCGGAGGGCCGAACGATTCACGGGCGATGGTGAACCCGGATACGAACGGGCTGACGTTCTACCAGACGGACGAGAACATCACGAAGAAATATTATTCAAAACTTAACGATATGTACAACGAAGGCTTGGTCGATAAAGAAGCGTTCGTGATGAACTACGACCAATATTTGGCCAAACTGTCGAGCGGGCGCGTGCTCGGGATGTTCGACCAGTCGTGGCAGTTCCAGGATGCGACGGCCGCTCTGAAGCAGCAGGGCAAGCTGGACCGCATGTACGCTCCGCTGCAGCTGACGTTCGACGACAGCATCAAAGGCGACTATCTCGATACGCCGACGATGAACTACGGCTTCGGCTTCGGGATTTCGATCAACTGCAAAGACCCTGTCCGCGCCATCGAGTTTGCCGACTTCATGGCCAGCGACGAGATGCAAACGCTTAAAAACTGGGGCGTAAAAGACGAGGACTACAAAGTCAACGACAAAGGCCGCTTTTACCGGACCCAGGAGCAGCGCGATTTCTTCAAGGTCAAAGAAAACTTCAAGAACTGGAGCGGAGAGGTGCTGTATTTCTGGCCGGGCTCATCGGGCACGCTGCCGGACGGCAACAACTACGATCCGGGCTTTCAGCCGGAGGAGATCGCTGCGGATTATACGGATACGGATAAGGCGATTCTCAAATCCTACGGCGTTCAGACGTATGCGGACCTGTTCAATCCGCCGAATTTGAAGCGGAAATATTTCCCGATTTGGAGCATCGAGCTTTCCGACAAGGCCAAGGTGTTTGATCAAAAATTAAACGACATTAACAAAAAATTTCCGCCGCAAATGGTCGTCGCCAAGTCCAAGGCCGATTTTGACAAAAGCTGGAGCGACTACGTAGGCACGGTGAACAAGCTGGATGTCAAGGGTTGGATGGACGAATTGACGCAAAAGGTGAAGGATCGCCAGGAAAAGTGGAAATAAGGGATTGAAAAGTTCGGCGCAGGGCCAGGCCGCTCGGGGCATCCCTGCGCCGATTCGCATTTTGTCAGGAGGGGAAGGGAACACATGGATGTAGTTACCGAACACACTGCAGGCAAGCCCAAGGCGGACAAAGCCGGCAAGGCCGGAACGGTCTGGAAAAGAATAAAGCAGCAAAAATTGCTGCTGCTGATGTCCGTGCCTTTTGTCGCCTACGTCATCCTGTTCAACTATGTGCCGATCTGGGGATGGCTGATGGCGTTCCAGAATTACAAGCTGGGCAGCTCTATTTTGCACAACGAGTGGACGGGGCTGGATCATTTCCGGGAATTGTTTCAGGATGAGGCCTTCTTCCGCATTATCCGCAATACGCTGGCGATGAGCGTCATTAATCTCGTATTCGGGTTCGTCAGCTCGATCGCGCTGGCTCTTATGCTGAACGAGGTGCGGCAAGCTTTTTTCAAGAGGATCGTGCAGACGGTCAGCTATCTTCCGCATTTTATTTCGTGGGTCGTTGCGGCGAACCTGATCACTACCATGCTTTCTCTGGACGGCATCGTCAATGGGCTTCTGCTGAAGCTGCATATCATTCGGGAGCCGATTCTGCTGCTGTCCCAGCCGCACGCGTTCTGGTGGATCATCGGGGCTTCCAACGTATGGAAGGAAGTGGGCTGGAGCGCCATCATTTATTTGGCTGCGATGTCCATGATCGATCCGGCGCTGTACGAGGCTGCGAGCATGGACGGGGCCGGCCGTTTCCGCAAAATGTGGAGCATTACGCTGCCCGGGATCCGGCCGATTATCGTCATTTTGCTGATTATGAGCATCGGGCACATTCTGGATGCCGGGTTCGAGCAGCAGTACTTGATGCAAAACAGCATGGTGACGGATTACGCGGAAACGATCGATATTTTCGTCCTGAAATACGGCATTAATTTATCCCGTTATTCGTTCGCTACAGCGGCGGGGATTTTCAAAACCGTGATCAGCATCGTTCTGCTGATGGCCGCGAACCAGGCCGCAAAGCGGTTGGGCCAGGAGAGGCTTTATTAATTTTTGTGGAGAGGTGCGACTATGAATCCAGCGATGGCAAGCCTGAAAAAAAGAGGATTCGGAGACATCCTCTTCGATATGGTGAATGCGCTGCTTCTGCTCTGCATTCTGGTAGTCACTTTGTATCCGTTCGTCAATACGGCTGCGGTGTCGCTCAATCAGGCGACGGATACGACGCTCGGCAGCACGTTCTTGTGGCCGCGCAAATTTACGCTTTACAATTACGAGTCGATTTTTAAAGATAATACGATCTACCACGCCTTTCTCATCTCCGTGCTGCGCACCGTAATCGGAACGGTTACAAGCGTCTTTTGTACGGCGATGCTCGCGTATACGATCAGCCGCAAAGATTTTGTGCTGCGCCGGGCGATTTCCATGATTTTTGTGTTCACGATGTATTTCAGCGGCGGTCTGATTCCAGTCTACATGCTGATGAAAAATTTGCAGCTGACCAATTCGTTCTGGGTGTACATCGTGCCGGGGCTCGTCGGAGCCTTCAACCTGATCGTCATCCGCTCGTTTATCGAAGGGCTGCCGGAAAGCCTGGTCGAGTCGGCCAAAATGGACGGAGCGAACGACTTCACGGTGTTCATCCGCATCATCCTTCCGCTCAGTATGCCGGCTATCGCTACCGTCGCCCTGTTCGTCGCGGTCGGGCAGTGGAACAGCTGGTTCGATACGTTTTTGTACAATTCGTCCAAAATCAACCTGTCCACGCTGCAGTACGAGCTGATGAAAAAGCTGCAGTCCGCGAATCTGAGCATCGGCGGGTCGGCGACGTCCGCGTTCGCCAACAGCAAAAACGCCTCCGCCAACATGGTGACGCCGACTTCGGTCCGCGCCGCCATTACGATGCTTGCGACGGTGCCGATTCTCGTCGTGTATCCGTTTTTGCAAAAATATTTTGTCAAGGGGCTCACGCTTGGCGGGGTAAAAGAGTAGAAAAGGAGAGGTTGGCATATGCTGCAAATGAAAAATAACGGTACCGTCCTCTTTCAGGGGGACAGCATTACGGACTGCGGCAGGGACCGCAGCGACGGGGCGAGCTTGGGTCATGGCTATGCGTATTTGGCAGCCGCCGAGTTCCGCAGGAAATACCCGGACAAGCAGATATCGATTCTGAACCGGGGAATCGGAGGGGATCGCGTCGTCGATCTGGAGAAGCGGTGGGAAGCGGATTGCCTGCGCCTCAATCCTTCGTGGATATCCGTATTGATCGGCATCAACGATACGTGGAGACGATACGACAGGCAGGAGCCGACTGCTGCCGAAGCTTATTACGAGGGCTACCGGAGGCTGCTGGCCCGCGCCAAAGAGCATACGGACGCCGAAATCGTCCTTATGGAGCCGTTCGTACTGCCGCATCCGGAGGACCGCAAACAGTGGAGGGAGGACCTCGATCCCAAAATTCAAGCGGTCCGCGAATTGGCTAGGGAGTTCCGCACCAGCTACGTTCCGCTGGACGGCCTGTTCGCCGCAGCCTGCGCCAAGACAGCGCCCGCATACTGGGCGGAGGACGGCGTCCATCCGACTTTGGCCGGGCACGCGCTGATCGCGGACGCATGGATGCGGACGATGGAGCGCGGCTAGGAGTCTGTCCGATGACCCACGTAGAAGGTTAATGCACAAAAGTAACTCCGTCGGACAGACTCCCTGGAGTCTGTCCGATGACCCACGTAGAAGGTTAATGCACAAAAGTAACTCCGTCGGACAGACTCCCTGGAGTCTGTCCGACGGAGTTACTTTTGTACCTTAACCTTCTACGTGGGTCATCGGACAGACTCCGGGGATTCTGTCCGACGGAGTTACTTTTGTGCATTAACCTTCTACGTGGGTCATCGGACAGACTCCGGGGATTCTGTCCGACGGAGTTACTTTTGTGCATTAACCTTCTACGTGGGTCATCGGACAGACTCCGGGGATTCTGTCCGACGGAGTTACTTTTGTGCATTAACCTTCTACGTGGGTCATCGGACAGACTCCCTGGAGTCTGTCCGATGACCCACGTAGAAGGTTAAGGTACAAAAGTAACTCCGTCGGACAGACTCCAGGGAGTCTGTCCGATGACCCACGTAGAAGGTTAAGGTACAAAAGTAACTCCGTCGGACAGACTCCTAGATGGAAGAAGCCGCTTAAGAGCGGCCGGCTGGTTGTTGACGGGCCCACAGGCCAGAGCCTGTGGTCGACCGACCGCCGTCATGCAGTGCAACACCGCGCGCTGGGAGCTGCGCGCGGTGCGAATAGTCCGCCTGGCCGGGCGGTGCGGTGCAAAGAAAACCTGCGAAAATACATCTTTTTGTCGGCGCTACAGCGGTCGCGAGACAATTCCTGCAATTGTGCAGGCTTTTTGCCGAGCGCAGGGCCTCAGATTCATTTTCATCGAAAATTCCTGTACTTTCGCAGGCTTTTCGCCAAAATGAACCATTTTTTCAGAAAAAGCCTGCACTTTCGCAGGCTTTTCCTTTGCCAAGCAACCTCAAGCCCCCCCTCCCCCACTGTACAGCACAAACTACTTGCTGGGACAGGCGCGGGGTTGGGGAGCACGTCTGCGCACCCTCTCCAGCTCCTCAAACCATGTTGGAACGCCGTCACTTTCTCGGGCTATCTGCCTGCTGTTCTTATTTTTAAGGGCGGCCGGCATTTTCTGTTTTTCCTGCATTTCCCCATTTTAATGCCCACTTTTCCATTTCTTTTAATGCCGATTGGAAGTCCCTTCCTTTTTCCGTGAGAGAGTATTCTACGGTTACAGGTACGGTTGGGAACACTTCCCGCCGGACGATACCGTTATGTTCCAGGTGGCGCAGTGCATCCGTCAGAGACTGGGTTTTGATGACGGCTACTTTTCGCTGCAGCTGTTTAAAGCGTGCCGGGCCTTTGCATAGCTCATCGATGATCATGAATGCCCATTTGGCGCCAAGTATTCGCAGTACGTCGCAGATTGGGGTGCTTTCCGCAGGTTCCTCCATCAACTCGTTCAAGTGATCATCCCCGTACAAAAAGTTAGTTAGTCAAAATATCAGGACTATATCCAAATACTTTGCCTTCTTACATTATGATAGCGGCATTATTATAATGTCAATAAAAGCGGAGCCATACCAAAAGTATTGGCGGAGAGGACTGATAACCATGAATCGGATGTACATTTATCTTCTTACGTTAGGTGTGTTTTTGACAGCGACTTCAGAGTTGGTCGTGGCCGGAATTCTGGGTGTCATTGCCGCCGATATGCGCATTTCCATCGCCCAAGCCGGGCAATTCGTAACCGCATATTCGCTGGCGTTTGCGATAGGCACCCCTATTCTCGTTACTCTCACAGCACGGATGGGGCGCAAAAGAGTGCTGGCAAGCGCCCTGATTATTTTTATCGCCGGGTGCCTGGTTTCTTTCGCAAGCTCGCACTATTTGATCCTGATGATTTCCCGAATCATTCTTGGCTTGAGCTCGGGCATGTACCTCGTTGTGACGTTCGGCTCGGTTGCCAAATTGGTTCCTCCCGAAAAAATCGGCGGCGCAATCGGCACGGTTGTTCTTGGCTTCAGCAGCGCCATGGTGTTGGGCGTACCGCTGGGCATCGCTATTGCCAACTGGATGAATTGGCAGGTCATTTTCGTTATCCTGGGTGCTGCCAGCTTGCTCGTTCTGATCGGAATCGTCCGCCTGCTTCCCGAGATTGAAGGGGATGCTCCGGTATCGTTCAAGCAGCAATTTGCCATACTGGGAAATTCCGTTATCGTCAGCGGGCTGCTTTTCGTCTTTTTCAGGGAAACGGGGGGCTCGGTCATGTTTACGTATTTAACTCCGTTTTTGCAAACTGTCTTCCACATGAAAATGTCCGGCATTGGCCTGTTGATGCTGACTTTGGGCATTGTCGGCGCGATCGGCTCGCGGCTTGGCGGGTATGGAGTCGATAAGTGGGGGGCCGTTCGGGTAATCTCTTGCGGTCTAGCCGTTCATGTCGCAGCCCTCGCTTTGCTGCCTGTGTTTGCGGCGTCGCAGGCCGTCGGACTCTTTTTGATAACCGTTATGATGACCGCCATGTTTGTGACCGGGCCAGCGATTCAAACCTATTTTATTCAACAGGCTCCGCAGTCGTCCAATTTCGTGCTCAGCCTGAATACGTCGGTCATTCATCTCGGTCTGGCGAGCGGAGCGGGGGCGGGAGGACTGCTGGCCGATTCCGCTTCCACGGTTTTATACCATCCCTGGGCCGCCGGTTTCACGATAGCGCTGGGACTTGCGATTGCCGCCGTTTCGTTTTCGATGAGCAAAAGGAACAGTAGTGCAAAAATGGCATAAAGCTGGCCGGGCTACCCGGGCTGCCCGGGAAACTCGGCAATCAGTTATCCGTCCGAAGGCGGTAAAGCCGCCTGCGAAGTAGCTTGGCCGCCCGCAAAGCCTGCAAAAGTGCAGGCTTTTTCGATGGAAACGGCCCGTTCTGGCTAAAAACCTGCGAAAGTACAGGAATTTCCGCTGAAAGTGAATCTGAGTCCATATATTCGGTGAAAAGCCTGCACTTTTGCAGGAATTGTTCGTGGCCAGCGTTCAAGGACAGAAATTCCTGTATTTTTGCAGGTTTTCTTTGTGCAGCCAACCAGATTCCGGCTATTGCCTTTGACTTGGGGGGCAAAAGCCTGCGAATGCACAGATCCCAGCGCACGCAGAAGCATCGCATGACGGCGGTCAGCGCACGGCGTTTTTATCCTGTCGATCCTGCCGAATAGTTAACAGCAGAAAACAGTGTTATTCAGCACATCGTTATGCTAAAATTAGCATAATGCAATAATTCATACATGAATTATTATTGAATATTTGAAAGCGGATTCAGAAGGCGTGGGGTTGCGTGATCAGACGGTCGTTGATGCTTAGATGGAATAACATCCGCTTGCGGAACAAGCTTTTGATTTTGTATTTTGTCGCCGTGTTTGTCCCCGTCATTTTTACGAATGCGGCTTTTTACGGGATTACGGCCGAGAATGTGAAAGCGCAAAAAGTGTCCGATTTGCAGCGTGCGCTGGAAAAAAACAGGGACAGCTTCCGCAAAGTCATGGACGGTATTATCGGGATCACCTCGGTGTTGTACACGGACAGTGTGCTTAGCGACGCGCTAGATAAGCGTTATGCAAACACGAACGAGATGCTCACCGCCTACAACTCAATTATGAACAACTCGTTGAACCGGTATGTTCCGATCAATAAACAGTTTTACAACGCATATTTGTACACGAATAACGAGACGCTGATCAGCTCCGGCGTGCTCAGGTTTATCGACAAGCGGACGGAGAACGAGGAATGGTTGAGGCGCTTGCAGGCGAGTCCGGTCATTGGAGAGTTACAAATTTACACGAACAAGTATGAAAGCGCTGTTTCCCCGCAGGATGCGATCAAACCGGGGCAGCCGTATCTCAGCGTCATTCGGAAGCTGGATTTTTTCCGCGGAAGCGAGTCGTACACCAAGCTGCTGAAAATCGATATCCTCCCGCAATTCGTCAAAGATACGCTGCAGGACAGCTCCTTTCAGGGCAAAATATTTTTGGTGAACGGAGAGGGGACTGTCGTTTACGCTTCGAGCGAGAGCGATGTCCCGTTGGAGCGGCAGATGAAGGATAAGGAAAGCCTGGTCATCGCGAGCTCTTTCGACAACGTGAACTATTTGAAAGGCTGGCAGATGATCGGGATTTATCCGCAGGGGCAGTTGGTGGGAGCGCTGCAGCAATCGCGCTTGTCCTTCGTGTACTTGACATGTGCTAACCTGCTCGTGCCCAGCTTGATCATTATGTTCCTCTCCCGTTCGCTTAACTCGCGCATCGTGCTGTTGTGGAAGCAGATGAAGCTCGTGAAAAATCAGAACTTCAACCCGGTCCGCGTGGAACAGGCCAACGATGAAATCGGTCAGTTGACCGAAGAATTCAACCGCATGACCGTGCAGATCAGCGAACTGATCCGGGACGTGTACGTGGCGGAGCTGGACCGCAGGCAGGCGCAGCTGAACGCGCTGCAGAGCCAGATCAACCCGCACTTTCTGTTCAATACGCTGGAAACGATCCGCATGAACAGCATCGTCAAAAACGAGCCGGAGACAGCGGCCGTCATCAAGCGGCTGGCCCGCAGCTTCCGCCGGTCGCTGACATGGGGCAACGATTCGATCCCGATCCGCGAGGAGATGGAATTCATTCTGGACTTTCTGGAAATTCAGAAATTCCGTTTCGAGCACCGGCTGTCCTACGAGCTGGATATCGACGATGGGGTGCTGTCCGTATGCGTGCCGAAGATGAGCATACTGCCTATCGTCGAGAACGCATGCATTCACGGCATTGAAAATCTGGAAAAGGCCGGGCTGATCCGGGTCGCCGCCCGCTGCCAGGACGGCTGCGTCCGCTTCGAAGTGTCCGACAACGGCGCCGGCATGGATGCGGAGAGGGTGGAGGCGCTTCTCGGATCGATCAGAGGCGATGCGGATTCAGGCGACCACATAGGATTAAAAAATGTGTATGACCGGCTTAAGCTTTATTACGACGAAGACTTCAGCTTGACATTTGCGTCGGAGCCGGGCATGGGAACTACGGTGAAGCTGCGGTTTCCGGTCCGCCGCCCGGCCGGTCATGAGGAATCCGCACCCGTAAGGAGGAATTTGCATGTATAGAACGCTTCTTGTAGAAGACGAACGCAAGATGAGAGAGGGCTTGAAACGCATCGTTCCCTGGCAGGAGCATGGCTTTGACTTGTGCGGCGATGTAGAGAACGGGCGCGAGGCGCTTGCTTTTATCGAGCAGGAGAAGCCAGATTTGGTCATTACCGATGTGCGCATGCCGGTTTTGAACGGGCTGGAGCTGATGATGGAGGTATCCGGCCGCATCGACTGCCAGTTCATTTTCATCTCGGGGTTCAGCGAATTCGATTATGTCAAGGTGGCCCTTCGCTACGGGGCGATCGATTATTTGCTGAAGCCGCTCGACGAAGATCAGCTTGTCGAGGCGCTGACGCGGGCCAGACAGCGGCTTGACCGGGAAGCGCTCCTGTCTCCTGCTCCCGTTTCACCGGCCTCCGCCAGCGGGGCGGTAGACGAAGTCATCTCGTACGTCCGCGACAAGTACAGCAGCCACATTACGATCAAGGAGATCGCCGGCAAACTGTATATGCACCCCATTTATTTGGGCCAGTTGTTTAAAAAGAAGACGGGCGTCTATTTCAACGACTTCGTCCATCAAACCCGGATCGAAGAGGCGCAGCGGCTGCTCCACTCAACGACGAAAAAAGTGTTCGAAATCGCGCTGCAGGTCGGCTACAGCGACACCGACTATTTCGTCCAGCAGTTCAAAAAAGCGACGGGCTGCACGCCTTCCCAATACCGGATCGGCATCGGCTGAGCGAGCGCGGCGGCCAAGGGCAGGGGGAGCAAATATGAAAAAAAGAGCGCTTTCAGCATGGTTGGCTCTATCGTTGCCGGTGTTTTTTCTAAGCGCATGCGGTCAGGAAGCGGCTCCCGTCGGGCCCGGGAAACAAGCGCCCGTCACCTTCACTTATTTTCTCAACGCCCCGGGAGATCCCGTGCCTGAGCATACCAAGCTGGGGGAGCTATTTACGGCAAAAACGGGCGTGACCGTCGCCTATGAGCGCATCGTCGGCGAAATCGAGCAAAAGCTCGGCGTCATGATCGCCAGCGGCGATTATCCGGACCTCATCTACGGCGGCGATAAAATGTTTATTTTGATCGACGCGAAAGCGCTGATTCCTCTGGAAGACTTGATTGAAGCCCATGCGCCGAACATCAAAAAGATTTACGGTCCGTACTGGGACCGCATCAAGGCCGCGGACGGGCACATTTACGCGCTCCCTTTCGGCGTGCCGGCCGGTCAGCCGAGCCGGACGATCAATGCGGCTTTTTGGGTGCAGAAGAAAGTATTGAAAGAGGCCGGCTATCCGTCAATCAAGACGTTCGACCAATATGCGGAGCTGCTTAAACATTACGCCAAGCGGCACCCCCGGACCGAGGATGGAGCGGCAACGATTCCTTTTGAAATATTGACCTACGATTCCCGCAATTTCACGCTCACGACGGCGATGCAGTTTTTGGCGGGCGGTCCCAACGATTCGCGCGCGATGATAAATCCCGGGACGAACGAGCTGAATTTTTACCAAACGGACGAAAACATCACCAAACGCTACTACGCCAAGCTAAACGAAATGTTTAACGAGGGATTGATCGATAAGGAAGCGTTCGTGATGAACTATGATCAATATTTGGCCAAGCTGTCCAGCGGCCGGGTGCTCGGGATGTTCGATCAATACTGGCAGTTTCAGGATGCGCAAATGGTGCTGAAGCAGCAGGGGAAATGGGACGAGATGTACGCGCCGCTGCAGCTCACCTTCGATGAGGGCGTGAGGGCGGATTATTTGGATACGCCGATGATGAATTACGGCTTCGGCTTCGGCATCTCAATCAACTGTGCCGATCCGGTCCGCGCCATCGAGTTTGCCGATTTCATGGCCGGCGAGCAGTCGCAGGTGATGCGGCGCTGGGGCGTGCAAGGCGAGGATTACATGGTAAACGCACAGGGGCGCTTTTACCGTACGGAAGAGCAGCGGGCTTTCTTCAAAAGCAAGGAGAACCGGAACAGCTGGAGCGGCGACATTCTGTACTTTTGGCCGGGATCGTCGGGCACGATGCCGGACGGCAACAGCTACGATCCGCAAACCCAGCCGGAGGAAAAAGCGGCCGATTACAGCAACGCGGACAAAAAGCTGCTGAAGGCGTACGGCGTTTCGTCCTACGAGGAGCTGTTCAACCCGCCTGATGCGAGGCGCAAATATTTTCCGGCCTGGAGCATCGAGCTTTCCGCCAAAGGCAAAGTTTTCGAGCAAAAGCTGAAAGATATCAACAAAAAATATCCGCCGCAAATGGTCGTCGCCGGCTCGCAGGACGAATTTGAAAAGCTGTGGAGCGAATACGTCGATAGCGTCCGGCACCTTGATGTCCAGGGCTGGCTGGACGAGCTGAAGCGGAAAATAACGGAGCGCCAGGAAAAATGGTGAAGCCCGCGGAGCGGCCCGGCCCGGTCCGGCCTGGGGATCGGGAGTCTGTCCGGCGGAGCCCCTGCCGAGTTCATCCGGCAGTCTCTTAGCTCCGCCGCTGCAGCGCCTGATACTGCCTTGGCGGAAGGCCGACGATCTTTTTGAACGTGCGGATGAAGTTCGAATAGTCGTTGAAGCCCGCCTGCTGGCAGGTGTCGGTCACGGTGCAGCCCTTGCGGAGCAGCAGCTTGGCTCTGGCGATGCGCTTGAACAAGATGTGCTCGTGAATCGTACTGCCCGTATGCTTCTTGAACAGCCGGCACAAGTAAGAGCGGTTCATGAACACGACGTGTTCCAGTTGTTCCAGGGACAGATCCTGCTCCAAATTCTCGTCGATGTAGGCGAGGAGCGAGATCAATTTGTCGGGCATCATCGTCTGCTCGTCCTGCTTGTCCTGGCCCTGGAAGACGCGGTTGATGAAAACGAGCAGCTCGATGAAAGCGGATACGTACAAAATATCCGAGCCTGCGGGGGCATTCGGACGGCTTAACGTTTCCATGCGTTCGTACAGCTTCATAATGGTATCGATCTGCTGGGGCGTCAGCCGCATGCGGTTCCGTTCGCCGGAAGGCCGGTTCGCAAAGCAGTCAAGCAGCTCAAAGCCCGGGGAACTGAACTGCCCGATCAGCTTCGGATTGAAGTGGATGACGATCACCTCGTACCGCTGCCTTTTGGTCTGAAAATTCGCCCTGTGCAGCTCGCTGCTGTTCATGATGAGCAGATCGCCGTATTGCAGCGGATACACCTGTTTTTCTATAAAATAATGGACTTGGCCTGTCAGGAAAAAGTAGATTTCGTACAAATCCTGATGCATATGGAATTCGAAAGGAGTCGGGTCATACGTAACGGAATGCCTGAAATTGATCGACTGCTGCAAATTACGGTAAAGCTCTTGCATCGGCGCTGTCCTCCAAAAAAATGTGAAGTCAAAAAAAGCAAGTTAATGCCCAATTATTGCAAAGAATACGGTTTTATTATACTGCAAAATAAGGGTAAGCGATACTGAATTACGACTTTCATATGGGTTTCCAAAATAAGGGGGGCATTCATAAGGATGAAACTTTCTGTATTCACGGTTTCCGTACCGGATTTAACGCCGGAGCAACTGGCTAAAGCCGCAAAAGCTGCGGGTATCGACGGCATCGAGTGGCGCTACAAGGAAGTGCCGGCCGGCGCGGCGGAAGAAAAGCCTTCTTTCTGGAGAAATAATTTGTGCTCCATCGACCCCGCATCTTCGGATGAGGAGCTTGAGCGCTTTCGTCTGGCGGCTGCCGAGCACGGGCTTGTCAATTTAAGCGTTACGCCGTACTTGACCTGCGGGGATGTCGCGGGTACCGAGCGGGTCATGCAGGTCGCCAAGCGTCTGGGCGCGGGCTTTATCCGCGTCGGCGTTCCGGGATACGACGGCAGCCGTAACTACAACGACTTATTCAGCGAAGCCGTGAATTATTTGCATCATGTGCAGGAGCTCTCCCGGCAGTACGGGGTCAAAGGGCTCATCGAGATTCACCACAAAACGATAGCGCCAAGCGCGGGACTGGCTCACCGCCTCGTCTCCGGCTTTCATCCGGACGCGATCGGGGTGCTGCATGATGCGGGCAACATGGTGCACGAAGGTTTTGAAAATTTCCGCATGGGCCTTGAGCTGCTTGGGCCGTATTTGGCTCACGTGCATGTCAAGAACGCCAAGTGGCTGCCGAGCGGCGAGCGCCGGGACGGCGTAGAGCTGTGGCATAGCGATTGGGCGCCGCTGGATGAAGGGATCGTCAACTGGAAGCTGCTGCTCGACGACCTTAAAGCAGTGGGCTACGACGGCTACCTCGGCATCGAGGATTTCAGCTCGCAATTCCCGTCCGAGGAAATGCTGCTGAACTTTTCGCGCAAAGTTAACGGATGGCTTGGGGCATAAACATTTATCGAGTAAGCGCTTGGCTTAAGGCGGCATTGCCTTGGCCGGGCGCTTTTTGTTGTTTTGCGGCCCGTCATGTTGCGATAGTCCAGCCATTTTGTGTAAGATGAAATACAGATAATAACAGCGATGAGAGGTGCGCCGCGCGGCTGGCTCGCAAACCGCCTTGGCTTACGCCGGTGCGGTCTGCTTCGGGATTGGCAGGTGCGGAGACATGAATGGAGATGAGTGGGTGAAATGGAAGGCTTGAAGCAGTTTCTTGCGAATTTAACGGTGCGAAGGTTTCTGATTCTTGGCATTATATGCTTGCTGCTGTTCAGCATCAGGGATATGATGAATTTGGTTCTTCTGACTTTTTTGATCGCCTACATCATGAACAGTCTTCAAAGATCGCTTTCCAAATTTTTAAGCAAGTATATGGTGATCAACAGCAAGGTCATCATCATTTTGCTGTACGCGGCCGTAGTCACCGGACTTGTGTTCGCGATCGCGACTTACTTGCCGAAAGTGCTGCACCAAATCAAGCAATTGAAAGATATATTAACGGGATTAACGAGTTTGCCCGCGCCTGAAGACGAGTTTTTGCGGTATTTGTACAAAACGGTGAAGGATTTGGACATTCAGTCCTATGTCAAGCACGGGTTCGAATACATTTTGCGAATCAGCAACTGGAGCACGACTTTTCTGCTCGCGATGGTGCTGAGCCTCGTCTTTATTTTGGAAAAAACGAGAATCGTCGGGTTTACCTCCCGCCTGAAAACGAGCAAGATCGCCTGGCTGTATAACGAGCTGGAGTTTTTCGGCAAAAAGTTCATGCTCTCCTTCGGCAAAGTGATCGAGGCGCAAATTTTGATCGCGCTGTTCAATACCGGTTTTACGATCATTGTCTTGTGGATTTTCGGGTTTCCTTACCTGTTCGCGCTTTCGATCATGATCTTTCTGCTAAGTCTGATTCCGGTGGCGGGCTTCATCATTTCGCTGATCCCGCTGAGCATTATCGGATACAACATAGGCGGGCTGACGATGGTCATCTACGTGCTGATCATGATCGCCGTGCTGCACGTTCTGGAAGGCTACCTGCTGAATCCGAAGCTGATGTCGTCCAAAACGAATCTCCCGATGTTCTACACGCTGATCGTCCTGCTGTTCTCCGAGCACTACATCGGGATATGGGGCCTGATCCTGGGCATTCCGATTTTCGTCTTTTTGCTGGACATCCTGGACGTCGATACGAAAAAATGACCGGATGGCCGCGGGAGGTTCGCGGGCCCAAGCCGGCCCGGGGAGAAAGCCTGTAAAAGTGCAGGAATTCTCGACGAAAATGAACCTGAGCCCATTCGCTGGGTGAAACTTGCCAGCGCGTCAACGAGCTAAGACCTGAACTTTAGCGGGTTTTCTGCGCATGGACAGCAAAAGAGACCGTCTTCTCAAAGTAGAGAAATCTGCTGCGGACACGGCCTCTTTTTTTATACAATTTTTCGATTTCTGAATAGAAAAATCCTATTAACACGCGCGCTTCTGAGGGAATTGCAAGTGATATAGTGTGAATACAAGGGATAATCTCGTTGCATCGCAGCGCATCATTCATTTTGTGCAGGATGTCCGGGTTTCCGGCTTGTCGGCTTGATCAGGAATTATGCCAACATGGCCGCCGACGGCGCACTGGAAATGCTAAAAGCGGGACTGACCAAGTTTGGCAAAGACATCATTCATTTCAACAATAAACACAATATTTTGTCCGATGTCAGCCATCTGAACGAACGGGGGTTCTGGGACGTAATCGAGATCGCCGATTATCCGATCACAAGCCACTCCAACACGAGGGCGGTATTGTGATCATCCCCACAGCTTGTCGGACGAGCAGGCCAAAACGCTGTTCGTCAAAGGCGGAACGGTGCAGGTCGTCTACTTACCGGAGTTTATTAACACATTTGAACAAGTGAAGCGCTGCGGTGCTACGCGGCGTATGTCCTAACCCCGCAAAACCTTCAAAGTCACTTGAATACCGTGTGGCTTTTTTGTGTCGGAGGAATACTCGCTGTACTTTAACGAAAATAGTGGGTTAACTATTAGTTATTAAATAATACATTGTATAATAAGGTACTATTTGTTATTATATTCCTTGGGAGGTGTTTGATTGGATATTAATAAAGAGATGCTCAAGGGCTACGTCGAAGGGATTTTACTTAACATTCTTCATAAAGAACCTATTTACGGCTACGAAATTTTCAAACAGATACATCGGCTTACAGAGAACCAATTTGAAATTAAAGAAGCAACGATTTACCTTGCTTTGAAACGGCTTGAAAAAAACGGATTTGCAAATTCATATTGGGAAGATGTTACTAGCGGAGGTGGACGAAGAAAGTATTATAAAATAACCGTTCAAGGGGAAAAGCGTTTTTATTATTTAAAAACGGAGTGGTCAAAAGCCAAACGATTCATAGATCAATTTTTGGGAGGTATATAATATTGAACGTTTTGAATGAATTAGATAAGGAAACAAGTGGGAAAATCGACAAAGTTGTTAATTCAATCTGCCTAAAAATGAACGAGAAACCATCTATTGTGAATGAAATCAAGGAAGAAATAAAAAATAATATTATGCTAAGCACAATTGAGCTTATACAAGAAGGCTATTCTCCAAAAGAAGCACTATCTTTAACACTTGAAAAGTTGGGTTCCCCACGCGACTTTTTAAATGGGCTGAAAGGCATCTATAAAACAAGAAAATTTATTAAAACAAAAATATTCGGCTTTTCTCTAGTTTCTCTAGTCATAGGCATTTTAATGATATTTTCATTTAACTTATGGAATACCACATTATCAATAGAAAAAGATAATCAATTTTATCACAAAATGCTTTATCATTTTAAAGAAAACAGCGTAAAAGAACCCCAATTGTCAGAAGCTTTTAATAACCTGATTATCGGTACGAACGGTTGGAAGCAAGGCTGGTATCAAATTAGAGACAAAGAATCAGCGCCTCCTAAGAACTTTAATAAAGGCGTCCCAAACGATGTACCCATTACAGATTTTGAATTAAAAAAATCATTGTTTGTTTATGATGTTTTCGAAGGAACTTCCTTCGGTGTTCCGGGAACAGGGGAAATGTTTGATGCACAAATTGTCACTTGGAAATTTAATACGCTATTTTATTTAATAGGGTCTATTTTAATACTGATATATTGGTCTTTATTCACGGTATGGGCATTGATGAACATATATTATGATCTGGGTTATAATAGCTTCAAATGGATTATTTTGATTTTACTTTTGAATATTTTAGGTTTTGTACTGTTTTACTACGTAAATAAAAAAGCGGGCAATACTTCGCAAAACCATTTAATTCACATTTAATTTGTGGACGAACAAAAGAGAGGAACTCACTGGTTCTTCTCTTTTGCTCTAGAAATGTTTTAATATGCTTCACCAAAGAAATTATATCTCCAATTAGTTGGAGAAAGTAGGCTGAATTTCATTTTTGAACCAGTATATGATGTGCTTTTGCCATAAATGTCATACTGAGTAGCCGATGTGAAATTCCCATTTACAGTAATGCTTCCCCAGACATCATCAGCAGTAAAAATATGTTTTTGAACTATTTCATACTTTATGACTGCATCAGGTGCTGCTGATAGATCTGGGGATTGTTGTATGTTAATTAATACTTTACTATTTGTTCTATTTGTAATATCGAATGTACAATTAGAATACTTTTCGCCTCCGCCTAACACATCTGACATAGTCCAGCTACAAAGTTGATTAGCAGCCAGCTTATTGGAGTTTCCTTGAATAGAATAGTTAGCTACAACATCTTCTTTGATAGTAGCCTCTTTAGTCTTTGTATAATTGATATCTTTGAAACCATCTTCAGTTACCTTAACTTTCCACTGATTATTCATATTTACAACTGTGTAAGGAATATTATATTCGCTGCCATCTTTAAATTTTACTTGTGTTAGGAAATACTCAGTGTCAACTGATTTTTCCGTATTACTAATTATTTTATAAGATTCAATTTGATTTCGTTTATATGCAAGGTCCTCTTTATATTCTTTTTCTATTAACGCTTGGTCCACTCTTGTGTCTATTACATTAGCAATGACTTCTCTTATATTCCCTTTTTTTCCGGCATCAAGATATTGAGTTAATGCCTCTCTGGGAGCATCCGACTGTTTTTGAGCAAAGATACTTGTAGGCAGAATTGTTACAGTTAATACTGCAATAGCAATAGATTTAGTTAGTCTGTTAAATTTCATGGTTAGGTTGCTCTCCTCAATGAATTATTTTTGCTGGCCAGCATATGAAATAGTACCATATTTAGGGAATATACACATGGGATCAAAGGATTAATTTACATATTAGGGAAAAATTCCAATTATTAAAAATTTAAAAATTTTTTATATGAGACAATGTAGAATGCGGCTTTGCCTCCGGCAACTTTTTGCGCAGGCTTCCAAGCTAGGCCAAGACCTGAACAAGCTGAATATCGAACATTCAAAGTCACTCGAAACCCGAGTGACTTTTTTCATAATTTTTTTACACAAAACATATTCACAAGATAGGATTCGCGTGCTATGATATGTAACAGCAAAATATTTCGTGTACGAAATATTAGAGTGCGAAATATATTAATGGCAACATAAGGGGGGAATGAATTGGATTCAGTGAGAGAGCTTGCGACAATTATTATGAAACTTCATAAATTGCGCATGGCTTTGCTGCTTCGGGAATTGAAGGATATAGAATTGACGGGACCACAGCTGTTTATATTGAGGGAATTATTTTTAAATGAGCCCCGCAAGCTGAGCGACCTTGCGAAGTCGGTAGGTTTAAGCAACAGCACGGTATCGGGGATCGCGGATCGTCTGGAACGGAACGGCCTGATCGAACGGCAAAGAGATGAGCAGGATCGCCGCATCGTCTGGATTCGGACGACGAACTTTTGCCAAAGTTTCAAAAAGGATCGTCTGGAAACGATTAACGGCGAGTTATATGCCGGTATTGAAGCCGCATTTACACCGGAGCAAATCGATATGTGCAAAGATGTGTTAACAAAGATGATGGAACATTTAGAGAAAAAGCTGGAGGGAACGGAATGAATAGAAAAATCATATTGATCGTTATTCTCGTCATTATGGTGTTGAGCGGCGGGGGTATCGGAGGCTACTACTGGTATCAAGGTGCGAATTTCGTCACTACGGACGATGCCCGCATTGCCGGAGACATTTACCGGGTGATGCCTCGTATTTCGGGTAAAATCAATACGCTCGGCGTCAAAGTGGGCGATACGGTTGTAGCCGATCAAATCGTCGGTCAACAGGATATTACGAATTTATCGAACAGCCTGCTCGATCAGGCGGCGCTGCGCGCTCCTATCGGCGGTACGATCATTCAAACTGCCGCCAAAGTCGGCGAAGTCGTTTCGCCGGGACAGTCCGTTGCCATGATCGTAGATAAAAATGCGCTATATGTTTCGGCCGATATCGAAGAAACGAAAATCAAGAAGATCAAGGTCGGCCAGCCGGTAACGTTTACTCTGGATACATATGCCGGAAAGGAATTCCAAGGCAAAGTGTATGAAATCGGCCAGGCTACGGCGTCCACGTTCTCATTGCTGCCTTCCACAACGACAAGCGGCAATTTTACAAAAGTTACTCAACGCATGAACGTAAAGATATCCATCGACGATCATCAGGGACTCGATCTGGCTCCCGGCATGAATGCTGCAATTAAAATCCATATCAAAGGGGAGTAAGGTGAGCACCCATGAAAAAACATTTGAATGTTATGTTATCGATAAGCGTACTTGCCGGAGCCATGATGATGGTCAGCGGCTGCGGAAGCGCACCGACGAACGCCGCTTCCTCTGACGTGCCGAGCGTCAAAGTGATCACTCTCGGAAGCACGGCTGCAGCCGGAGCAAGCGGGAAGCTCGCTGCCGACCAGACGGTGCAGGTCGTATCCAAAATCAGCGGCAAAATCGCCAGCGTAGCTGTCGAGGAAGGCGCCAAAGTGAAAAAGGGCGACGTGCTCGTGCAGCTCGATACGGACGATCTGACGCAGCAGCTGGACCAGGCGCAGGCCGGGCTGACCGCTTCGCAAGCGAAGCTGGCGGATACGGAAGCCGGGGCGCGCTCCCAGGACATCCAGGCGGCGCAAGCGGCCGTCGAGCAGGCCAAAGCGGCGTCAAGCCAAGCGGCTGCCGGCGTAGCGCAAGCGCAAGCGGCATATGATCTGGTTACGAAAAACTATAACCATGCGAAAAACTTTTTCGATCAGGGCGATGTCACCCAGGATGATCTGGATAAAGTGACTTTGGACTATCAAAAGGCCAAATCGGCCTATGATTCTGCGGTTTCGCAGCAGCAGGCCGCGAGTGCGCAGCTGTCCGGAGCGCAGGCGAAGCTAAGCTTGCTGAAAGAAGGCGCGACGTCCAATACGCTGGACGCTCTCAAAGCGGATGTGACCCGCACGCAAGCGTCGCTCAATCTGGCGCAAAACGCAGTGAACAATGCGGCTGTCGTCTCGCCGATCGACGGCGTTATCGTCAAGAAAAACGTCAATGCCGGCGAAATGGCGCAAGCAGGGTCGCCTCTGCTGACGGTGGTGAGCATGGATCAGGTGAAAGTCGAAGTCAGCGTGCCTGAGGATATGGTAGGCTCCGTCAAGCAGGGAACCAAAGCGACGGTGCTCGTGCCGAGCATTCCGGGCAAAACGTTCGAAGGAACGGTCACTTTCGTGAGCCCCGTATCCGATACGAACAACAATACGTTCCCGGTTAAGCTGACCGTCGGCAACGCGGACGGAGCGCTGCATGCGGGAGCCGTCGCCAGCGTTGCGTTTGGCGGAAGCGGCGGCGAGAGCCGTTTGGAAATTCCGAAGGCGGCCGTCGTTCAAAAGAACGGCAAGTCGGTCGTTTACAAATTGAGCGGTGATACGGTTCATCCGGTCGAACTGCAGACGGAAGATAAAAATCAGGATTGGGTCTATCTCAAAGGGGACGCGAGCCTGAAAGCAAATGATAAAATCGTCGTAAATCCAGGCGATAAGCTCGCGGACGGCGCCAAGGTGCGCGCCGAGTAAAGGGGGATACGAGCATGTCAGCAACAGCGACCCCTGCAACTGAAGGGCAAGTGGAAGATAAGATCACGGGATACCAGTGGCTTGCCTTGATGGTATTGATTTTGGGCACGTTCCTTGCCATTCTCGACAACAGTTTGATGAACGTTGCATTGCCCAAGCTGATGGCCGTATTCGGCTCCTCGCAGACGGACATCGAATGGGTCGTTACCGGGTACATGCTGGCCTCGGCGGTCGTCGTGCCGATGGGCGGTTTTTTATCCGACCGGTTCGGCTATAAGACGACGTTTTTGTCGACGGTCGTTGCCTTTATTATCGGATCTATTTTATGCGGTGTGGCCTGGAGCGATACGAGCCTCATCATTTTCAGGATCATTCAAGGCTTGGGCGGAGGCTTCATCATGCCAGTCGGGATGGCGATGCTGTATCAGATCATGCCCCGCAGCAAAATCCAGGTAGCGATGGGCATCTGGGGAATCGCCGCCATGGCGGCGCCCGCGATGGGGCCTACGCTCAGCGGATATTTGGTCGACAACTTCAGCTGGCGCTACTTGTTTTACATCAACGTTCCGATCGGCATTCTGGCGGTGGCTCTGGGTTTTATTATTTTACAGGAGACGCCGAGACGGACAGGGCTCAAGTTTGATTTTACGGGCAGTATTTTATCGATGATCGTCTTCGGTACGCTGCTGCTCGCTTTAACCGACGGCCAGACGGACGGATGGACTTCCTTTTATATTGTCGGCTTGTTCTTTATTTCGTTTTTCAGTTTTGTGCTGCTCATCTGGGTGGAGCTGGGCAAAGAAAATCCGATCATGGATTTCCGGCTGTTCAAAAACTCCGTTTTTTCCCTTAGTACGGCAGCGTCCAGCTTCGTCATGATTTCGATGCAGGGCGGCATTTATTTGATGCCGATTTTCATGCAAAGCGTATCGGGTCTGACGCCGATGCAGACAGGGCTCGTCATGATGCCGCAATCGATTGCGATGGCGTTCATGATGCCGATTGCCGGCAGATTGGTGACCAAGTACGGCATCGTTCCGCTCGGCGTAGTCGGGCTGGCGATTATCGGGTTCAGTACGCTGGAACTGCACGTGCTTTCCCAGCAAACGTCCATGCACTGGATCAGCGGCCTGCTAATTATTCGCGGTATCGGAATCGGCTTATGCATGATGCCGTTGTCTTCCGCAGGGATGAATACATTGCCGAACCATATGATCGGCAGAGCGTCTTCCGTCTCCAACGTCGTTCGGAACGTTATGGCATCACTCGGCATCGCGGTGCTAACAAGCATTATGAGCAACAAATCCACACAGTACGGGACAAAATTCAATGAACTTATTTCTTCCAATTCACCGGCATACGCGGATTTCCAAAGCAATGTCGTGCACCGTTACTTGGAGCTTGGCACCGATACGGGCTCTGCAACCAGCGGCGTGATCGGCGTCCTGTATTCCCTGGTGTCCAAAGAAGCTCTGACCAGAGCGATTACCGATACGCTTGTCATATCTGCCATTCCTGCCTTTCTTTCCATCGTGCTGGTCCTGTTCCTGAGACAGAAGAAAAAGGAGAAGGCGGCGCAGCAAGAAGGCTCTGAAGCTCAACATCATGTTATGGTCGAAATGTAAAACAGCTTAAAGAAGGAAGGAATCTTACCGATGAAAATCCAATTCAAACAAGTTGCGATGACTGTACTTTTGTCCTCCTCCCTGCTCATATCCGGGCTGCCCGCCCTAGCTGACGGTACGGCTTCCGCAGCAGTCGCAGCGCCATTAGCCGCATATGATTTGAACAGCAGCCTGCATGTTTCCGTAGAAGGAGTTTTCAACGAAAAAACATCCTCGGGCGTGCGCCTTGGCGCGGTAATCCGCGTCAACAATACGAGCGATCAAACCGTGCGTATTCCCGACCACGAGCTGCGCCTTGCAACGAGCGACGGCACTGTGTATACGCTGCGTCCGAGCAGCGGCAACGCTCATGGCGTGCAGCCGAACTCCGAGGTGGAATTGACCTATATGAAGGTCATCAACCGCCAAACGGAAGTCAGCCTGACCGATTTGTCACTGGTTGACGTCAACTACGACGTGTATCCGAAGCAGGAGACGACGCTGTTCACTGTACCAGTAGGCGCAACGTCCTGGAACGGCAGCCGCTCTACGTTTCAGGATACAGCCTTGATCAAGGCATGGGGAGATACTTTTACCATTCCTACTCTTGAATCGGCTTTGACATACAAGCCTGTCGACATCAGCAGAAGCAACACCAATCAAGGGGCCGCTTATTTGGTCAAGCTGTTGGTGGAGAATCCGTCCGAGCAGACGGAAACGGTACCTGCCTTGCAACTGGACGGCAAAAGCAAAACGAACGTATACACAGGCAAGCAAGTAGAAGCAAGCGGTGTAACATTGGAGCCGGGCGAGAAAAAATATATCCACTTCGCCATCAATGCGGAGATGGATACCGTGCTGGAAAGCCTCAACGTGCTGACCCCGGAAACTTTTACGCAAGCAGACGCTTCAGGCAAAACGACAACGTCGAGCTTTAGCGTAGGCAAGCTGAACATTCAACTGCCAGGCGGCAAGCCGGCGGCTGCCAGCTACAAATACGGCGATCCGATTGCTTTTGAAAAGTGGAACTCCGTCATCAATCAAGATCTTAACGTTTCGCTGGTTGAGCTTCATGTGGCGGATAACCATGATCAGGGCAACAAGCTTGCTATCGCCAAGTTTAAATTAAACAACAAAGGGCAAAGTCCTGTTCCGGTTCCCGCTTTCCAAACCGAAATTACGAGCCCGACCGGCTACGATTACGCAGGTGAGAGACAAAAAGATGCGCAGCAAAGCGTAGCGCCCGGAAGCTCCGTCGTCGTCAGCTATGCTTTCGTGCTCCCGGCTTCAGAGACGAGCGACACGTTCGCGATGAAGCTGCAGGACGTGGTTACAGGAGCTGCCGACGGCGGCACTGCGCCGACTTACAAATCGACGATCGCGTCTTACAAAGTTACGGCGCAAGGCAACGAGGACAGTCATAAAATCGGTCTGTATCCATATACTGTGGATATCAAGGGTTCTTCCTTAACGCAAACATGGGCCGTCGGATCAGCGAACAAATTCACGTACCGCTTGTGGCTGTCGCTGGGCATCGAACAAGATTCGAACGTGCTGGTCGGCAAAGACTTCTCCAAGCTGAAATTCGAGCTTGTTGACGGCAGCGGCAGCAGCCTGGGCACGCAGTCGTTCCCGCTGACAGGAACCGGCCGCCTCGTGAGCGGCGATCAGAAGCTGTTCTTTACGAACATCACGACGGATCAAAATGAAAACAATGTCAGTGTCAAAGTATATGAATCGATCGACACGCCGACAGGCGAAGTGGATCGGCTTATTACCGAATTGAAATAAGAGCGGGGGGACCTATCGGGCTGTTTCCATAAAGGTATCAGCAAGTGAGCCGGTCCCGGACGATGCGACAAGACGCCTCCAACACCACGATGCAAGTGGGGATGAGGCGTCTTTTTTTGCGGCGCTGAAGGCGCCCCGAAGCGGCGGAAGCGGTGCGGAGGCGCCGTGGCGGTTCGGGATGGTGGTCGACGACAGCTGCCCGTCCGTGATGGTGCGGCTCAGTGGTCGTCGCTAACTGTCCGTCGTAGCGCTGCGTGCCGCTGGACTTCGTCAGCTGCCCGTCGTGGCGTTGCGGTCCGGTGGTCGACGACAGCTGCCCGCCGTGGCGGTACGGTCCGGTGGTCGACGACAACTGCCCGCCGTGGCGGTACGGTCCGGTGGTCGACGACAACTGCCCGCCGTGGCGTTGCTTGCCGCTGACCGCCGAACAGCTTACTCGCTAAAAATCACCGGCCACGCGCCGAAAACCTGCAAAAGTGCATCTTTTTGCTCGTTGATGCTCTGGCTGGGAATAATTCCTGCAAATCTGCAGTTTTTTTCGCTAATTATCGAGATTGGCCCTGGTTTGATGGGAAATTCCTGCACAATTGCAGGTTTTTCCTCTAAACGCCCCGTTTCCGGTGAAAAAGCCTGCACTTTTGCAGGTTTTGGAGTTGGAAGGGGGACCGCCATGAAGGAAGGGGCAGCACCACTGCTGCTCAGATCGCTGCGTCGTCTTAGGGAGTACCCAACGGGCGACTAGCCCGCAGTTAAACTTATGGTAGCATCATGTAACCGTGGCTTACAGAACGAAATCTGCTTGTCGGAACGTTGGAAGACGAGGTTTCCATGCAAATAACGATGGAGGCTCAGCGGTGGAGTGCCAGCTGTGAAGGCACAACGGCGGGGGCCAGAAACTTTTGTTGCTGCAGACCCTTTTATGAGTTTGCGCGCGGTGCTGCGCTGCATGACGGCGGTCGGTCGGCCACTTTCATCGTTCCGTGTGAGGGAGGGGCGCAACTTTTTGCGGGTGCGGCTGGTATAATCGAGGTATCGCCTTGGGGCGATGGGAAAAGTAGGGGGTACAAGATGCTCAAGCTTAGTGTATTGGACCACTCTCCGGTTGCGACGGGGACTACGCATAGTGAAGCGATCCGCCAGACGATTCGGCTTGCCGAGGCTGCCGACCGGCTGGGCTACACCCGGTTCTGGGTGTCGGAGCACCATAATTCGCAAGGGCTGGCAGGCTCCTCGCCGGAAGTGTTCATCTCCACGCTCGCTGCCCGTACGAACCGCATCCGGCTTGGCTCCGGAGGCGTTTTGCTGCCGCACTACAGCGCCTACAAGGTCGCTGAGAATTTTCGCTTGCTCGAGGCGCTTTATCCGGGACGCATCGACTTAGGGATCGGGCGTGCGCCGGGAGGCACGCCGCATACGGCCAGCGCGCTGCGGGGCGGCAGCGCGAATCTGTTCGAGGGACTTGACCGGTTCCCGGGTCAAGTCGCGGATTTGGTCCGGTTCCTCACCGATTCGGTGGAACCGGGGCATCCTTTTGAGGGCATCCGCGCCACCCCTTTGGTGGATCGGATGCCCCAGGTGTGGCTGCTCGGCTCCAGCGGGCAGAGCGGGATCTATGCGGCGCAGACAGGCGCGGCGTTCTGCTTTGCGCATTTCATCAACGGAGCGGGCGGACAGAAGGTGACGCGCAGCTACCGCAGCGCATTCCGGCCGTCCTCGCTGAATGTTGTGCCGCAGGCGATGGTCGGCGTCTACGTCGTATGCGCCGAGACGGAAGCGGAGGCGCAGTGGCTGGCGCGGTCGCTGAACCTGCAAATACTGCGCGTGGAGAAGGGCCAGTTCCACGGCGTCCCGACGCCGGAGGAAGCGACCGCTTTTCCGTATTCCGAGTGGGATCAGACACGGATTCGGGACAACCGCAAGCGCATGATCATCGGCAACCCCGCGCAAGTGCGGGATCGGCTGCTCGCTTTGGCGGCAGACTACCAGGTGGACGAAGTGATGGTCGTGGCGGCAGGGTTTCACTTTGAAACGAGGCTGCGTACTTGCGAGCTGCTGGCGAGAGCGTTCCAGTTGGTCTGAGCGCCGATGCCGCGTCCAGTCTCGGGAGTCAGTCTCAGGAGTTTGTCCGAAGGAGTTGCTTTTGTGCAAACTCAATGAATAATGACTGCATATAGCCGCTCAAGCTGCACAGAATCCGTCATTTCGCATAAGCACGCTGAGCAGCGTTTCGTCAGGCACCGTCCTAACGGCTGCTTCTTTGGGCCTTTTGGTGATCTCGCCGGTTACGACAAAAGCGAGTTCTTCGTTGCCGAACAGCGAGAGCACGCCGAGGAGCGTTTCGTCGGGCACTGTCCTAGCGGCCGCCTTTTTTTGGCCTTTTGGCGATCTCGCCGGTTACGACAAAGGCGAGTTCTTCGTTGCCGAACAGCGAGAGCACGCCGAGCAGCGTTTCGTCAGGCACTTCGCCGGCTTCTTCCTTGGGGACGGTCAGCTCAAGAGCTTGCTGCAGCAGGACGTTGTCCGTTTGATCGGGGTAGGCCTGACGGTACAATTCGGCTGGGTCAAGGCCGCGGTTGACACACCATTGGGCGAATACGAGAATCATCATCTGCTCATCGCGCTGATAATTGCGGATAATTTGTTGTTCGAGTTCTTTTTGGCTCATAGCGGTTGG
This sequence comes from Paenibacillus sp. sgz302190, assembly GCF_059820445.1. Taxonomy (NCBI): domain Bacteria; kingdom Bacillati; phylum Bacillota; class Bacilli; order Caryophanales; family Paenibacillaceae; genus Paenibacillus; species Paenibacillus sp. sgz302190. Next base: position 34,634 of record NZ_JBZYAO010000053.1, read on the forward strand.
ACATCTCCTTAGAGTTTTTGCATAGGCTTGGATTTTTACGTTAGCTGGGTTCATTATAGCGAAAGAACAGGGGCATTCACAATGATCAAAAATGAAAAAATTAAAGCTTCCGAGGTGTGGCTCACCGGCGTTAACGGAGAGGATCTGGGTGTGGTCCCTACAACGGAAGCGCTCGCGCTGGCCAGGAAGCTGAAGGTCGATCTGATCTGCACGTCGCTGATGAGCAGCCCTCCGCCGTGCAAGCTGGCCGGAGCGGGCCAGGCGAAACAGGAGGTGCTGCGGGAAAAGCAGCAGGCGCGCAAACAGGAGCAGGGGGCGAAGGTGAAGGAAATCCGGCTCACGCCGCAGATCGAGGATCACGACCTGGAGACGAAAAAACGGCAGGCGGAGCGCATTCTCGGGGCCGGCGATGCCGTTCAGTTCGTCGTGCGCATCCAGGGCAAGGAAGGAGCGGCTGCGAAAGCGCTGCTGGAAACGCTGCTTCAAGATTTGCGAGCGCTCGGGCGCCCGCGGACGGGCATCCAGCTCAGCGGCAAGCAGGCGGCGGTGCAGGTCGATCCGCTTTGACGAAAGCCCGCATTCTATACAAACCGTGTTACAGTCCACGGCGCATCCACGCGCCGTTGGCTGCAGCACGGTTTTTTTATCCGTAAATCCGCCTCGGGATGGAGGCGGCGATGCATCCGCGGCCGGTTTCAGCAAGCTTGAAAAGCGCTTATGATGGCAATAGTTAAGGAATAGAAGAGAGGTATTGAACAATGAAGGAAAATAACAGATCACTCGTGCTGATCGGCCTGCTTCTCGGGCTTATTTTTGCCGAGCTGGACGAAACGGTCGTATCGACGGCTATGCCGACGATCATCCGCGAGCTGCAAGGATTGTCGCTTTACGGCTGGGTGGCGGGGGTATACATGCTTGCCGTGACCATATTTATGCCCATTTTAGGAAAGCTGGCGGATTTGTACGGGCGCAAACGCGTTTATTTAAGCTGCATGGCTTTGTTTTCTCTCGGTTCCATCATTTGCGGATTTGCGGACAGCATGACCGTTCTGCTGATCGGCAGGGGAATCCAAGGAATAGGCGCCGGCGGGCTGATGCCGTTGGCATTGGTGATTATAGGCGATACGTACCCGCTTGAGCAGCGCGCCAAAATTCAGAGCCTGTTCGGGCCGATGATGATCATTCCACAGCTGCTGGGACCGACGCTGGGCGGTTATTTCGTGGATCATCTTAATTGGCATTGGGTGTTCCTGATCAACATCCCGGTCGGGATACTTGCAGCGTCGGTAATATTCATAGGAATGCGCGAATCCAAAGGGGAGGAGAAGCGGTCCATCGACTGGATGGGGGCGTCTGCGCTCGTGCTGGCGCTGCTTTCCCTTCTGCTTGCGCCGGTGCTGATCGACAATCGGGGCTTGTCCTGGTCATCTCCGCTGATCATAGGGCTGCTTGCGCTTTCGGCCCTGTTTATCGCCCTCTTTATAAGGATTGAATCCAGAGCGGCGGAACCGATTATACCGCTGTCGTTGTTCCGCAACCGCAATGTGGTCGTATTGTCGCTGCTTGTGTTTATCGTAATGCTTGGATTGATGGGCGGAATAGCGGCGTTCCCGTTTTTCTCTCAGAACGTGATGGGCCTAAGTCCAACCGCTGCCGGATATTTGACGCTGGCGTTTATGGCCGGGGCGATTCCTTCGAGTATCCTGAACGGATTTCTGATTACCCGGATTCCGTACCGGAACTTGTTTATCGTCTGCTTCTTGCTGCCGATCGTCGGCGTCGGTTTGCTGTCTCAGGTTCATGCTGCGACAACGCCGCTGTACATCATTGTTACCTTTGTCCTGTTAGGACTCGGTATCGGGGCTTTATTCGGAGGAGATAACCTGATCGTTCAGGAATCCGTCGCCAAGGAGAACAGCGGCGTAGCGCTCGGAACCGTTCAGCTGTTCCAGTCGCTTGGAGCGACAATCGGATTAAGCGTCTTCGGCAGCCTGCTCGCTAACAAAATCAAAACCGGCGTTGCCGGGTTGGCCGGCGAGCTTCCTCCGGGCATGGCGGATCATATCGCGACAGGGGGAATTCCCGCGGGGATATCCGCCGATCTGGTAACGAAGATTCAAGCGGTATTTGTGAATTCGTTCCAGAGCATTTTTATCATCGCTTTGGGCTTTATGATCGCGGCTTTTGTTATCTGCTGGTTTCTGAAGAAGGAAGTGCTATCGAAAAAAGAGGCCGAAGCCGTTCCCGCCGCCGAGCTGCAAGCCTGACCATTCGGCAAAATAGAGGCCTGACTGGGTCTGACTGCCGGCTTGCAGCGCCGAGGGCGCTTTGAAGAAGAGGTTCTGATTAGCTTGTGACAATAGGCTAAGGAAGGCCTCTTTTTCCTTTAACGAAAAGGGGGCGTTCATAGCTCCTCCGTTGTCGGATTTTGGCGGATTGTCGGCGGGGGGGCCGAAAAGTAAGCAGCCATCCGAGGAGCCGATAGCACCAGATATTTCATAATTAAGGATTTTATTGACGAAATTTGGTGATACGTGATATAAAATAACTAGGAACTTAGACCTATCATTCACCAATTTAAATATTTCTTAAAGAGATAAAGGCAAACTTGGCGAAAGCCAAGGACGCAAAGCTATAGGGGCTACACGAAAAGGATTCACATCGTATGCCAGCCAGTTTCCGCTTTAGGCCGCTGAGAAGGAACCTTAAAGCAAGGTTTCTTTTTTTTTGGTCGTTTATGACGGACTAACAAGATAATGAGGTGTGCTTCATGATCGCTTATTTAGTGTCCATACTCCTGTACATAGTACCAATTCTCTTGTTGCTCTACATGATGATCGAAATTTATCAGCGAAACCGGTACAACGGGCTGAATAAAATCGCGGCCTGTTTTTTCCTTGCCACCATGCTGTTTTTCATCGGGAATTTGCTGTTCAGCATCGCCCCGATCCAATACGCGGGCCGAATCGCGCTGCTGCTGTTTTATTTTCCGGCTTGCATCATCATGTGTCTGACGATGCATTTTTGCTTCAGGCTGACGGAGGGATTTCAATCGACTCCGCGGCCGGTTATGACGGCGATCTGCTACAGCCCGTTGGTTCCGGCCTCGCTGGTGTTTTTTCCGCCTCCATGGATAACGGTTCATTTCGTCCAGAACGGCATTTGGAAATACCAGGAACCCGGTGCAGGCCTAACAGCATTGATGCTGGGCAGCACGCTGTATACGGCCGTTGTTTGCATCGTCATCGTGACCGCAGGGTTCAGGTTCGTAAATCAATACGATTTGAACTTGAAGCGAAAGCAGATGCGCACGGTTTTGCTTGGCCTCCTTTTTTCGTTTGTTTGGGCGATAGCGTTTATATTCTTTAAAATGCCGGCTGTTATGCCAAGCGGCGTCAATTTTCCGGCATTAAGCAGTTTCGCGCTCATTATCTTCACTTTTTTCCTCAGATATGCCATGATCAAATATGATTTCCTGCCTTCCCTGGAACGGAAGTATCAGGCTCTGTACGAAATGTCGCCGTTAACGATGATCATTACGGACCAGGACGGAATTATTAAAGAGGCGAATCCGCAAGCGGCGCTGCTTTTTGAATGCACGCAGAAGGAATTGCTTCTTCGCCATGCGCAGGAGTTCATTTTTCCCCAGTCCCACAAGTCCTCGCGTTCGTTCGACCAGCCGGGTTTCGGGGAAGAAACGATCCAGGGGGACTATATCGTCGTCACGCGCAAAGGGGCGAAAAAGTACGTTAAGGCCGAGAGCAAATATTTTGAGGCGCAGGGCGATCTGCTGCAGTATGTGGTGCTGCTCGACGTTACGAAAGCCAAGGCGGCCGAAGAGCAGGCCGTGTATCTCGCTTACCACGATACGCTGACAGGCCTTATGAACCGCGCTTATTTCAACAACGAGCTGGAATCGCATTTATCCGAGGGCAGTCGTTCTTCCATTGCCATTATGCTGCTGGACTTGGACGGATTTAAGCAAATTAACGATACTCAAGGGCACGTTGTCGGGGATCATTTGTTGAAAAAAGTGGCCGACCAGTTGTCGCTGCTCGCGCCTCCGCAGGCGACGATCTTCCGATTGGGCGGGGACGAATTTGCGCTCATTATTCCCGGATTGAAGGACAAGGAGCAGATCCACGGCTGGGCGAATCAAATACTCGCAGGCTTCAAAATGCCTTTTGCTTATCAGGATAAAGCGTTCTACGTTACGTCCAGCATGGGCATTTGCTGGTCCCCTGAGCATGGCGTGAATCCGGACGAGCTGCTGCAATTCGCCGATATCGCGATGTATCAGGCGAAACGGCAGGGCAGAAACCAGTTCGTGATGTACGAGCCGCAGCTGCATGACGAGGAACAGGGGCGATATTTGATCAATTCGGGGGTGCGGCAAGGTTTGGAGGAAGGCGAGTTCTCGCTTCATTACCAGCCCCAAATCGACGTGCGGACAGGCGCGGTTATGGGGGTCGAGGCGCTGATCCGCTGGAATCGTCCCGGCATCGGTTTTGTTCCGCCCGGCGATTTTATTCCGCTAGCCGAAGAGTCGGGCATTATTGTGGAGATCGGGTATTGGGTGCTCGATACCGCATGTCTTCAGCTTCAGCGCTGGCTGGAAGCGGGGATTGCGCCGTTTTCGATGTCCATCAATTTGTCGGCCAGGCAGTTCCTCGACCCGAACTTTTCGCGCCGGCTGACGGATACGCTGCATCGAACGGGCATTGATCCGAGCCTGCTCTGCCTGGAGATTACCGAGAACACGGCAATGAGCGACAGCGAAAATGTGACGAACATTTGCAGCGAGATTATGAATTTGGGCGTGAAGCTGTCCATTGACGACTTTGGCACGGGATATTCTTCCTTATCGCTGCTCAAACGGCTATCCGTCCATTCCATCAAAATCGACCGCTCCTTTGTGAAAGATATGCTGGAAAGCGAACATGACCGCGCCATCATCAACGCGATTATTGCGATGTCGCACAGTCTCGGGAAGCGGGTCGTGGCCGAAGGCGTAGAGGAGCAGGGCCAATGGGATATGTTGTCTGGGCTTGGATGCGACGAGATTCAAGGCTATTATATAAGCAGACCGCTTGCAGCCGGGGATTTGGTCGGATTTTTAAGCAAAAATAAAGTGGGAGTCTGAAGCTGCTCGCGCAGCGGCGGACTTCTTTGGATTTTCCGGGGAAACCGGATGTGGTAACATAGAATATAGAAAGGGAAAGCTGCAATCGGGGAACGAAGCCTGAAAACTTTAGGGAGAGCTATGAACAAACACGAAGAAGAAAAGAAGGCGCTCGAGCGGACGGCCATCGACATATTTGTGGAGTTGTACAATCTCAATCATCGGCTTCCGTTCAGGCTGCTGCAGCAGCAGGAAAAGCCAGACGCACTGCTGGAGGACGCCAGCCTGAACAAAAAGGGGCTCGAAGTGACGCATCTTTTTTATGACACCGAAGAAGCAAGGCTTATGATGGCGCGCTCGGAGCTTACGCTTCCCGGAACGGAAGTGCCGGACCGGTTTATTCAATCGATCAACGATAGAGTGCGCAGCAAAGTTGAGAAGTTTGCGGACTATTCGCACGATTATCCGTGCGCACTGCTGATCCGCAATTTATCGTTGTTTTTCGGCATGTCCGACGTGCTGCGCAGGAAAGAGAAGCTTAAGCTGCCCCGTGGGCATTTTACGGAAGTGTGGCTGCTTTCGCGGGATTTTACCCCGGATTGGCTGCTCATTAATTTATATGAAACGGAAGGTTGAAGCGAATTGGAGGAACTGAAGCAAGTGACGGCGGCCCTGGAGTCCGCAGGGATCGACTGTGCGTTAGGCGGGAGCGGGATGATGCATAGTCTCGGTTTGACGGAAATCGTGAACGACTGGGACTTGACGACGGACGCTCCCATGGATAAGGTGCTCGCGAGCTTGACGGCGTTCAAGGCGGCGCCGCAGCGTGTCGGCGATTTTCCTTTCGCCAGCGATTATTTGATTAGAGTGGAGAGGCAGGGCAAGGCGATCGAAATTATCGGCAGCTTCAAAATTCACGCCAAAGACGGCGTCGTCCGCATTCCGACCGTCGCTTCGCATCGCTGGAAAGGGATTGCCGTCGGCTCGCCGGAAGTTTGGGCCGTCGCCTACGAGCTGATGAACCGCCCGTTGAAGGCGGAGCGGCTCTGGCGCTATTTGGATATCCATGGAGCGGATCCCGGCGCAGTCAATCAGCTCGAAAGCCCCGCCATTCCGGCTGAAATCCGAAACCGCCTGCGGCAGCTGGCGGAAAAAAAGTAAAGGCCTCCGCCTACGATGCCGGGGGTTTTTTTGCTGCTTGCAGAATATGGTGCTAAACTGGTTGTACTTAGGGTAGGCGGGAGAAGCATATCCTTAGAGGGAGGCAAAACCGGATGGCTGGAAAATTTTCAAATATGGACAATATAAGCAATGATCATTCTTTCCGCGATGTGATGAAGTGGATGCGGAACAGGCCGAAGAAGAACGTCGATTACCAGGTTCCGCAGCACCGGAATAAAAGTCCCCGCTTTTTGCAGGAAAACCGTACGGAAGAAACGATTACGTGGATCGGACATTCGACGTTTCTTATTCAAAAAGAAGGCATGAACATCGTCACGGACCCCGTATGGGCAAAAAGAATGGGAGCCGCCAGACGGTTGACCGAGCCCGGATTATCCGTTCAGGATATGCCGCAGGCGGATGTAATTCTGATTTCGCACGCCCACTACGATCATTTGGACATTCCATCTCTCCGCTCGTTAAGGGGCAATCCGACTGTACTCGTACCCGAGGGCCTCGGTCCGATGATCAGACGCAAAGGCTTCCAACAGGTGTTAGAGCTGCCGTGGTGGGGATTTGCCCAGGTCGGGAGCCTGGAGTTTCACTTCGTTCCCGCGCAGCATTGGACGCGCAGAACGCTTTGGGATACCAACTCTTCCCATTGGGGAGGGTGGGTGATCAAGAAGGAAGGCGCAGGCGAAGAAGCCGTTTATTTTGCCGGAGACAGCGGTTATTTCCGCGGTTTTAAAGAAATTGGCTCCAGATATCGGATACATACCGCTATTATGCCTATCGGGGCATATGATCCCGTATGGTTCATGCAAGTGTCTCATATGACGCCCGAGGAGGCCGTACAAGCTTTTTGCGATGTGCAGGCCAAAGTATTCATCCCTATGCATTACGGAACGTTCAAGCTGGCTGACGATACGCCAAAAGAAGCGTTGGAGCGGCTGGAGAAAGAATGGTCCCGGAAAATGGCCGGCTCCGGGGACCTGCGGATTCTTGAACTGGGCGAGACCGTGCTAAGCCCGGTAATCGTACCGGTATAAAGGCAGTACTAGCAGTATTAGCGGTTTGTGGAGGAGGACTGTTATGAAACGCATGTACACGCTGCTTGTGATCGTTTTCGGAGTATACGCTTTAGCGGTAAGCCTCTATTTGTTGAAAGGCGACTTGTTCGGCATTCCGAACGGGCTCGCAGCTACGGAAGCGGACCCGCATACGTTTATGACCGCGCAGGAGATCGCAAAAGCGGAATCGCTGTCGCGCATCCATTCGCTGGCGTATTTTTTAACCTCTCCGCTGCAAATGGGGCTGCTGCTCGCGCTGCTGGGCGTATCCGTGCGTTTTCGCAATGCGGCCGAGCGGTGGTTCCGCAAGCCTTTTTGGCAGACGATCGTCTATGTGACACTGTTCTTGCTGCTGATGGACGTGCTGTTTGTGCCGGTCGATTACTACTTGCTCAAAGTTGACCAAGCGTACGGCATATCCAACGAAACGATCGGCATGTTTTGGGGCGACCACGCCAAAGATTTTGTTATTAACACTTTCGGCACGCTCGTCATCGTCGGACTGTTCCGCTGGGTCATAAGACGCAGCCCGAACCGTTGGTGGCTGTGGTTTTGGCTCGCTTCGATTCCGCTTATTCTGTTTGTGACCTTTATCCAGCCCGTTGTGCTGGACCCGCTGTACAACGATTTTCAGCCGCTGCAAAATCAGGAACTGAGGCGCGATATTTTGGACCTGGCAGCCAAATCGGATATTCCGGCCCATCAAGTTTATCAAGTGAACATGTCGGAGCGCACGAATGCGATCAACGCTTATGTGAACGGCATCGGCGGCAACGCAAGAATCGTGCTGTGGGATACGATTTTGCAAAAACTGCAAAAAGACGAGATTTTGACCGTCATGGCTCATGAAATGGGGCATTATGCGGAGAAGCACATTTATTGGGGCATTCTGTTTGGCGTCGTTTTGAGCTTTATCGGGTTTTGGCTCGCCTTTCATGCTTTTCGGTTCGCGGTCCGCCGCTGGGGCCCGCTTTGGGGAATCCGCGAAGAACGCGACCTTGCCGCGCTGCCGATTTTGCTTTTGATAGCAACCTTTATGAATTTCGCATCGGCTCCGGCGCAAAATGCGTTCTCGCGCGTCATCGAACACAGGGCGGACATGTACTCGATGAAGATGACCGGCGCCGGCGCCGCCGCGGTGCGCGCTTTTCAGAAAATCGCCAAAGAGAACCTGAGTCCGGTTACGCAGCCTCCGCTCGTGCAGTGGTTCCGCGGCTCCCATCCGACTATACTCGAACGAATCTTGTACTTCAAGCAGTTTGAGCGCTGACCGATGATCGGGAATGACCTGCCTGAACGAAGGGAATAGTAGGTATGCTGACCAATCGACCGGACTGCCGGAGAGGCTTAGGGCAGCAACATTGGAACAGAACGGGTGTGCGCTCTTGGAGGAAGGAAAAAAATGGGACCTGATCTCGATTGCATCCATTCCGCTAATTATGACGCTGGGGAATTCCATGCTGATCCCCGTACTTCCGGCTATACGCGCCAAGCTTGGAGTGACTTCGCTGCAGGTAAGCCTGATGATTACCGTTTACTCGGCGATTGCGATTGTTCTCATCCCGATTGCCGGCTATATTTCCGATAAAATCGGTAGGAAAAAAGTAATCATTCCGAGCTTGATCATAACGGGCATCGGAGGATTGGTATCCGGGCTGGCGGCAATGTGGATGCAGCAGCCGTATCTTCTGATTTTGATCGGACGGTTTATGCAGGGAGTGGGCGCGGCCGGCGCTGCGCCGATCGTGTTTCCGCTGGTAGGCGATCTGTTTAAAAAAGAAAGCGATGTAAGCAGCGGGCTGGGAATGATCGAAACGTCCAACACGCTTGGCAAAGTATTGAGTCCGATTCTAGGCTCGGCGCTCGCCGTGCTTGTATGGTACTTGCCATTTTTGGCCATCCCGGTGTTTTGCCTGATCTCCGTGCTGCTCGTCGGATTTTTGGTTAAAACGCCCAAAAACTCGGATCAGGACAACGCCGAAAAAACCGGCTTCTCCAGCTTTTGGAGCTCCGTGAAGTCGACTTTCCGCCAAAAGGGAAGATGGCTTTATGCGATTTTTGCGATCGGCGGCATCTGCATGTTCGTTGTTTTTGGCACGCTTTTCTACTTATCGGAACTGCTCGAAGAACAATTTCATTTGCTGGGAGTCTTAAAAGGCTGCGTGCTGGCGATCCCGCTGGCGGCGCTCTGCATAGCGTCTTTTGCGGCAGGCAGATGGATCGGGCAAAATAAACTGCGCATGAAATGGGTTACATTCTCGGGCATTGCGCTTTTATCCGTAAGCGTGTGGCTGTGCGGAACGATGCACCACATCAGTATGCTGCTCATCCTGCTCAGCCTGGCGGGCATCGGAATCGGCTCGGCGCTGCCCTGCCTGGATGCGATGATTACCGAAGGCATCGAGAAAAAAGAACGGGGGACGATCACTTCGATCTACAGCTCGATGCGCTTCATCGGCGTCGCCGCCGGCCCGCCGGCCGCTTCGCTGCTGATCAAAATATCGCCGAATGTGATGTTCTACACGATTTCCGGAACTTGCCTGGCAGCGGCGGTACTCGCGCTTCTCGCAATCCGCCCGAAGTCGGCATCGAAGGCAGGAGCCGAACCGGAGCCGGAGCCCGAGCCGGAACGGCAGAAGCAGAAAGCGCATGCCTGAAGCAAAAGGCCAGAAGCAAAGAGCACTCTGAAGCAAAAGGCAAGGAGCAAAGAGCATGCTGAAGCGCTAAAAGCACGCCTCGCCAAACCGGGAAGCCGGAGGGAGGGGGCGTGCTTTTTGTTGGCGTGAGGAAAGGGCAACTACTTGGCAAAGCGGAGAAAGCCTGCAAAAGTGGAGCGACCAAGCATAGGTCGAGTGAGGTAGCAGGTGGGAACCCTGCTTGGAAAGGTGTTAGCCACATCACCAATAACGAGTCTT
>NZ_JBZYAO010000054.1:0-44245 GCF_059820445.1 Paenibacillus sp. sgz302190
TACAGACCTCATTCAAACCCTCATTTCCCCTCCCTGAAATACTTTTTTTCCCAAATGATTCGTTATGCTTTCGTAAACAAACAGGGGTTTCTCAACAGCCTGAAAAGTGCAGGTTTTTTCCGTAAAGATGGCTCATTTTCGCGAAAAGCCTGCGATTGTGCAGGAATTTTCTGTGAAAATGAATCTAAGCCCATGTCCTCGGCGAAAAGCCTGCACTTTTGCAGGAATTTGTCGTGGACAGCGTATCCGTCGAGCAAAAGATGTACTTTTGCAGTTTTTTTCGCGCGCGACCAGGCAGATTGTGTGACCGCTCTGTCGTGGGGGGGGTTTTAGGCAGGTTTTACCGCTTAAGATTGGGGCACAGTCCCATCATAAGCGGAATTCCTGCATTTTTGCAGGCTTTGCTGGCAAACCGGCCAACAGCCTGCATGTGGTCGACCGACCGCCGTCATGCAGCGCAACACCGCGCGCTGGGAGCTGCGCGCGGTGCGAGAGAATTTTGCATGGTTGTGTGCTGCCAGGCTACCGGACCCCCAGGCGTTTCCAGAATGCCAGGCAACCAGCTGCCAAACTTCCAGTCCACCGGCTGCCGGGACCGCCAAGCCCCTTCGAAGCGGCGCCTTCAAGATCGGCTTCTTTTTTGCTAACTTTCAATTTAGGTGGGAACTTGAGCATGCATTTTGCAATAGCCCTACTCACTGTTTTGGGCGCCTGGCGCTACGGCGACTACAAGCAGTGGAAGCAGTACCATTCGACAATGCTATATATTTTGGCGGGCGGACTGCTGTATGAATATTTAACCACGAACTGTACGCTCTGGGCTTTTCACCCCGATTTCCAGTTAAGTGAGTTGTGGACCGTGACCGTGTACGCAGCCGTCACGATGCCGCTAAGCGCTCTCATTTACTTGTCGAACTATCCCGCCGGGCCGATCCAACAAGTCATCTACATCGCCAAATGGATCGCCATCTATGCGGCCGCCGAATGGATCTTGCAAATTCTTGGCGAAATTTGGTATGAGCATGGCTGGAACTACTGGTATTCCGTCCTGTTCGACATCGTGATGTTCCCCATGCTGCGCTTGCACCATACAAGACCGCTGCTGACGTATTTGCTGTCCGTTATGATCATCGTCATCCTGATGTGGTATTTCAAAATCAGTCCCCCTTGATCGCCCCGGCTCGTGATTTGTTTTTCGCATACAACCAGTTATAATAGCCGGCATGCTTGATCTCATCGGTCATAATTTCAAATATCGCATCGCGAAATTCCGAGCGAATGTTCAAGTAAATCGTGCGATACTTTTCAAAAGCTTTCAATTCCCCAAGCAGCGCCTTTTCAAGCCCTTCAACATAATTGGTCACGTGTTCGGCCGGCTCCGTTTCTTCTCCCCCCGGAGGAACCGTTCCTGTGAGCTGCATATAGATGCTTCTGAACATCCGTCTATGCTTTCTTTCATCGTCCCGGATGCCGGCAATAACCGCTTTTTCTTGCTGCGTCGGAGCCATGCGGATGAGCGTATCATAAAAAAGCTCGTCGTTTCGTTCTCCCGCAACGGCTTCGCGAATCAGCTTAAGAACCATTTCTTCGTTGCGCGTAAAATATTCCAGATAACCTTGATACGGTGTATAAGCCGGCGCTCTGTATGCATAATACATCCCGAATAACTCCTTTGCACGAACATTTTTACAACAGAATATTCGCCTAATCCAAATTGGTTCCTCGGCATGAAAAAAAACAGCCCTTTGCCGCAATGGGCAAAAGACTGTTTGACGCTATACTTATGATTTCAGTGCGTTCAGCGCCTTCATGGCGATGTCCGTCCGGTAATGCTTGCCGTCGAAATGGATGCGGTCCGCGTCTGCGTATGCTTTTTGGCGGGCTTCCGCGATATCTTTGCCGAGGCCCGTAATGCCCAGCACGCGTCCGCCGTTCGTGACGACTTGTCCGTCTTTCAAAGCCGTGCCCGCGTGGAAAACGATAGAGTCCTGCACTTGATCGAGGCCGCTGATCGGCAGCCCTTTCGGATACGCGGCAGGGTATCCTTCCGATGCCACGATCACGCATACGGCCGCTTCATCGCTCCACTCGATCGGCTGCTCGGCCAACGTTCCGTTGTTGATCGCCAGGAAAATATCGAGCAAATCCGTTTTCAGCCGCGGCAAAATGACCTGCGTCTCCGGATCGCCGAAGCGCGCGTTGAACTCGATCGTCTTCACGCCCTGCGGCGTAAGGATCAAGCCCGCGTACAGCACGCCTTTGAACGGCCTGCCTTCCTTCACCATCGCATCCGCCGTCGGCTGCACGATGTTGTCGATAGCCTCCTGCACGATCTCCTGCGGAATGTGCGGCAGCGGCGAATACGTGCCCATGCCCCCTGTATTCGGGCCCTGGTCATTATCGAACACTGGCTTATGGTCCTGCGAAGGCACCATCGGGCGAACGACCGAGCCATCCACAAAAGCAAGCAGCGACATCTCCTGGCCGGTCAAAAACTCCTCGATCACCACGCTGGCGCCGGATGCGCCGAACACCTGATCGACCATGATGTCGCGTAGCGCAGCTTCCGCCTCCTCCATCGTGCGGGCTACCGTCACGCCTTTGCCTGCCGCGAGGCCGTCGGCCTTGATCACGATAGGCGCCGATTGCGTGCGCAGGTAGGCGAGCGCAGGCTCGAAAGCGTCGAACGACTCGTAAGCCGCGGTCGGGATATTGTACTTCTTAAGCAAGTCCTTCGTGAACACCTTGCTGCCTTCGATAATCGCAGCGTTGGCCCGCGGCCCGAACGCCGCGATGCCTTTCTCTTCCAGATGGTCGACGAGCCCCGCCGCAAGCGGATCGTCAGGCGCGACCATCACGAGGTCGATTTGCTGCGCCTTGGCGAATGCGCTGATCTCCTCGAACTGCAGCTCCGTAATCGGCACGCATTCGGCCAATGCGGCAATCCCGCCGTTGCCCGGCGCGCAGAACAGTTTACTCACTTTCGGGCTTTTGCTCAAAGCCCAGACAATCGCGTGTTCGCGGCCGCCCCGGCCGATAACCAAAATACGCATCGTTCGTACCCCTCTCGAAAAAACCGCGAATGCTCGCGGTCTGCCCCCGGTGGGCCAAACCGCAAGCATTCCTGCGGGAATTAGTGTTTAAAATGACGCACGCCGGTCGTTACCATGGCGATTCCGTTCTCATTGGCGACGCGGATCGATTCCGCGTCATTGATCGAGCCGCCGGGATGAATGACGGCGGTAATGCCCGCTTTGGCCGCCAATTCCAGCGTGTCGCCTTTCGGGAAAAACGCGTCCGACGCCATGACGGCGCCCTTGGCTTTGTCGCCCGCCTGCTCGATGGCGATTTTCGCCGAGCCTACGCGGTTCATTTGTCCGGCGCCGACGCCGACGGTCATGTCGTCCGCGGCAAGCACGATCGCGTTGGACTTCACGTGCTTGACGACTTTCCAGCCGAACAAGAGCTGCTTCAGCTCGGCTTCGGTCGGCTTGCGGTCCGTAACGACGGTCAGATCGGCCTCGGTCAACTGGTAAGCATCGATATCCTGCACCAGCATGCCGCCTTCTACCGTTGTAATGACAGGCTCAGGCACACGCGCGCCTGCTTTATCCAAACCGCTTACTTTCAGCAAGCGGATGTTTTTCTTTTTGGAAAGAATGTCCAGCGCTTCCGGCGCAAAATCCGGAGCAATGACGATTTCCAGGAAAATTTCGTGCAGCAGCAGGGCAGTCGCTTCGTCAATCGTGCGGTTCGCCGCTACGATGCCGCCGAAGATCGACGTCGGGTCCGCTGCGTACGCTTTTTGGTAAGCTTCGAGCACGTTCGCTCCGATCCCTACGCCGCAAGGGTTCATATGCTTGACGGCCACCACCGCAGGCTCGCTGAACTCTTTGACGATCAGCAGGGCGCTGTTGGCGTCGTTGATATTGTTGTACGACAGCTCTTTGCCGTGCAATTGCTCCGCCGTCGTAATATTGCCCGCAGCCGCATTGGGCTTACGGTAAAAAGCCGCCTTCTGGTGAGGGTTTTCTCCGTAACGGAGCTCCTGTACTTTTTCATAAGTAACGGTGTAACGCTCCGGATAAGGCTCTCCTACCTGTTTGGACAAGTAATCGGAGATAAGGGCATCGTAAGAGCCGGTGTGGCGGAACACCTTTGCCGCCAGACGTTTGCGGGTATCCAGCGTCGTATCGCCGCCGGCGCGCACTTCCTCCAGCACACCCGCGTAATCGGCCGCGTCCACGACAACCGTTACGAACGCATGGTTTTTGGCTGCCGAGCGGAGCATCGTAGGTCCGCCGATATCGATATTTTCGATCGCATCCTCGTAAGTCACGTCAGGCTTCGCAATCGTCTGCGCAAAAGGATACAGATTCACGACAACCAAATCGATGTAATCCAGTCCGAGCTGCTTCATGCTCTCCCGATGCTCTTCGTTGTCGCGAACGGCGAGCAGGCCGCTGTGTACGGCCGGATGCAGCGTTTTCACGCGGCCGTCCATAATTTCCGGGAACCCTGTAACTTCCGAAATGCCGATAACCGGCACCCCTTTGTCCTTCAACAAGCTTTGCGTACCGCCTGTGGAAATAATTTCAACGCCCAGCTTCGCCAGCTCGCCGGCAAATTCCACGATTCCGGTTTTGTCCGACACGCTGATCAGTGCTCTTTTGATAGCCACTTTGCTTCCTCCCAGTATTTGTTGATTTGAAAAATTCCGTTTCTCTCCGTTCGGCTCCCCGCCGCTACCGCCGCCACAACCGCCAGGCAGTCCGCTACTTCCGCACCGTCACTTTGCGCCCGTCGATGGCCACCCGGCCCTCGCGAAGCCAGCGGATCACCTGCGGCAGCAGCACATGCTCGGCTGCATGAATCCGCTCCGTCAAAGACTCCGCCGTCTCGTGCTCGTGAATTTCCACGCTGCGCTGGGCGATGATCGGGCCGGAATCCAGCCCTCCGTCCACAAAATGCACGGTCACGCCCGTCTGTTTCACCCCGTAATCGACGGCCTGCTGAATCGCGTTCACGCCCGGGAACGATGGCAGCAGCGAAGGATGAATGTTGATCATTCGGCCGTAATAAGGAATGACCAGCACATTCGTCAGGATGCGCATGTAGCCCGCAAGCACGATCAAATCCACCTGCCGCGCCTGAAGCTCCTGCAAAATCATAGTCTCGTACGCCTCGCGGCTGTCGTATTCTTTGGGACGGAATGCAAGCACAGGCACCTTCGCTTCCTTGGCGCGCTCTACGACAAACGCCTGCGGGCGGTCACAGACAAGAAGCTCGATGCTGACATCAAGCTTCCCCTTTTGCACCTGATCTACGATTGCCGCAAAATTCGAACCGCTGCCGGAAGCGAATACCGCAATACGGTATGGCTGCATTACACTTCAGCTCCTTGGAACGTCACGACGCGGCTTCCTTCGGTTACGACGCCGAGACGGTAAGCCTTCTCGCCCTGCGATTCAGCGGCCTGAATGGCCTTCTCCGCATCGTCCGCGCTCACGATAACGACCATGCCGATGCCCATGTTGAACGTGCGGAACATGTCGTTGTTGCTGATGCCGCCCTCGCGCTGCATAAGCTGGAAAATCGGCAGAATCGGCCAGGAGCCGTATTCGATCTGTACATTCACGCCTTCCGGCAGAACGCGCGGAATATTTTCGATGAAGCCGCCCCCTGTAATGTGCGCCATGCCCTTGATGCCCACTTGCTCCAGCATCGCCAGCACCGGCTTCACATACAGCTTGGTAGGCTCAAGAAGCACGCTGCCGAGCTTATCGCCAAGCTCTTCCACATGATCTTGGAGCGAGTACCCTTTGTCCTCCAGCAAAAGCTTGCGCACAAGAGAAAACCCGTTGCTGTGCACGCCGCTTGAAGCTAGGCCCAGAACTACGTCTCCGGGACGGATGGTGGAGCCGTCGATGATTTTTTTCTTGTCGACGATTCCTACGGTAAAGCCGGCAATGTCATACTCCCCCGAGGCATACATGCCGGGCATTTCCGCCGTTTCTCCGCCGATCAGCGAACAGCCGGACTGCGCGCAGCCGTCGGCGATCCCTTTGACAATCGCTTCGATTTTCTCCGGCACGACTTTGTCGCAAGCGAGATAATCGAGGAAAAATAAGGGCTCGGCGCCTTGAACGACGATATCGTTCACACACATAGCCACCGCGTCGATCCCGATCGTATCATGCTTATCCATCGCAAAAGCGATTTTCAGCTTCGTGCCCACTCCGTCCGTACCGGATACGAGCACAGGCTCTTCGTATTTGTCCTTGTTCAGGCTGAACAGCCCGCCGAAGCCGCCGAGGTCGGTCATCACTTCAGGCCGGAACGTCCGTTTGACATGCTTTTTCATCCGTTCTACGGCTTCGTTTCCCGCCGCGATATCGACTCCAGCTTTTTTATAAGCATCCGACACTTCGTTTCCACTCCTTTGATTTATAAATCGGGAGGCCGGACGCCCGTCCGAACAGCTCTCCCGCTGCCCGGCCGTCCCGCCGAAACTTTAAGCCGCCAAGTCGGACAATTAGTCGCAAGCGCAGCCCACTTTGGTCGTATCGACGATTTCCGTCGGATAATTGTTGTTGAAGCACGCCATGCAATAGCCGCTTTCTTTACCCGCCGAGCCTTGGCCGATCGAATCGAGCAGCCCCTCTTGCGTGAGGAAATGCAGCGAATCCGCATTGATCGCTTTGCGAATCTCCTCAATGGAATTCATGGCCGCAATCAGCTCCTTGCGCGATGGCGTATCAATGCCGTAATAGCAAGGGTTCATAAAAGGCGGCGAACTGATCCGCACATGCACTTCAGTCGCGCCCGCCTCGCGCAGCAGATTAACGATCCGCAAGGAAGTCGTGCCGCGCACGATCGAATCGTCGATCATGACGACGCGCTTGCCTTCCACAACTTTGCGGACGGCGCTCAGCTTCATTTTGACGCCCTGCTCGCGCAGCTCCTGGCTCGGCTGGATGAACGTCCGGCCGGTATAGCGGTTTTTGATCAGTCCGAGCTCGTAAGGAATGCCCGTCTGCTCGGCAAAACCGATCGCCGCGGAAATGCTCGAATCCGGCACGCCTGTCACGACATCGGCGTCGACGAACGATTCCATCGCCAGTCGTTTGCCCATCCGCTTGCGCGCGGAGTGGATGTTGACCGTATCGATGTCGCTGTCCGGCCGCGCGAAGTAAATGTACTCCATCGCGCAGATCGCGCGCTTGCCGCCTTCCGCGAAGCGCTCCTCGTGGAAGCCGTCGCGGTCGAGCACGATCAGCTCGCCTGGCTGCACGTCGCGGAAATACGTCGCGCCGACAGCGTCGAACGCGCACGTCTCCGACGCGAACAAGTACGCGTCGCCGAGCCGGCCGATCATGAACGGACGCAGGCCGTTCGGATCGAGCGCGGCAATCAGCTTGTCCTTGGTCACGATCAGGAACGCGAAGCCGCCGATGACTTGCGCCAAGGCGTCTTTGACCGCGTCCACGATGTTATCGTGCTTCGAGCGGGCAATTAGATGCGCCATGACTTCCGTATCGCTCGTCGTTTGAAAAATCGAGCCTTGACGCTCCAGCTCCCGCTTGATGATGTTGGCGTTGTCCAAATTGCCGTTCGTGGCAATCGCCAAATCACCCTCGCGGTACTTGAACACGAGCGGCTGTGCATTCGCCAGCTTGCTCTCGCCTGCGGTCGAATAGCGCACATGCGCAATCGCCGTCGAGCCGGTCAGAGGGGACAGCGTCTCGCCCGTAAATACTTCTTTTGCCAGTCCCATGCCCCGGTAATAATTGAACTGTTCCTTGTCAACCGTGCAGATTCCCGCGCTTTCCTGCCCGCGGTGCTGCAGGGCGTGAAGCCCGTAATAGCACAGCGAAGCGGCGTCAGGGTGACCGTACACCCCGAACACACCGCACTCTTCATTCAGTTTGTCGAGCAGTCCCCCATGGCCGCCTGTACCTTCGTTGAAATACGCACCTGTCCAAAGCTCGTGCTGCCGCTCGCCCAATTGGACGATAGGGGCAGCAGGAAGCTTCAGGGCCCCGGTTTGAGTCTCCGCCACAGAAAGCTCGGGGTTTCGGGCTTCGAAACTCACTGCATTAGACATGGGATCGCATCCTTCCAGACCTTTTCCAGCTCGCTGACCGGAGACTGGATTTGCTGGCCGTCGTTGACGGCTATGCTCAGTTCTGTTCCCGTTACTGTTCCGATTTCCTGATAAGGCACGCCTTGAGAAGCGATCCAGTGTTTCAAGGCATCGGCCTTGTCCGGGGATGCCGTCAGCACAATGCGCGACTGGCTCTCGCTGAACAGCGCGAAGTCCGGACGAAGCTCGGTCTTGAACGTCACGTTCGCGCCGATGCGGCCGCTGATGCAGCTCTCGGCGAGCGCTGCGGCAAGACCGCCTTCGGACAGGTCGTGCGCAGAAGCGACGAAGCCTTCCTGGATTGCTTTCAATACGGTTTCCTGCAGGCGTTTCTCCACAGCCAGATCCAGCTCCGGAGGACGGCCTTCGGTTACGCAGTGAATGACATATTGGAATTCGCTGCCGCCGAGTTCCGCTTTCGTCTCGCCGAGCAGGATGATGATGTCGCCTTCATTTTTGAAGCTTTGCGTCGTGATGTGGTCGATGTCGTGCACAAGACCGACCATTCCGATAACCGGAGTCGGGTAAATTGCGCCCTTCGCGTTCTCGTTGTACAGCGACACGTTGCCGCCGATGACCGGAGCATTCAGCTCGCGGCAAGCTTCCGCCATGCCGTCGGTCGCTTTCTCCAGCTGCCAGAAAATCTCGGGCTTATCCGGACTGCCGAAGTTCAGGTTGTCCGTAATCGCCAGCGGCTCCGCGCCGGAGCAGACGACGTTGCGCGCCGCTTCGCTCACGGCGATCCGTCCGCCTACTTCCGGATCGAGGTACACGTAGCGCCCGTTGCAGTCGGTCGTCATCGCCAGCCCCTTGCGGGTGCCGCGAATCGTCACGACCGCTGCGTCCGAACCCGGGCGCACCGCCGTATCCGTACGAACCATATAGTCATACTGGTTGTACACCCATTCCTTGCTCGCCACCGTCGGAGACGCGAGCACAGCTTTCAGCGCATCCGTGAGCTCCGTTACCTCCGGGTAACGGGTCGTGTCGATGGATGCGTTCGCCTCGTAGTAAGCCGGCACCTTGCTCGGCTTACTGTACACCGGGCACTCGTCGACGAGCGCCCCTACAGGCATATCCCCCACGACCTCGCCGTGGTGGATCAGACGCAGGCGACCGTCATCGGTCACCTTGCCGACTTTCGCGCAGTGCAAGCCCCAGCGCTCGAAAATGCCTTTCGCCTGAGCCTCATGCTGCGGCTCAACGACGAACAGCATGCGCTCCTGCGACTCGGACAGCATCATTTCGTAGGCCGTCATGCCCTCTTCGCGCTGCGGCACTTCGTCCAGATAAAGCTCCATGCCGTTGCCCGCTTTGCTGGCCATCTCGGCGCTGGAGCATGTCAGCCCCGCCGCGCCCATGTCCTGAATGCCGAGCACGATGCCGGAATCGATCAGCTCGAGGCATGCTTCCAGCACGAGCTTCTCCATGAACGGATCGCCCACTTGTACCGCCGGGCGCTTCGCTTCCGACTCCGCCGTCAGCTCCTCGGACGCGAACGTCGCGCCGTGAATGCCGTCGCGGCCCGTAGCCGGACCGACGTAAAATACCGGGTTGCCGACGCCTTTGGCGACGCCGCGCTGAATTTTATCGTGGTCGATCAGACCGACGCACATCGCATTGACGAGCGGGTTCCCCTCATAGCTCTCGTCGAACATAACCTCGCCGCCGACCGTCGGAATGCCGATGCAGTTGCCGTATCCGGCAATCCCCGAGACGACGTGCTCGAACAAATATTTCACGCGGTCGTTCTGCAATTTGCCGAACCGCAATGAATTCATCAGCGCTACCGGACGTGCGCCCATCGAGAAAATGTCGCGGATAATCCCGCCCACACCCGTCGCCGCGCCTTGATAAGGCTCGATCGCCGATGGGTGGTTGTGGCTTTCGATTTTAAATACGACCGCCTGGTTGTCGCCGATGTCTACGATGCCTGCGCCTTCCCCGGGTCCCATCAGGACGCGCGGTCCCGTTACCGGGAATTTGCGAAGCACGGGCTTGGAGTTTTTGTAAGAACAATGCTCCGACCACATGACGCTGAATACGCCGATCTCGACATAATTCGGATTGCGTCCGAGAAAGCCGCAGATCAGCGCGTATTCCTCGTCGGTTACGCCCATCTGCTTGTATATTTTCTGCTCCGCGATTTGCTCGGCCGTTGGTTCCTTAGCGGATAGCTGCTGCGCCATGTTTCTCCCTCCAGGTGCTTAGAATCGATGTGAACATTCTCTTGCCGTCCGCCGATCCGAGCAGCTCATGAATGGCTCGCTCCGGATGGGGCATCATACCTACTACGTTGCCGGCTTTGTTGCAAATACCGGCGATATCGTCAATCGATCCGTTCGGGTTGTTGCCCGCTTCGTAACGGAATACGATCTGCTTGTTCTCCTGCAGCTCTTTCAGCGTCGCCTCGTCACAGTAGTAATTGCCTTCGCCGTGCGCGATCGGAATATCGATCAGCTCGCCTTCGGCATATTCCCGCGTGAACGGAGTCGCATTGTTTTCCACCTTCAGCAGCGCCTGATGGCAGCGGAACTTCATGCCGTTGTTGCGCAGCAGAGCTCCCGGCAGCAAGCCTGATTCAGTCAAAATCTGGAAACCGTTACAAATGCCCAGAATGTATTTGCCTTCTTCCGCAGCTTTCACCACGGCTTTCATCACGTTCGTAAATTGCGCGATCGCGCCGCAGCGCAGGTAGTCCCCGTAGGAGAAACCGCCCGGCACGAGGATGCAGTCATACCCCGACAGATCGTCCGCCGTATGCCATACATAATCGACCGGCTGCCCGATCGTATCTTCAACCGCCTTGTAGCAGTCGATGTCGCAGTTCGATCCCGGAAACACAAGAACCGCAAATTTCATGACGTTCTCCTCCTTCATCGTTTTACGCCAGCTCGTAGCGGTAGTCCTCGATAACCGTGTTCGCAAGCAGCTTCTCGCACATCGCTTTCACACGCGCTTCAGCCTCGGCCTTGTCCGTCGTGTTCAGCTCCAGCTCCAAATATTTACCGATGCGGACTTTGCCCACCTCTTCAAAACCCATCGAATGCAGCGCTCCCTGAACCGCCGTTCCTTGAACGTCCAATACGTTCTGTTTGATCGTCACATATACGGTTGCTTTCATTTCCTATTCTCTCCTCCTCGAATTGACTGCCCTCTGTTAGCCCTGATCGGCCACCCGCAGCATGAAAATAATCGGGTCTGTTGCGTATGCGTTAATCCGCCAAACGGCGAAGAATTTCTTTGTATCTGCGGGACGTCTCTTCCACAACTTCGGCCGGAAGCTCGTCCGGCTCGCTGTTTTTGTCCCAGCCCGAGCCCGCCAAATACGTGCGCACCGGCTCTTTGTCCATCGAATCGATCTCGATATCGAGGGCATAATTGTCCTCCGCCCAGTAGCGCGACGAATCCGGCGTGAAAATTTCATCAATAATAATCAGTTCACCCGCATAAAAACCGAATTCGAACTTCGTATCCGCCAAAATAATGCCCTTGCGCTCGCATATCGCATGCGCCAGCGTGTACAGCATAATGCTTTTCTCCTGAAGCTCGTAGGTCAGATCCTCGCCGATCAACTCACACATTTGCTGTACCGAAATATCCTCGTCGTGACCGACGTCGTTTTTCGCCGCAGGCGTGAAAATCGGATGCTCAAGACGCTGATTTTTGCGCAAGCCCTCGGGCAGCTTCCGGCCGTTGATTTCGCCTGTTTTCTCGTACTGTCTCCAGCCGTTGCCTGTAATGTATCCGCGAACGACGCATTCTACGGAGATGCGCTCCGCTTTTTTCGCCACGATAATCCGTTCCTTAAGCAGCTCTCTTGCCGCGGCATCGGGAATCACATCGCGCAATTGCTCCACGTCCGTGTGCACGATATGGTTGTTCATGTACCCGCTTGTGATGCCGAACCAATATTTGCTGAGCGAGTTCAGCACGTAGCCTTTGTCCGGCACGCCCGGCTTCAAAATGTAATCGAACGCCGAGATCCGGTCCGTCACCACGATGAGGAAATGTTCGCCCAAATCGTACAGCTCGCGAACTTTGCCTTTGTGCACCAAAGGCGCTAGGACGAGACCGGCGGCCGAATCCAAAATTGTGCTTGCCAAGAACAACACGTCCCTTCTTTGTTATTTCAAACCGAGCCGGTCAAAAATCGTGTCGACATGCTTCAAATGCCAGCTTGGATCAAAGCAATCGGCGATTTCTTCGGCGCTCAACACTTCGGTAATAACCTGTGCGTTCTCCACGATTTCGCGGAACGAGCGCTGCTCTTCCCAAGCCTGCATCGCTCGCGGCTGCACCGTATCGTAAGCCTGCTCGCGGCTAAAGCCTTTGTCGATCAGCTTCGTCATCACGCGGCCGGAGAACGGCACGTCGTACGTGCTGCGCATGTTGCGCTTCATATTTTCAGGGAACACGGTCAAGTTTTTGATGATGTTGCCCAGACGGTTCAGCATGTAGTTGAGCAAAGTCGTCGCATCCGGCAAAATGATCCGCTCTACGGAAGAGTGCGAAATGTCGCGCTCATGCCACAGCGTCACGTTCTCGTAAGCGGAAACCATATGTCCGCGGATGACGCGGGACAGCCCGGAAATGCTCTCGCAGCCGATCGGATTGCGCTTGTGCGGCATTGCCGAGGAGCCCTTTTGACCTTTGGCAAAAGGCTCTTCCACCTCGCGGAACTCGCTCTTTTGCAAAGCGCGGATTTCCGTGGCGAATTTATCGAGCGACGTCGCGACAAGAGCCAGCGTCGCCATATATTCGGCGTGGCGGTCGCGCTGCAGCGTTTGCGTCGAGATCGGAGCGGCTTTCGTGCCCAGGTTGCCGCACACGTACTGCTCGACGAACGGATCGATATTGGCGTAAGTGCCGACCGCGCCGGAGATTTTACCGTACTGGACGCCGTCCGCAGCAAAGCGGAAACGCTCCAGGTTGCGCTTCATTTCCTCATGCCAGAGCGCCATTTTCAAGCCGAAAGTCGTCGGCTCCGCATGCACGCCATGCGTTCTGCCCATCATCGCTGTATGCTTGTACTGGATCGCTTTTTCCCGCAAAATCCCGATGAAATTCTGGATATCCTTGTCCAAAATCTCGTTGGCCTGCCGCAGCAAGTAACCAAGCGCCGTATCCACAACGTCCGTGGAAGTCAGGCCGTAATGCACCCATTTGCGCTCAGGTCCGAGCGTTTCGGACACCGCTCTCGTGAAGGCGATCACGTCGTGGCGGGTTTCCTGCTCGATTTCGTAGATGCGGTCGATGTTGAAGCTCGCGTTTTCGCGCAGCACCTTGACATCTTCCTTCGGAATCACTCCCAGCTCCGACCATGCTTCGCAGGAGAGAATTTCCACTTCCAGCCATGCTTTGAATTTGTTTTCCTCTGTCCAAATGCGCGCCATTTCCGGGCGACTGTAACGATCGATCATTGCCGTTCCTCCGTTTGTCTCATTTACTTACTTTCCCCAAATGCCAATGCGTTCTATCCAAGACAGCGCGTTTTGGACGTCTTTCGCCAGCACATTGATGTGTCCCATCTTGCGTTTCTCTTTCGCCTCATGCTTGCCGTACAGATGAACTTTGGCGCTGACGCCAAGCTCGCCGTCCTCCAGAAACCCGGGCTCGTCAATCCGCCTCAGCAGCGGCTCCACATGCTCGCCGAGCACGTTGACCATGACGACAGGCGTCATCAGCTCCGTCGAACCGAGCGGCAGATTGCAAATCGCGCGGACATGCTGCTCGAACTGCGACGTGCGGCACGCCTCCATTGTATAATGCCCGGAATTGTGCGGGCGCGGCGCAAGCTCGTTCACATAGAGCTGACCGTCTTTGGTCAGGAACAGCTCTACCGCGATCAGCCCGACGACGCCGAGCGCATCGGCGATGCGCATCGCCAGCTTTTCCGCTTCGCGCTGCACTTCTGCGGCGATTCTCGCCGGCACGATGGACAAATGAAGAATATTGTCCACATGTATATTTTCCGCCGCCGGAAAAGCTTTCACTTCCCCGCGGGGGCTTCTCGCTGCAATAACGGACAATTCCTTGTCAAAATGAATGAATTGTTCGAGCACAAGCTCCGTCTTCGCCCGGCTCAGCGTTTCGTAGGCTTCCCCGACCTCATCCAGAGAGCGAATCACCCACTGGCCTTTGCCGTCGTAGCCGCCGGTCGCCGTTTTGAGCACGCACGGCGTACCGAAGCGCTCCACAGCTTCCCGAAGCTGCCCGGCGCTTGTAATCTCCGCATAGGGCGCTACCGGCACGCCGGCCGCTTCGATCGCTTTTTTTTCGCGCAGCCTGTGCTGCGTCGTATATAAAAGCTTGCTCCCCTGCGGGACGTAAGCTTCTTGCATCAAAATGTCGGTAACGTGCGCGTCGACGTTCTCGAATTCGTACGTAATGACGTCCGACCGCGCGGCCAGTCTTCTCGCCGCCTCCACATCGTCATAACCGGCCAAAATCTGCTCGTCGGCGACTTGGCCGCAAGGCGCGTCCTCCGTCGGATCGAGCGTAATAAAGCGATAGCCCATGTTCCGTCCGGCCAGAGCGAGCATGCGGCCGAGCTGGCCGCCGCCCAAAATGCCGATGGCGCCTCCCGGTTTAATGACTTTACCGTCTGCTCGTGTCATGACAGGTCACTGCTTTCGATTACGGTCTGCGCGATGCGCTCGCGGCGGGCTTTGATTTTCGCCTGCAGCTGCGGATCGAATGCGCCCAGTATTTGCGCGGCGAGCAGTCCGGCATTCGTCGCGCCGGCATGACCGATCGCCACCGTAGCAACGGGGATGCCCCCCGGCATTTGCACGATGGACAACAGCGAGTCCAGACCGTTCAGCGTGGACGTTTTCACCGGAACGCCAATAACCGGAAGCTCGGTTTTGGCTGCTACCATCCCTGGCAGATGAGCCGCCCCGCCCGCTCCGGCTATAATCACTTGAATGCCGCGGCCTGCCGCCGACGCCGCATATTCGAACATAAGATCCGGCGTCCGGTGCGCGGAAACGACCTTTTTCTCATAAGGCACTCCGAGCTCCTCCAACATGTCGCATGCGTGCTTCATCGTTTCCCAATCCGACTGGCTTCCCATAATGACACCAACACGTACAGTCATGATAAACCTACTTTCTTCAATAATAGAGGCTGTCAGCAAACTAAAAAATGCCCAGGGCTAGAATGCACGATTCTACACGCTGGACAGCAAAAGAACCGAATGCAAAAAGACCATCATCTATCTATGGTTCCCGGCATTCGCATCCTCGTAGTCCAAAAATTCACGGTTTTTGGGTAGAAACTTTCAGGCCTTATCCCCGACATTATACGAGTCGATTCGACATCTTCAATTAGTGGGGAACTTGTTTCCCGCTTACCTAGTTTACTACCAACTAACGTGTCATGTCAATTTCAAAAAACGAACATTTTCCCGCACTTGCTTTTAAAAAGTTCGCGTTTTGGCGGCGATGTATAAAAAAATGAAGGCGGAATGAAATCATTCGTCAGTTCCATTAAGAAAAAGGGGGAATACTGGGATTATTACCAACAAAAAAACAAAACGATCACCCGACTAGCGACCGCTCGAACTCATCAACATATTTTGGCAAATAATTCGCGCAGCCCGAAGGCGATCACTCCCCCATGTTCTACTGCATTATACCATGCCGCATATCCCCCGATACAATCTTGTATGCACACCGATCAGACAGGGGGCGATTCCTCTATCGTGTAAATAAACTTGTCGGCCAGACTCTTGGAAACGTGAGAAAAAGTGGACCGGAGTGGGTGCAGTTGCCTGTAAAGTAGCTTGTCACGTGAAAACCTGCAAATGCGCAGGTTTTTTCTGTAAAAAGGGTTCATTTTGACGAAAAGCCTGCAATTGTGCAGGAATTTTCGATGAAAATGAACCCGAACCCATGTTCGCGGCAAAAAGCCTGCACAATTGCAGGAATTTGTCGTGGCCGGCGTATCCATCGAGCAAAAACTGTACTTTTGCAGGTTTTTTTCACGCAACCAGGCAGATGATGCGACCGGCTCTGGCAGGCGGGTTTCGGCCGCATGCCGTGCCTTGTCTTGCCGTGGTGCCGTTGGCCTAGCTCCATGCTTTGTCATGCCATGCCCTGCCATACCTTGCCATGGCACCCTGCTCCATGCCTTGCCGTCCCCCGCACCATGCCCGCACCCTCGCGCCAAGCCCACCCCCGGGCCGGCTCCGCGCCAAAAAGGGCCCTCCCCAGTCATCTCGCATGACTTCGGAAAGCCCCTTCGGGGAATTGTACGGGTTTCCCCGACATTTACACGGGTTTCCCCGGCATTTACTCGGGTTTCCCCGACATTTACACGGGTTTCCCCGACTTTACGCCGGTTCCCCCGACTTTACGCCGGTTTCCCCGGCATTTCGAACGTGTCGACGACCGGTTCCGGCGTCGCTGCCGGCTCGGCCGCTTCCTGCGGCTGCCCGTTCGGATCGAACTGGTTCTCGCTTTTCGCGATCACGATTGTCGCTACGCTGTTGCCGATGATGTTCGTAATCGCCCGCGCTTCCGACATGAACCGGTCAACCCCGATCAGCAGCGCCATGCCTTCGACCGGAATGACGTTGTTCGGAATAGCCGCGAGCGTCGCCGCCAAAGTAACGAAGCCCGAGCCTGTCACGCCTGCGGCGCCTTTGGAAGTCAGCATCAGCACCCCGAGGAAGGTCAGCACTTGTATCCAGTCCAGATGCACGCCGTACGCCTGGGCGATGAACAGCCCCGCCATGGACAAGTAGATGGATGTGCCGTCCAGATTGAACGAGTAGCCCGTAGGAACGACGAGGCCGACGACCGGCTTCGATGCGCCGAAACGCTCCAGCTTCTCCATCACCCGCGGCAGCGCGGATTCCGAGGAGGAAGTGCCCAGAACGAGCAGCAGTTCTTCCTTAATAAAGGCGAGCAGCTTGAGAATGCTGAAGCCGTAAATTTTGCAGATCGTGCCCAGTACGACAAAAATGAAAATCGCCATCGTGACGTACACGGAACCCATCATTTTGCCGAGCGAGAACAAAGAGTGTACGCCGAATTTGCCGATCGTGTAGGACATGGCCCCGAAAGCCGCGACCGGTGAAAATTTCATGATGATCGCCACAATGCGGAAGAAAATTTCATTCGTTCTTTCCAAAAAGACCGTTACCGGCTTCGCTCGCTCGCCAAGACCGGCCATCGCCAAACCGAACAGGACCGAAAAGAATAAAACCGGCAGCATATCGCCTTTCGAAAAAGCCGCCATCACGTTATCGGGAACGATGCCCGTTATGAAGCCCAGGAAGCCGTGGCTGCTCTCAGCCGCTTGTTTCGTATAGCTCGCCACATCCCCGGCTTTCACCGCGCTCGTATTCATGCCCGCTCCGGGATGAAAAACGTACATGACCGCGATGCCGATCGCCATCGCAAACGTCGTAATGACTTCAAAATAAAGCATCGCTTTGCCGCCGATCCGGCCGATTTTTTTCAAATCGCCCATGCCCGAGAAGCCGATGACAATCGTAAAGAATACGATCGGAGCGATCACCATTTTGATCATTTTCACGAAAATATCGGATAATATCTTCAAATTATCGGCCTGCTGCGGAAAAATTTGCCCAACCGCAATCCCCAGAACGATAGCGACCAACACCTGCACAGTCAAATTTTTGCCAAGTTTCATTGGAAGTACCTCCTTGGATCAAGATTTTGCTTGCACTTTTTCCCGGCGTCTTCTGGCAACACCATCCTCGTAGGCCGCTTGAATGACCGCTTCTCTAACTTGCTCAGCAACAGAATGGTTGAAAACGCTCGGAATGATATAGTATTCGTTCAATTCGTCTTCCTGGACAACCGAAGCGATCGCTTTGGCTGCGGCGAGCTTCATGTTTTCCGTCACCCGGGAAGCTCTGCAGTCGAGCAGTCCGCGGAACAGGCCCGGAAAGCACAGCACATTGTTGATCTGGTTCGGGTAATCCGAACGCCCGGTCGCCATCACCCGCACATAAGGCTCCGCCTCTTCGGGAAGAATTTCCGGAACTGGATTGGCCATCGCGAAGACGATCGGATCTTTGGCCATTTTGGCGACGTCCTCTTTTTTGAGCACGCCCGGGCCGGATACGCCGATGAAAATGTCGGCTCCCGCGATAACCTCGGACAGCGATCCCCGAATTTGCTCCGGATTCGTATGCTCCGCATACCATTTCCAGAACGGATTGTCATAGCTGCCGTCTTGTGTAATCGCTCCCGGCCGGTCAACGCCGATGATGTTCTTCACGCCCGCGGCCATCAGCATTTTGGTGCAGGCCGTCCCGGCCGCGCCGATGCCGCACAGCACGACTTTGCAATCCTCCAGCTTCTTGTTCACGATTTTGACGGCATTGAACAGTCCGGCCAAAAGCACCACTGCCGTCCCATGCTGGTCGTCGTGAAATACCGGAATATCCAGCTCCTCGATAAGCCGCTGCTCGATCTCAAAGCACCGGGGCGCCGAAATATCCTCCAGATTGATGCCGCCAAATGTTGGGGACAGCGCTTTCACGATGCTTACAATTTCATCCGTATCCTGTGTGTCCAGACAAATGGGAAAAGCGTCCACTCCGGCCAGCTGCTTGAACAGCATCGCCTTGCCCTCCATGACCGGCATCGCCGCTTCCGGTCCGATATTGCCGAGACCGAGCACCGCCGTTCCATCCGAGACGACCGCGACCGTATTGCGCTTGATGGTCAACGTATGGGCCAGCGACGGCTTCTCGTGAATCGCCATGCAAACTTTGGCGACGCCTGGCGTATACACCCTGGAAAGATCGTCCCGGTTTTTGATCGGATATTTCGGGCTCGTTTCGATCTTGCCGCCCAAATGCAGCAAAAACGTCTGATCGGATATGTGCACGACCTTCACTCCGGCCAGTGTGCGAATCGCCGCGGCGATAAGCTCGGTATGCTTGTTGTCGTACACGTTGATCGTGATGTCGCGAATGGTAATATTGCTCTCCGTTCTGACTACGTCGATGGCGATAATGTCCCCGCCTGCATCGCTTATGGCTGTAGCGATGCTGCCGAACGATGCCGCGCTCTTATCAAGCTCAAGACGCAAAATGATGCTTGTATTTACTCCTGACGGAATTGACATGAAATTCACCTCAAAGCGATATTTGAACAACTCGAAATAAGTTACAGTTTTCATGATATCGCTTTCAAATCAAGGCGTGAAGAATTTGACCATATTGGTATTTATGGTCTTTTTGGTCACTGTTTTTTTAAACTTTTGAACCCTTCCGCCCGTCCTTTCTATTATAATTAAAGATACATAGCGAAAGGAGCTGCATAACTTGAAAACATTAAATATGTTGAAACAGCAACCGCATACTCGCAAAAAGAGCCCGGCATGGATGAAACTCCCTTTGGCAGCCGCCTTTATCATAGGGGCCGCCGGAGCCGGTCTGCCCTATTTCAACGGTACCGCACTGGCCGCAGACTATTCTTCGGACGTAGAGCTCAAATCTGCCACGCTGAATATTCAAATCGGGGATCAAAAAATAGTCGTTCCGGGAGCGGTCAATGAGGAGGGAGACACTTATGTCGCCCTTGCTTTTTTGGGCAAACAGCTCGGTCTTGCCGCCACCTGGGATGACGCAACGAAAAAGGTTACGGTTACAGGCACGAACAAGACCATGAAACTGAGCAATCAAAACACGGAGTACGAAATGAACGGGCATCGCTTTTACGACACGCTGCCGCCTGTTATTGTGCAGGGGACTACTTATGTGCCCTTGCGGTTTTTGCTTGAACAGATGGGCTACAAAATCGGATACGATAGCGCGAACCGCCTGATTTCGATTCAGCCGATCAAGGAAAATTCGCTCAAGCTGACCAACCTGTCGGCCGATCACACGCAAAGCGGACAAACCGTTACGATTCAATACCCGCAGATCGAAGGTTTGGCGAATAGCGCAGTCAGCGCAAAAATCAACGCCTTCATGAAGTCGGAAGCGGCGAAATACGAAGCGTCCGCACAGGAACTGCTGAAGCAGATGAAAGCGGATCTGGGCAAAGACGATCCCGATATGCATTTCGTTTTTGACGTTAATTATCGGGTGACATACAATCAGCAAAATCAACTGAGCATGTATTTTGAAGTGTATCAATACACGGGCGGCGCCCACGGCATGACCGATTGGAACGCGCATACGTTCGATTTGGCGACCGGGGATGAAATTACGCTCAAGCAAGCGGCCCAAAACGACGCCAACTACAAACAAATCATCAATGACGAAATCAAGAAGCAAATCAAAGAGCGGGGGTACGAGCTTCTGGAGCCGTTCGAGACGATCCGCGACAACCAAGGCTTCTATTTGCAGGACGATTCGATCGTCGTCTATTTTTCCTTGTATGAATATACGCCATATGTGCTGGGCATGCCTGAATTCCAGATTCCGGTATCCCGTTTCAAAAGCAAATAAGCTGCTGCAAGCATGGGGGTCAGCCGACCCATACGTACCGGTTAACCGGACGCCCGATGCCGCCGTATTCCAGGTCCAGCTTGACCTGCTTGTTTTTCTCCAAATATTCCAAATACCTGCGCGCCGTTACCCTTGCCAAACCTATGCCTTCGGCGACTTCCTCGGCGGACAGCGGCTTTTGCTGCTGCATGAGAAACATCATCACCTGCTTCATCGTCAGCTCCTGCAACCCTTTGGGCAGGTCCAAACTCGCTTCAGGCAAAGGTCCGGCGGTCTCAAGCCGGGCCTGTTTGCCGCGGAGCAATTGATCCAGATCGGCCTGCGACAAAGTCGTCTCCTTGTTCAGCCCGCTTTTCATCATGCGGTAATTTTCCAAAGCTTCCCGAACCCGTTCGAACTTGAAAGGCTTCATAATATAATCGATCGCCCCTTGACGGAGCATCCGCTGAATCGTCGGAATATCGTTGGCCGCGGTAATGACGATGACATCCACGCCGAGCTGTTCATGGCGGATTTGCTGCAGCGTTTCGATCCCGTTCTGATCGGGCATGTATATATCCAAAATGACGAGATCCGGCTGCAGCGCGCGGACTTTGTCCATCCCCTCCCGGCCTCCTGACGCCGTTCCCGCGATCTCGAATCCGGCAACCCGCTCGACGAACTGCTTGTTCACCTCCAGCACCATCGGATCGTCTTCAATCAGTACGACTCTGAACATCCGTCTCGTCCCCCTTCCTCCTGTCCATCATCGGAAATGTCAATATAAAGCTCGTTCCTTGCCCGACCGCCGACTCTACTTCCATGTGTGCACCGCTTTTGTTAGCGATATTTCGGATCAAATGCAGACCGATGCCCCGGCCCTCCGCGGCTTTGGTCGAGAACCCCCGTTCGAATATACGCCGCTTCGTCTCTTCGCTCATCCCGCTCCCGTTGTCCTCGACCAAAATAGACAGCAGCTCGTCATCCTGCTCGATGCTGATAAAAATCTCCTTGCCGCCCTCTTTATGCTTCAGCGCATCGAAGGCGTTCTCGATCAAATTACCCAGAACGACGACCACATCGTGCTGGTCCAAATATTCCGGGAATCGCTGCAGTCTGCTTTCCCGGTCCAGACGAACCTCGATGCCCAGCTCCTTGCCGCGGCTGATCTTGCCGATCAGCAGCCCGGCCACATGCTCGCTCGCGATTTTGCTGGACACAAAGCTGCTCAGTTCGGACTGCTCCTCCATCGTCTGAAACAAATAATCAAGCGCCTTTTGCTTGTTGTCGAGCTGAATCAGCCCACCGATCGTATGGAGCTTGTTCATATATTCGTGATTTTGCACGCGCAGCGCATCGACAAACGCTTTGACGCCGGTCAGTTCCTCGGCGATCTTCGTCACTTCCGTGCGGTCCTGAAAAATCGCCACGGCGCCGACCGTCTGCCCGCCGACTTTGATCGGGACGCGATTGCTCAAAATGATAGCAGGTCCTATATGCAGCTCCTGATTATAAACAGCATGATTCAGCTGCAAAATTTCCGGCAGCCGCGTATCGGGCAGCACCTCGCGGATGGGGCGGCCGAGCACGTCCCCTTCGATGTGCAGCATGCGCTTGGCTTTGTCGTTAAACACCGTTACGTGTTCGCGGCTGTCGATGGCAATTACGCCTTCATGCATGGCGTTGAAGGTGGCCGTTCGTTCTACGAGCAGTTGGGCGATTTCCTCGGGTTCGAGCCGAAACATCTGCTCCTTGATATGCCTCGACAGCATCCACGAGCCCCACACGCCGAACAGCATGGACAGCATGACCGTCACATAGATTTGCCCCCGCATGTCGGAAATGATTCCGGCCAAACCGGGCACCAGCTGCCCGGCGAGCACGACGCCAACTTGTTCATGCTGCTCGTTCATGACCGGCACGAACGCTCTGAGCGCCGTCCCCTGCTCGCCGGTCGCCTTGGACAAATACGTATGCTCGGCAAAAGCCGAATGCTCGTCCGCCCCTTCCGACCGCTGCCCGATCCGCAACGCCGACGGGTGCGACCAGCGAATGCCGTCCATGTCCATGACGACGATATAATCAACGTCGTTAATGATCCGAATGCGCTCGGCGATCGGATTGATGTCCTGCCGGCTGCCCTGCGGCGACAGCCCGCCGATAATTGAGGGCAGCTGCGCTACCGTCCGCGCAGTGACGAGCAGCCGCTGTCCGAGCTCCTGCTCCTGCACATGCACAACCCGGCCGATCAATATGATGCCGCCGATGCAGATCGCAAACAGCACGATGCCGCAGGACAAAATGGCTATTTTCCAATTCATGCGAAGCCCCTTGATCTTCAACGCCGCACCCCCTATATTTCTGTGAAAAAACCGCGCGCAGTTCCCAGCACGCGGAGTTGCGCTGCATGGCGGCGGTCGGTCGATGTCAGGCGCCGCACGTTGGTCACCGGCTATACTGTCAATCACAGCGCCGCACGCTGCTCACCGCTTAGGGCTATCCTTAAAACCTGCGATAGTGCAGGTTTTAAGGATGGAAACCGGACGGGCGCAGCCGCTCTTCCCCAATCCATGCCTCTCCAGGGTAATCAGATTGTAAAGCTCTTTCAGATCGTTCTGGACCGGAGTGGCGGTACGGATTGCGGCGCTAAAGCGGGGGACTCCTTTCCTGCCACCTGTTGTGGCGCTGAAGTGAGGACCCGAGGCGGCTTGCCGGAGAAAACCTGCGAAAGTGCAGGTTTTTTCCCTAAAAATGGTTCATTTTAGCGAAAAGCCTGCAATAGTACAGGAATTTTCGTTCGAAATGAATCTGAGCCCCTGTTCGCGGCGAAAAGCCTGCACATTTGCAGGAATTTTTCGCTGCCAGCACATCAGCGAGAAAATAGCTGTACTTTTGCAGGTTTTCTTCGCGCAACCAGGCGAGAAAGCTCTAGCGTGTGGGTTTTCGGGCAGCCGAACGTTTAATTGTACACGGATCACAGAGCAAAAAGCTGCACAATATACGAAAATAGAACCCAGTCAGTAAACCTGACTATTTTCATTCTGTAGGATGACCGCCCACGACGTCATGGTGTTTTTGAAGGCTTTCCACTCGATGCCAGAGGTGCGCCGGCTCCAGATCCGGCCCCGGGAGTCTTTCCTATGCCCTAACGCCTGCTGCAGCGCCAACTCCGGTGCTGACTCCGACTGGCTGGTCTCGCGCAATTTTCATATTTCTTACATTATCATACAATATGATACACTGTTTTTATACTATGGAGGAGGTTGGGGAGGTAAGCATGAGAGCGTTTGCGGGAATCGCTTTGTTCGTTTTGATCGGCCTCCTGACGGCGGTCGGCATCGGATTTTCCTCGCAGTTTAACAGCGGCCCCCGGGTCTATGACGATGAGCAGATCGGCCTCCGGCAGCAGACTACGATCAAATTCAGCTTTGTCGTCGCGGAAAATACGCCCAAAGGCTTGGCTGCGCAAAAGTTCGCCCAACTGGTCAAGGACAAAACGAACGACAACATCAAGGTCGAGCTGTTTCCGAACGGGCAGCTTTATAATGAACCGGACGAAGTCGAGGCGCTGCAGCGCGGCAGCATACAGATGATCGCCCCCAGCTTCTCTAACATTTCCCAGGTCGTGCCCGAATGGATGATCATGGACCTTCCGTTCGTTTTTCAAAACGATGCGGCTGTCGAAGAGGCGTTTCGCGGCAAAATCGGGAACATCCTGCTGCGCGAGCTGGAGCCGAAGGGCATGGTCGGCCTGGGCTTTTGGGCGAACGGGTTTCAGCAAATGACCTCGAACCGCGGCATGCTCGTCCACCCGGAAGATTTTCGCGATTTGAAGTTTCGCATACTGCCGAGCAAAGTTATTGAAGCCCAGTTCCGTCTGCTGAAAGCCAAAACCCTCCCGATCCCGTTCAACCAATCGTACCGCAGCATGGAATCGGGCGAGGTGGACGCCGGCGAGAACACTATTTCCAACATCTATTCGAAAAAGCTCTACCAGGTGCAAAAATATATGACCCTGAGCAATCACGCCTACTTGGGCTACGGGGTGCTGGTGAACAAATCGTTCTGGGAAAAGCTGCCCGCCGATCAAAGAGCGGTGATTGCCGCGGCGATGCAGGAAACGACGGCCTGGGCGAATGCCAATGCGGTTTCCCTCAACAGCCTCCAACTGGAGGAACTGAAAAAGGTCGATCAATTGAACATCCACGTTCTGACGGAAGCGGAAAGAAATGAATGGATGCAGACGCTCGAACCGGTCTATCGAGAGACGGAAAGCTACGTCAGCAAAGAGCTGATGGGTGCCGTGTACGAGCTTCGGCGCCGCTATTCCGGCGGGCATGAACAATAAAAGCCGACTCCCCCGCGCTCAGCGGGAAATCGGCTTTTTCTATACGTTCTGCGGCACGGCACGTTCAACGACAGCTTTACGCTATGCCGAACGTTACGCCCAGTTCCTTCAACATCCGCCGGTAAGCGATGCTCATCCGGTCTGACTTCAAATGCAGCTCCGCCTGCAGATCAAGGGGCAGCAGCTCGGGCTTCTGGTTTTCCACCATTTCCCGGTCCTGCTCGATAAGAACGTCCTGAAAGCGGATGAACACTTCGTCCGGCTCCTCCAGGGCGTAATTGCGCTGCTTGATCATAAAAGCTTTGCTCCGCTGCGCGGTTTCCGGAAGCACCATCAGGAACAGCCGGAAAATGTGGTCGGTATCGTCGCTCCGCTTCGTGAAAGCGACGCACAGCGGCGAGAACACCTCGTACACGTAGCGGCTGTGCACCCCACGTCCCGTGCCGTCGGGATCCGGCTGATACACGACGATTTCATCGGAGCGAAGCACGCCGTCCTCCTCATACACCCGATAGTCCGCAATTTCCGCGAACTGGCTGTCGCCGAGCAGCCCCTCATGCACGAACATGAGATGGGACACATCGAGAAAATTTTCAACAAGCCGCGGACCTGCGGCCTGCAAAGCGTACGGGCCCATGAACACTTCCTTGAAGCCCGCTTCCTTGTGCTTGCCGATTACCGGTTCGGGCAGGGCCGGGGTGCCGAGACACGTCCAGATGAGGCCGTGCGCTTCGATGCACGCGTAAGTTACCGCTCTTGCTTTCGACGGAATCGATTGACCCGCAGCCAGCGCCGGAATCCGCGTGCAGGCGCCGCAGCCGTCGTAGGACCAGCCGTGATAAGCGCATACCAGCTCATCGCCGGCGACTTTGCCGAGCGACAGCGGCACGCCGCGGTGGATGCACAAGTCTTTGAACGCATGCACCCCTTGCGGCGTGCGGAACACAACGACTTGCTCGCCCAGCACCTGCACGGCAACCGGACGCTCCGTCAAGGCCGACGACAACAGCACCGGATGCCACTCCGCAAGCAAAACCGAATCTTGGATCGTCATCGCCGCACTCTCCTTCGCTCTTATTTCGGAATGGTTCCTTTAATTCCCTTCACGAACCAGTTCGTACTCAAAATCTCTTCATCCGTCATTTTCTTCCCTTGCTCAAAGCGCACTTTGCCGTCTTGGTCGGTAATCGGCCCCTGGAATACTTCAAAAGTGCCGTTCAAAATTTCTTGTCTTTTCTTCTCGACAAGATCTTTGACGTCCTGCGGCACGTTTTTGCCGAAAGGTGCCGTCGTCGTGATGCCGTCTTTCATGCTGCCCAAATATGCCTCCGATTTCCAGGTGCCGT
Organism: Paenibacillus sp. sgz302190; assembly: GCF_059820445.1. NCBI lineage: Bacteria > Bacillati > Bacillota > Bacilli > Caryophanales > Paenibacillaceae > Paenibacillus > Paenibacillus sp. sgz302190. The sequence goes on from NZ_JBZYAO010000054.1 coordinate 26,265, forward strand.
CGATCACCGATTTCACGGTTTGCGTATAGTACGGTCCCCAGTTCCATTTGGGATTGGAAATGTAAGTTTCAGGCGCGTATTTGCCCATGTCGGAGTCGTTGCCGATGCCCCATACTCCGCGTTCCGCAGCGGCCTGGATGCTGGCCGGTGAATCCTGGTAAGCCGCCAGCACATCGACGCCTTTATCCAGCAAGCTGATCGCCGCCTGCTTCTCGGTAGCCGGATCGAACCAGGTGTTGCTCCAAACGACGGAGACGTCAATGTCCGGATTCGTGCTTTGCGCGCCGAGCGTAAATGCATTGATCGTGTAAATGACTTCCGGGATCGGATAAGCGCCCACGTAGCCGAGGTGCTTGTTCTTCGTCAGTTTTCCCGCCGCCATGCCGACCAGGTAGGCGCTTTGATACTCGCGGCCCATGTAAGTTCCCATGTTCGGCAATGTTTTATAGCCTGTTGCGTGCAGGAACTTCACATTCGGGTACTTTTTCGCCACGTTGTACATCGGGTCCATATAGCCGAAGCTGGTTCCGAAAATAACGTCGTTTTTTTGCGCCAGCTCCTCGAACACCCGTTCGGCGTCGGCGCCTTCCGGCACGTTTTCAACCGTCGTCGACTTGATGCCCAGCTCCTTCTCCATCATGAGCCTGCCCTGGTCGTGCTCATACGTCCAGCCGCCGTCGCCCGGAACGCCGATGTAAACGAATGCGACCCGCGGAAGCTTTTTCTCCGCCGCAGGCGTTACTGCTGCCGCCGAGGCGGACGGCGCTGCCGAAGGCTCCGCCGTACCGGCGGGTTTCGCCGATTCTTGCGAACAAGCCGTCACGATCATAAGCATGAGTGCGGTTAACGATAACATCATTTTTTTCATATTATTTTCTCTCCTCCCCGTTCATCGGCAATGCACATTGTGCTCAAATCCGCTTCTCCCGCTCGTACGGGATGCCTAATGACGCCGGACCGGCCGGCGGCTTGCCGCGATTTCGCCAGCCCTCGAACATAAGCACGGCAATCGTGATCATATAAGGCAGCATTTTCAGAAAATGAGGCGAAATCGCATGCTCCAGCAGTTGGACCCGAAAGCCCAGCGCATCCAGCCCGCCGAAAAAATAAGCGCAAAACAATGCACGGAGCGGATTCCACCTGGCAAAAATGATAAGCGCCACCGCGATCCAGCCCCGCCCCGCCGTCATGCCTTCGATCCAGCTCGGCGTATACGCGAGAATGAAGTACGCGCCGCCCATGCCCATCAGCACCGAGCCGGCGATCACGCCGGCATACCGCCCGCCCAGGACGGATATACCCATCGCATCCGCGGTTCCCGGGCTTTCGCCGATCGCGCTGAGCTTCAGGCCCCACGAAGTTTTGTACATACAAACATACAGCAGAGCGGTGAGCGCAAAGCTGCACCAGACGAGCAAATCGAGATGCGCGAACACCGGACCTATGAGCGGAATCCCGTCAAGCCACGGCACATTCACTTTGGGCACGGCTCCCGCAATCGGATGGGCGGCAATCGGCTTGCCGACATAAGCGCTGAGCCCCGTTCCGAAAAGCGTCATCGCCAAACCGCTGATGACCTGATTCACCCCCAGCGTCACCGTCAAAAAAGCATGAACCGCACCCAGCGCGCCGGTTACGGCAAGAGCGCCAAGCACCGCAAGCGGCAGGCTCCCCGTTTTCAAATAAATCGAACACGCGGTAACCGCGCCTACAAGCATCAACCCTTCCACGCCCAAATGGATGACGCCGGATTTCTCGGACAAAATCCCGCCCAGCACAGCAAACAATATCGGCGTACCGGCCGTGATGGCGGCAATCAACAAACTTGTGTAAAAATCCATGCCACTCGCCTCCTGCCCGCTAGCTTTCCGCGTTTCGTCCGACCCTGACCAGTTGATATCTGCTAAGCTGCTCCCCGCCAATGACGAAAAACAAGATAGCTCCCTGCAGCATCAGCGACATCGAAGGCGGCAGTCCGATCGATTGAACGCTGTAGCCGCCGACGATCAGCCCCCCGAACAGAACGGAAGACAACACGATCCCGAACGGGTTCAGTTTGGCCAGACAGGCGACGATGATGGCGGTGTATCCGTAACCGGGAGAAATTCCGTACATCAACCGATGCGCGACGCCCGACACTTCGCACATGCCCGCTAGCCCCGCTACCCCGCCGCTGATCAGCATCACCAGCAAAATGTGCTTCTTGATCCCTATGCCCGCATACTTAGCCGCGTCGGGATTGGCTCCAAGCAGCTTCCACTCATACCCCCAGCGGGTGCGGTAAACGATGAAAGCCAGCAGCAGCACCGCAAGCAAACCGTAAATCAAACCCAGATGAACCCTCGTGCCGGCAAAAGTAAGCAGCTGTTCGCCCGGCGTAAACATCGGCGTCCCCGGGAAATTGAAGCCCTTCGGATCTTTCCACGGGCCAAACACAAAATAATCGAGCAGCGCAAGCGCAATATAATTCAGCATGAGCGACGAAATCAGCTCGTTGACTTGAAAGTACACTTTCGGGATCGCCGTAAGCAGTCCCCACAAAGCGCCGGCAGCCGTGCCCGCTATGAGCATAACCGGAATCGCCACGGCACCCGGCAAACCGGGCACGTAGACCGTGACCGCCGTTGCCGCAACAGCGCCAACGATGAACTGCCCTTCGGCGCCGATGTTCCACACGTTGATGCGGTAGGCGACCGCGACGCCGATGCCGCAGAGCAGCAGCGGGATCGCTTTGACCAGCGTTTCGCTCCAGCCGTAGCGGGAGCCGAAGGCGCCCTGCAGCATTTTGCCGTAGACGAGCAGCGGGTTGATGCCATTCAAAGCGATGAACAAGGCGCAGAACAGCAGCGCCAAAATAACCGATGCGAGCGGGACCCACCAGGGGCTGCGCCCGGAGGAATGCCGCACCAGGCGGTACGGCAGCCGTCCCTTCCACGAACGCGGTTCGCCGCCGGCAACCGCCGGCAGCGCGGTCAGCAGCTTTTCCTTCATACCGCTTCCTCCTCCTCCTCCTCTGCAGGCTTGATCCCGGCCATCAACAAACCGATGCGCTCCCGGTCCGCCTCTTCCGCCCGGAAGCCGCCGATCAATTCGCCGCTGTAAATGACCAGAATGCGGTCGGCAATTTGCAGCAATTCGTCCAAATCCTCCGAGATGAGCAGCACGCCGCTCCCCCGGCTGCGCAAATCCAGCAGCATCCGGTGCACCGCCCCGGCAGCGCCGATGTCCAGCCCCTGCGTCGGGTGCATCGCTACAAGAAGCGCGGGATTTTGCGAAATCTCCCTGGCAAAAACAAGCTTTTGCTGGTTGCCTCCCGACAGCTGCTGCACGGGCGCATGCACGCCGGGCGTTTTCACATCGAACTGTCCGATCAGCTGCGACGCCCACGCCTGATTGCTTAGCGCGAGCATCATGCCCAGACGGCTGCGCCCCGAGGAGCGGTACGATTTGAACAGCAGATTGTCCATGCTTCCCAAGCTTCCCGCCAGCCCCGTCTTCATGCGGTTCTCCGGCACATGCGCGACGCCCATGTCGATCCGCTGCCGCACCGATTTATGCTGTACCTGCTCCCCGCGCAGAACAATCGTTCCGCTGACCTGCGGTCTCAGACCTGTCAGCACTTCGGCCAATTCCTTTTGCCCGTTGCCCGCGACGCCGGCGATTCCGACGATTTCCCCTTGACGGACTTCGAGGTCGACCGACTTAAGCGCAGCGTGCCCATGATCGCCTTTGGCGGTCAAACCGCGCACCGTCAGCAGCGTTTCGCCCGGAACTGCGCGCTCTGCCGGGGATTGAGACGGGGACTGAATAAGCGTCCCCTTATCGACCATAAGCCCCGCAAGCTCGGCGGCGCCGGTCTCGCTTTTCAGCATCGTCCGGATCATCCTTCCTTTGCGCATCACCGAAATACGGTCGGCGGAGGCCATAACTTCTTTCAATTTATGTGTGGAAACGACGACCGTCTTCCCCTGCCGCTTCATCTCTTCGAGCGTTGCGTACAGCGCCTCGGCTTCCGCAGGCGTCAATACCGCCGTCGGCTCATCGAGCAAAATAATCCGGGCTCCGCGATACAGCGTCTTGAGAATTTCCACCCGCTGCTGTTCGCCGACGGACATTTGCCAGACAGGCCGGTCCAAAATCACCTCCAGACCGTACTGCTCCGCCGTCCGTCGGATATCCTCCCGCTTTTGCCGCAGCCATGCTTTCCCGTGCCAGAAAGCGCCTTTTTCCGCGAGCGCTACATTTTCCAGCGCCGTCATCGTCTGCACAAGGCGAAACTGCTGGTACACGATGGCGATCCCGTGCGCCATAGACATTTTCGGCGATCCGAGCCTCGCCGGCGTTCCGTTCAGCCGGATCTCCCCGGCGTCGGCTTTATACAACCCGGAAAGAATGCTCATGACCGTGCTTTTTCCGGCCCCGTTCTCGCCCAACAGCGCGTGGATTTCCCCGCTTTTTGCGGCAAAATCGACATGATCGTTGGCCAGCACGGTACCGAACCGTTTGACGATCTGCTTCATCTCCACCGTATAGGCGACTTCCATCCCCATCCCCCCAGCTGCCCAGCGATCAGTGAAATAATTAAGATTCACTATAAAGAAATGCGAATTGCGCGTCAATTAACATGACATTATTTTGGTGAAAAACACAAGGGAACGACTGTTTTTTATAAAATAAACATAAGATGGTCGATTATCTGACATATAAAATAGCAAGTTATAAGAAAGTCTGCACTTTGCTGAAGTAGGGAGGGATAGCCGTTCTTCTCTCCCGCATAGGTTGCGGTGCTGAAAGCCGTTCTTCTCTCCCATACAGGTTGAGTTGCTGAAGTGGGGGGACAAGGCGGCTTAGTAGGGAAAAAACCTGCAAAAGTACAGGCTTTTTCCGTAAAAATGGTTCGTTTTGGAGAGAAGCCTGCAATTGTGCAGGAATTTTCGCTGAAAGTGAATCTAAGCCCATGTTCGAGGCGAAAAGCCTGCACAATTGCAGGAATATGTCCTGGGCCAGCGTAGCGCCCGAGCAAAAACTGCACTTTTGCAGGTTTTCTTCGCTCAAACAGGCAGATTGTGCGGCCGGCTCCAGCGTATGGGTTTCTCTCAAGCCTGAAATGTACACCTTCCCCCCTTTGATGCGCTTGTTTTTGAAGCACTCCTGCAAATGTCAGGCTTCTTGGCCAAATTGTACCTCTAGCCGATCTTCGGCAGGGAATTCCTGCACGATCGCAGGCTTTTCACCAAACGGGCCGGTTCCGTCGAAAAACCCTGCATTTTGGGCGATTTGGACGATTTTGGCACTTTGGCGCTTTTGGCGCTTTTGGCACTTTGGCACTTTGGCACTTTGGCACTTTGGCACTTTTACACATTTGCAAGGTTGACACGCTGTTGGGCCGCTTGCCGGCGGTTATCGCCGCCTAGCGGGTCCGCCGAACCGCCCTGCCACTTTAGCGCTGTAATGCGCCCTCATACTCCAGTCAAAAAAACTCCTCTTGAAGCACAAAAAATACATTTATCCCCAACATTACCAACTTATCCACAGAAACCGAAACTCACAATGTCCTAGCCAGACAATAAAAAACAGTGCACCGTCGCAACCAATGCACTGTTCCAATATGTCAGTTTTCCCATCCCTATAACGCCCGGACGCCCGGATTACCATCCGATGGCTGTGCCGTCTCCGCGCGGATCGGCTGCGCCGCTCATCATCCCATCGGGATCGATGACGATGCCCTGCGACTGGCCCATAATGCCGTCCCACTCGCCCACTGTCTCTACGCTGTGGCCCCATTCTCTCAGCTTGGCGTATTCATCCGCATCCAGACGATGCTCCAGCTTCAGCGCGTCTCCGTCATCGCCCCACGTGCGCCCGTACACCCAGCGCGGCAGCGAGATCGCCTCCTGAATCGTCAGCCCGTAGTCGAGCACCCCTGTCAGGATCGACAGCTGCGTTTGCGGCTGCCCTTCCCCGCCTTGTGTGCCAAGCAGCATGCAGGGCTTCCCGCCGCGCGCCACCATCCCCGGCATGAGCGTATGGAACGAGCGCTTTCCCGGCTCCAGCACATTCGCGCAGGCCGTATCCAGCGAGAAGAACGAACCGCGATTTTGCAAAATCACTCCGGTATCCCCCGCCGCATACGCGGAGCCGAAATCAAAATACAAGCTTTGGATAAACGATACCGCATTGCCTTCTTCGTCGACGACGGCCGCATAAGCCGTATCCTGCCCGATCGCCGGTGACAAATAAGGCTGCGCGTACACCGGGGCGGACTCGATTTCGCTCCACAGTTGCTTGGCGTATTCTTTGGAAATCAGCCGGTCCAGAGGAATGTCCCGAAAATCGGGGTCCGTCAAAAAGCGGTCCCGGTCGCGGAACGCCTTTTTGATCACCTCGGTCATCAAATGATAAAACTGCGCCGAAGACCGCGGAATTTGGCCAACCTCCACATGCTCCAGCATATTCATCATCATCAAAGCGGTAAAGCCCTGCGAGTTGGGCGGCATCTGATAAATGTCATACCCGCGGTAGGAAGCCGAAATCGGTTCGACCCAGGCCCCGGAATGACGCTCGAAATCCTCCCCGCGAAGCAAGCCCCCGTCCCGCTCGACAGCCGCCGTCAAAGCCCGCATCACAGACCCTTTATAAAAAGCGTCCCTGCCCTCCCGCTGCACTGTCCGCAGCGTATTTGCGAGCTGCTTTTGCAAGAGCCGGTCTCCTTCCTGCAGCAGCTTGCCACCAGACATATACACAGCGCTCAAAGCCTCGGAGGCGCGAATAAGCGGTTCATTTTTCCGCATCCAATACGCCAGGTTTCTGGAAATCGGAAAACCTTGCTCCGCATAGCGAACCGCCGGCTCCAAAAGCTGCTCCCACGCCAGCCTGCCGTAGCTTTTCCACACCTGCCACCAGGTATCGACCATCCCGGGCACTGTAATGGCGCTCAAAATCCCTCTTTGCGGAATCGTGTCCAGCCCTTTCGCCTTATAAAAATCAGGCGTCGCGAGCGCCGCCGACCGGCCGCTGCCGTTAAAAGCTACATACTTCCGCGAAGCCGGATGGTAGATGAGAAAAAAAGCATCCCCGCCAAGCCCGGTCATATGGGGATACACGACGGCAAGCGCGGCGCTGACCGCCACCGCAGCATCAAAAGCGTTGCCGCCTTGCTGCAAGACCATGCTGCCGACGCTGCTCGCCAAATAATGCGGCGTCGCAATCATCGCATGTTCGGAACGAGGCATAATGTTCAGCAATGGGCTTCCTCCTCCCGGGCATAAAAGGCTAACGCAGCCTGAACGGCTTTGCCTGCCGGAACATCCGCTCCGTGCCAGAGCAGCACGGCTTCGAGCGCGCCTAGAACGTGCAGCACATTTTTTTGATTGCAGCTGAAACCCATCGTGCCGATCCGCCATATTTGCCCTTTCAAAGGGCCGAATGAACTGGCAATCTCGATGCCGAAGCTGCCCAAAAGCATGGACCGCACCGATTCCCCCATCACATTCGCGGGAATGCGGATACAGGTGACGACCGGGAGCTTGCAGGCCGGATCGCCGTACAGCGTCAGCCCCATCGCACGCAATCCCGCGACGAGCGCCGCTTCATGCCGCTTGTGCCTGGCGAAGCGCCGCTGCAAGCCTTCCTGCAGCACGAGCCGCAGCCCCTCGCGCAGCGCGTACAGCATGGACGTCGCTTCCGTATGGTGATTGAGCCGCGCCGGGCTCCAATAATCCTGCAGCATCCCCAGGTCAAAATAGTTGCTTGGGACCGTCCGCCCCTCGCGCGGAGCCGCGGCTTTGTCGCGCAGCCCTCTTTCGATCGACTTGCGGCGAAGCACCTTCGCTTCCACACGCTCGTTGTACGTAATCGGCGCCATTCCCGCCGGCACGGACAAACATTTTTGCGTGCCGCCGATCACCGCATCAAGCTGCCACGCATCGGTCTCGACCAGCACGCCGCCGATCGTGGCGACTGCGTCGACGACGAGCAGCGCGCCGGTTTCGCGGCATACCGCTCCGATGCCCTCCAGGGGCTGGATGCAGCCCGTCGACGTCTCGCCGTGAACGATGGCGACGATCTGCGGCCGCTCCCGGCGAATTGCCGCGGCGATTTCCTCCGGCTCGAAGACGCCGCCCCATTCGCGTTCGATGATGACGACTTCAGCGCCGCACCGCTCGGCGATTTCGACGAGCAGATTGCCGAAGCGCCCGTATATCGGCACGAGCACTTTGTCCCCCGGCTCGATGATACTCACGAGAACGGCCTCTATGCCCGACCGGGAAGTGCCGTCCACCGGGTAACACCAGCGGTTTTCGGTTTGAAACAGCTCCCGCAGCATCTCCATCGTCTCATTCATTAATTCCGTAAATTCCGGATCGAACTGCCCCAATATCGGAAAAGACATGGCACGCAGCACACGCGGATCGACCTCAACAGGGCCCGGCGTCATGATCGTTCGCAAAGAAGGCGCCAAATCTTTATATGCTTTCATCCGCTTTTCCTCCATAGCCGTATTCATATAGTAAATGGACCAGCGTCTGGAATCCCGCTTCCAGATCTTCAGGAGCTGTGTACTCCTGCGGATTGTGGCTGATTCCCGAACGGCTGGGCACAAAAATCATCGCCGCCTTGCAGCATTCCGCGAACAGCTGCGCATCGTGGCCCGCGCCGCTCGCGATCCGCATATGGGCCAGCTCGTAGGACTCGCATATGCGCTCGATATCGCGCATAATCCCTTCGTCCATGCCTACCGGCGGGACATGAAGCCGCTCCTGAACGGCGAGGCGGAGCCCTCGGCTTGCCGCAATTTGCTTCATTTTGCCAAGAAGTTCCGCGGTAAAAGCGTTCATTTTCGCTTCGTCCGTATGCCGGATGTCGAGCGTCATATCCACTTCCCCCGGCACTACGTTGGGAGTTCCCGGCTTCACCTCGAATCGCCCCACGGTCGCCACGAGCGGCTCCCCTTCCTGCAGCGCCATGCTTTCGACCAGCACGGCCATTTCCGCGGCGCCGGCCAGCGCATCGTACCGCCATTTCATCGGCGTCGTCCCCGCATGATTGGCCGTGCCTTCCAGCCGGACCGTAAAACGCTTCTGGCCGACGATCGCCGTGACGACGCCGATCTGCTTATCCAGCCGCTCAAGGACGGCGCCCTGCTCGATATGAAGCTCGATATAAGCTTCGAGGTCGTCCCGCCGGCAGTCGGCCAACGAAGCCGCGCCGAACCCGACAGCTTCCATCGCTTCTTTCAACGTGACGCCGTCAACGTCCGTTTTGCCTTCGGCGTCGGCGAGGGACATCACTCCCGTCACATTGCCGGAGCCCCAGTAGGCCAGCGGAAATCTGCTGCCTTCCTCCTCGCTGAGCGATACGACCTCCAGCGTCCTTTTCGGCATGCCGTACGCCGCTTTCAAAAAGGCCAGCGCCAGCAGCCCGGCAGCTACGCCGTAGGCGCCGTCATATTTTCCGGCGTTTTTGACCGTATCGATATGCGAGCCCGTCAAAACCGGCTTCAATTTGCCGTTCGTGCCCTGCAGCTTGCCGTAAAGGTTGCCGACGGGGTCGAACTGCGCCTCCAGGCCGAAATGCTGCATTTTCGCGGCCAAAGCTTGCTGCGCCTGCAGCCATGGCCTGGTGTACAGCAGCCGGGTAACGCCTCCTTCCGGGTCGGCGCCGTAACCGGCGAGCCACTCCAATACCGAAGTCAGCCGCTCGGAATAAAGGGATAAAAGATGAAACGAATCGGGCGCCATTTTAGCCATTGCCGCCACCTCCCTCCGCATCCTTGTGGCGAAGCCACGTCCCGGCTCCCTTGTCCTTGTCCTTGTCCTTGTCCTTGTCCTTGGCTTTGTTCTCGTCCTTGCCCTTGTCCCCGTCCTTGTCCTTGTCCTTGGCTTTGTCCTCGTCCTCGTCCTTGTCCTTGCCCTTGGCCGCAATCCCTTGCCCCAGCTCGTATACGAACCGCCCGCGGGACAGCGTTGCTTGCACCCGGCAGCCGAAAGTCCGGCCGACATACGGGCTGTGCTTGTGCCGCTGCAGCAAATCGTCCTGCCGGAGCGTATAGCCGTGCCGCAGATCGACAACGGCCAAATCCGCGTCCGCACCGATAGCGATTTCACCTTTGCGCGGATGCAGGCCGAAGCGCTGCGCCGGATGCAGCGAGAGCATTCGCGACAGCTCCGGCAGCGGCACCCCTCTGCGCAGATGCCCTTCGTCCAGCATTAGCTCCATGGAACTCTGCGCGCCGGCTATGCCGCCCCACGCTTCGAACATATCGCCTTGTTTCATGTCCGTCGGACACGGCGAGTGATCGGAAGCGATGATGTCGATCCGTCCCTCCGACACCGCCGACCACAGGTGCTCCTGTTCTTCCAGGCTGCGCAGCGGCGGCGCGCATTTGGCGACAGGACCGAGCTTCTCCAGATCGGCGGAGCTGAGCGCGAGATAGTGCGGGCACGTTTCCACCGTCACATTCATGCCTCTCGCTTTCGCCCGATCGATCGCCTCCACCGCTTCGCTGCTGCTGATGTGCACAAAATGCAGCGCACACCCCGTCTGCTCCGCGAAAAACAACGCCCGGTTCACCGCCTCAAGCTCGGCCAGCACCGGTCGGGAATTGACGTAGTCCGCCGCGCCGCGCTTGCCGGCCGCTTGAAACTCACGGGCGAGCCTGCCTACGATCGGCTCGCTTTCGGCATGCAAAGCCAGCACCTTCCCAAGGCTGGCTATCTCTTTCATCCCTTCGAACAGCGTCCAGTCGTCGACTTCCGCAAAAATATCTTCCCCTTCTCCGCCGGGACAGGACATGAACGCTTTAAATCCGGCGACGCCGGCATCCGCCAGCGCCTGCAGCTCGCCGACGTTGCCGGGCACCAATCCGCCCCATAGCGCAAAATCCACGCAGGATTCCTCGCCCGCCGCATCCAGCTTCTGTTGAAGCGCTTCAATGCGCACCGTCGGAGGAACGCCGTTCAACGGCATATCTACGTAGGACGTGCAGCCCCCCGCAGCAAGCGCGGCCGAACCGGAGGCGAAGCCTTCCCAGTGGCCCAGCCCGGGCTCGTTCAAATGCACATGCGCGTCGACCATTCCTGCCAGGACATGCAGTCCTGCGGCATCATAAGTGCTTGCAGCACTCGCCGTTTCGCCAAGATGCCCGGCCAGAGCGGCGATTTTTCCGCCGCGTATGCCGATATCCGTTTGGTAAACTTTATCTTTGAACACAACGCTTCCGCCTCTGATAATCAGGTCAAAATGTTCCAAGAGCTTCTCCTCCTCCCGCCGCTCCCTTCGTCAACTGCCTCTGTACGTGTTGTAGCCCCAGGGAGCAATCAGCAGCGGCACATGATAATGAGATTCCGAATCCGCTACGCCGAACCGAATCGGCACTTGATCCAAAAAAGCCGGCTCCGGCAAAAGGGTGCCCTTGCCCCGAAAGTAATCGCCCACATGAAAGACCAGCTCATAAACCCCCGGAACGAGCTCCTCAGCCGATAAAACCGCGCTGCCGATCCGCCCGTCTTCATTGGTGACAACTGTGCGAAGCGGCTCCAGCCCCCGGCCCTGCAGGCGAAACAGCTCAATCCTGACTCCTTGCGCAGGGCAGCCGCCGCTGATATCCAGCACATGCGTAGTCAGCGCACCGCTCATCGCCCGGTTCCGCCGCTTTCCGCCACATCGCTTTGCGTCATGGAGAACCCTTGAAAACCGTACGGCGGCCGCGGCTCCGTGAACACTTTGCCCTCGCTGTTTTTCGCCGATTCCAGCACCGTTTCCCAAGTCCGGTTATTGGACTCGAAGCGAATCTCCGCAAGCTGCGGAAAACGGCTCAGGGCGCGCAGCCCGATTTTATAAATCAGATTTTGAATCGACGGAGAATTCTCTTCGTGGAATATCGTGTGCGCGATATCGCGGATTTGCTCGGAAGCCACATAGCCGCCGCGATCCGAATCGAGTGCATCCTCCACGTTCGCATACCGCCAGGCGATGTCCAAAAATATGAACAAAGGCCGATCAAACGATTCCGGCAGCGTCGTATACTCGTCTCTGACAAAACCGGCGAACGAACTGCCCTTTACCTTGATCAGCTTAATGTCCCCAAGCCCGCTCGAATGCTCCGCAATCACGATTCCCTCCCCGGTCCGCGCAACCTCGATCAGAGCGGTGGGATGTTCGTTATGCGAATACCGGAATACAAGCTCGCTGGCCGCGAAGCCGTCTTTGCCGGAAACCGGAAGCTCGTCAAAAGGCACCTGATCCGCCGTTAGCCGGACGCCCGTCATTTGCGGATATGTTTCAAGAAATTTGCGCCCGACGAATTCAAGGAATCCTTCCGCCGTAGCGCCTTCATACTCTCCCGCCTGCCGCAGAATGAAATTTTTCATCGAATCCGTAGCTACAACCTGGGAATTATCTCCCTCCGAAAAAGATGTGAAAAACCGCTCCCCGCTGACCGCAACTTTAATGTTCATACCGAAAAGAATGTTATCCCGCCCCGTAAAACCGGATTCCGGAATCAGCTTCACATTCGTCAATGGTTTTGCATAGGAACGGTATACCCACACGTCGCCTTTTCCGTAATACATCATTCTTTCTTGCCGCGCTTCTGTATGCATGATGGATTCCTCCGTTTCCATTTTCAAAATTTGTGCCAGCCGAAAACGCGCAATTTTACAAACTTCCCGCAGCGCTTTCGCCCTTTCTTCCTCCGCCGTGCCGTGGATACGCATTTGAATCGCTTCGCGAATGGAGTCTTTGGTCTGCCCTTTGACCGCCATAATGAATGGAAAAGCGAACTTTTTCGTATATTGATCGTTCAGCTCCAAAAACTGTTCGTACTCCTGCGGGGTTAAACGGTCCAAACCGGCCCCCGCCTGCTCCAGCACGGAATGGTCCGTCATTGCCACCCGCGTGCCCAGATCGGGATGAGCCCGCAAAAGCGCCAACTGCGCTTCCTCGCCCGCTTTCCAAACCGCCTGCTCCAGCGCCGAAATCAAATCCTGCCGGGAAGCAAACGGCGCGGCATGCCACGCCTGCTCCGCAATCCATGGCGAATGCTCAAAAAGTGCGCCGAAAGCGAGTATAAAACCTTCCCGATCCAGCCCATTAACCTTTTCCAATGTCAGAATCACTCGCCATCACCTCTAAATCCGATACTTTTTTTGCATATCAACTCAATAATTTGTTTTATTGTAAATCCGTACACGGAGACGGTCAATTTGTATAACACAAGTTTGTAACCATACATAACAAGCCGGTTTATTTTTGTAAAAATTACATGGCCGCAAAAAAAAGTTGCCCCTTAAGACGTATAGAACCGCCTTAGAGACAACTTTATTCAAGACTTCACCGCGCCTGCCAGCGCCCCGTCTACCAAATAACGCTGTACGAACAAATACAGCACCAGCAGCGGAAAAACAATAATCATGATCCCGCAAGCCAAGAGCGGCCATTGGTTCGTGTACTGCCCATAGAAACTGAACAAGCCTTTTGTAACAGGCGCATACTTCGAGCTGGACAAATAAATGATCGGGCCGATAATATCGTTCCAGGTTTGTATAGCCGTCAATGTCACCCCCGTCGCCACCACCGGCTTCATCAAAGGGAAAATAATGTGGAACAAATAACGAAGATATCCGCACCCATCCATACCTGCAGCTTCATCAAGCTCCCTGGAGATCGATTTGATGTACCCTACGAACATCATGAAGACGATGCCTGTTCCTGTAGTTTTCAAAATCACATAGCCTACCGGATTGTTGTACAGATGGAGCCATTGAATCAGTTTAAACTGCGGCACCAGCGGGTTAGGCAGGAAAATCGACAGCAGGAAGAAAAAATAGATGGCCGAACTCCATTTTACGTAACCTCTGGCCAGCGGAAAGGCCGCAAACAGCGAGAGCATCAAGGTCAGCACAGTGGAGGTGGACGTGTACACCAGACTGTTCAAAAAATAATCCTCAAAATTCCCCTGCTTCCAAGCCCGGACAAAGTTATCCAAATGTATCGACGAAGCCAGGGCGTTAGGATTTAAATTGAATTCTTCGACCGTCTTTACCGAAGTGTTCAGCACCAGAAACAAAGGTATTACATAGAGGCCCGCCAGGATGAGAATAATCAGATAAGAGGACAGATTTAATACCGCGCTTCGTCTCATTACATCTGTACCTCTCTTCTACGCAAGTAATACTGTGAAATCGCAACAACGATAAAAACGAATACAAATTGGATCATCGCCACCGCGGAAGCATACCCCAAATCCTGCGTACTTGTAAATGCTGCGTTAAACACGTCCACCGCCAATGTATTCGTGTGAAACTTCCCGCCCGTCAGCACAAAAATCGTATCGAACGTTTGCAAAGCGCCAATCAGCGACAAAAGAATGTTTACCGTAAACGACGGGGCAATGAGCGGGAACGTAATGTTGCGAAAAGACTGCCACGGCGAAGTGCCGTCGATATATCCGGCTTCGTACAAATCCTTCGGAATCGTCTGCAAGCCCGCAAGGAAAATGACCATGGAATACCCCATGTACATCCAGATCTGAACGAAAATAACGAGCGGAAAAGCCGCGTCATAGCTGCCCAGGAAATTGGAATGGCCTCCGAACCAGCCCAATATTTTCTGCACAGGCCCTTCCAGGGGGTTGAACATCATTTTCCACACAAGCCCCGACACCGTGACTCCAAGCACAACCGGAAGAAAAAATACCGCCCGGAAAAAGCCGTCGCCCTTCAGGCGCTGATTGAGAAGAACGGCTGCGAACAAAGCAATTCCGTTCTGGAAAATCGTCACGGCAAGCGAAAAGTAAAGCGTCCTTTCAATGCCCAAAATCCGTTCCTGCTGATCGGAAGAGAAAAAGAAACGCTGGAAATTATGCCATCCTACAAACTGCCATTTTTGTCCCGGGAGCCCCGTCATGTTCGTAAACGAAAACAATACCGTGCCGAGAGAAGGCAAAAATCCGAACACAAGATAAAGCATCAACGGAATCGACAAAAGCATAAGAGGCACATGTTTGCGGAAACCTTTAGCGAACGGGTACACGTTCACACCTCATTTCACGTAATGCTATTTCGCGGCATCCCACTCTTTTTGACTTAAATTCGCCAGCTCTTGAGGCGTTTTGATCGGCCCGGCAGGCGTCAGGAACTCCGCGTGAACGCTGGACCCCGCTACGTGCTCCCCTGCATTGTTGCGGTTGATGAACAATTGATCCCAAGCGAGCTTAAAGCCTTGGATGTTCGGTTCAAGCTCTTTAATGAACGCGCTCTTCAGATCCACATTCTTCTGAACGGGCAGGAAGCCTACATCGTTCACATATTCCGCATAGTTCGCCGGCTCGGAGAAAAAAGTCAGATACTTCATTGCGGCATCTTTATTTTTCGATTTTTCCGCGACCATGAAGGTCAGATCGTATTTACCTGCGAGCGCTTTATTTTGCGCCGGGTCCGAGCTCCCCGGAATCGGGAAGTAGCCGAATTTGAGATTCGGATTTGCCGCGGCAATCGTCGGAGCATCCCACGTTCCGTCGGCGATCATCGCAACCTTGCCCTGAGCGAACAGGCCTGGAAGCGAGGCGTAATCGACGCCCATGAAGCCTTTATCCGCATAGGTCATCATTTTTTGCGCTTTTGTCAAAATATCGATCGCTTCGGGATCGGTGAACTTGGTTGAGCCGTTCCATAGTCCTTTAATGTAAGCAAGCTGATCCTTATGAACGCTGGCCTGCAGCCCTTGAACGGCCAGATTAATCGGCCAGATGTCTTTGCCGGCAAATCCGATCGGCGAAACGCCCGCCGCTTTTAACGTATCGAGCACTTTGACGAATTCGTCCCATGTCGCCGGAGCCTTCAAGCCGTTCTTCTCGAACATTTCTTTATTGTAAAACAGTCCGGAGAAAGCCACGGACCCGGTTGTAATGCCATACACTTTTCCATTGTAGGTTCCGCCGTCCTTAATCGATTCGAGCGTGTAATTTTTGACAAAAGGCTGATCGGAAAGATCCGTAATCAAGCCCGCGTCAATCCATTGCTTCCATGCCGGATCGGCTGCGCCTTTGGACCAATCGGCCGGAGCGCCGACAAGCGCGGACATATTCGTAATAATGTCCACATCATTTGCTTGAATACGGGTTTGCTGCAGCTGCTTGAACGTATCGTCGGAAGGAACCGTCGTATAATCGATTTTGATGTTCGGATACTTTTCCTCAAACTTCTTGTTAAACTTGTCGAACCATTTGTTAGCGGCTTCATTTTTCCAATGAATAATTTTCAAAGTAACCGCTTTGTCGCTTCCGCCTTTCGCGGAATCGCTTCCAGAAGACGCTGCAGACGATCCTCCGCCGGAGCCCCCGCTTGCATCGTTTCCGCTTCCGCATGCCGTCAATGATACAGCCGTAACTAAGGATACGAGTCCTAAAGACCATTTTTTGAGCATTAGATTTCCCCCTGGATTCAATATGAAATGATGAACTTAGCATATCAGTATTTGGAAAAAATCCCGTTTCCAAGAAACATTATCCACGAAATTTTCGTTAATGTAAAGATTTTTTTAGAAGTTTTTCTGCTTGTTTTCGTAAAATAATGCTAAATAGACACGATTTTCTCGTGGAATCCCTAAAAAACCGCGAAAACTTTCGTTAAAATCCGATTTCTCATTGACGAAAAGTTTCAATATGTTAAGATTAATTACGAAAATCTGCTCTTTGGCATCGAAGGCAAAAAGAGGTGAGCCCATTGAAAATAACGATTAATACAATTGCTAAACTCGCCGGGGTATCCGTTTCTACCGTTTCCAAAATTTTGAATAATTACGATGAAGTAAGCGAAGAAACCAAACAAAAGGTTCTTAAAATCATTCAAGAAACCGGCTATCAATCATCCTCCACGGGCAAAGCGGCCATAGGCGGCAAAAAATCCAATCTGGTCGGAGTCATCTACGCCGGAAAAATCAATGCCGAATTCAATCATCCGTTTTTTATCGATGTAATTAACTCTTTTAAAAAGCGCATCGGCCTTCTCGGCTATGATTTAATTTTTTTCTCAAATGAGAAATTCCATGATTCCGAAAAAGATTATCTGGCCAGGTGCAACTATTTTCAGGTTGACGGCTGCATATTGATATCCGGGGAGGAATTGGAGCCTTGCATCTCCGAGCTCGATCAAAGCGATATTCCCTGTATTGGCATCGACCTCGAATTAACGGGGCGCAATTCCGGATTTATTATGACAGACAACTCCAATATGGCTAATAAAGTCGTGGAACATTACTACTTGCAGGGGTTTAAGGAGATCGGCTTTATCGGGAGCCATAGTCCGATTTCCAGAATGCGGGAGGGTTATCTCAAGCAGGCTATGCAAAACTTCGGGCTGTCCGTGAATGACAGCTGGTTTGTAAGCGAGGCTGATTTTTTCGAAAACAGCGGCTATCTCGCGATGCAAGAAATGTTAAGCCGCGGACAGCTCCCGCGGGCCATATTCGCAGCCTCCGACCATTTGGCGATCGGCGCTATGCGAGCTTTGAGGGAAAAGGGAATGGCCGTCCCGAACGATGTGGCAATTATCGGATGCGACGATATTGAAGCATGCAAATATATGTATCCCCCCCTGTCCACAATGCGGCAGGACAAAGAAAAAATCGGCTTGCTGGCCGCCCTGATGCTGTTTGATTTAATGAATCACCAGCTTCAGTCCAGCGCTGTCATGGTAGAGCCTGAGCTGCTCGTACGCCAGACCTGTCATTAGAGCCGCCGGTAAATCAAAAAAAACCGACAAGGCAGCCTGTTTAGAGGCTGCTTTGCCGGTTTCAAAGAACTGCAACGCGGCGCTAGGCACGCCACGTACAATAAGAAATAGCCTTCCTAAGATTGTTTTCTCAAGAAGGCTATTTGCTGTGCTTGGCAACGTTCTACTCTCCCAGAACCCTTCGGTTCAAGTACCATCGACGCTGGAGGGCTTAACGGTCGTGTTCGAGATGGGAACGCGTGGATCCCC
>NZ_JBZYAO010000055.1:0-5629 GCF_059820445.1 Paenibacillus sp. sgz302190
AAAAGTGCAGGCTTTTTCGCTGCAAGCGGCTTGTTTTGGGGAAATTCCTGCAATTGTGCAGGAATTTTTAATTTTGAGGGGCTTGAGCCCGCCCATCGGCGAAAAAAACTGTACTTTTGCAGGAATATTTCGCTGCAAGCGAATCAACGAGCAAAAGGCTGCACTTTTGCAGGCTTTTCGCTCATCGCCAACTGGATGCGTCCAGTTCCAGCTAGTAGTTCGTACAGGACGATAGATCAGTCTGCGTTATGGTCCGCAGGTTCCCAGCACTAACGAACTGGTCCAGCAGTTCCGGCAGGCGGTGTTCAATGCCGTTCTTCGAGGTAGCCCTGGAACAGCTCCTCTTCCGAAACCAGATGATCCGCCAAAACCGAGCAAGCCACGCTCAGAAGGGAAGCCGCCTCGGTCAGCTGTTTAATATCGGATGTGCAGCAGTTGTCCGCTGCGTGAATAAATGATTTGACAAACCGTTCCGCCAGTTTATGGTCTTCTTCCAAAACCCATTTGGTCGTCGCCAATGCCGGACCTGTTTCCCGGGATACGCAGCCCTCCCAAACTTCGTGCTCCTTAAGCTGGCGCAAAATAACCGCCATCTCCGCCCGGATTTCTTCCAGCAGCATCCTGCAGCGCTCGGTGCCGAGCTGGCTGACCATCAGATCCGCTTTATCCTGAACGGCATCCACTTCTTTTTTCAACGCTTCGTGCTCGGCGATGAACTGTTGAAGCTGCGGCATCGGAGCACTCATATCGATAACCATGGTAAAACCTCCTTCAATGCGTCGCGTCAAGTTACACCTTCATCATACCGTTTCCGCTGTCTGATGCTCTGTGAAGCAAGTCACACCGGATTTGACTATCTCGTGACTTTTATCATAGCTGCATTTCGGCTGCGGATTTAGTCTAGTTTTGGAAGACATCTATGCTGACGGAGGGAACTAATATGGATAACGCAGGCAAAGAAGCGTCGGACACTTTTATGCTGAACGCCAAATTTTTGCTGATCCTGCTCGTTGTAATCGCCAACTGCCTCGAACCGCTTATTGATCAAAATAGAGCAGTAAATACGCTGTATTTGTCGATTTACACTTTTCATATACCGATGTTCGTGTTTGCGATGGGCTATTTTGCAAAAGGCTTTCGGTTCGACGGCAGCGGCTTAAAAAGCCTGAGGACGATTTTTCACCAGTATCTTGTATTCCAAAGCATTTACTCGTTGATGGATGTGCTCGTGTTTCACGCTCCCGGCATCCGGTACTCGTTTTTTATTCCGTACTCGCTGCTGTGGTTTTTGTTCAGCCATCTTTGCTGGCGTCTGCTGCTGCGGGTTTTCGTTTCGTTCAAACACCCGCTGGCGGCGGCCTTTGCGATCGGGATATTGGCGGGTTATTTGCCTTTTTCGGGCGCTATTCTCAGCTTTTCGAGAACTTTGGTTTTCTTCCCGTTCTTTCTGGCCGGCTATTACTTCCGCTTTGACGGGGAGTGGCCGGCGAAAATCCGCGCCCTCCGAGGGCCTGGCATTGTTGCGGCTGCTGCTATCGCCATTGCCCTATATGCCGTTCCACTCGACCCCAAGTGGCTCTACAGCAGCTTTACGTACAGCCAATTAAATGCGGCAGGCTGGGCCGCCGGCGCTTATCGCCTGGGCATTTACGCGCTCCAGATCGCAGCTTCCGTCTGCTTTCTAAGTTTTGTGCCGCGGATGCGGAGCATCCTCACTTCCTGGGGTCCGCACACGGGGTACGTGTTTCTTTTGCAGGGGCTCGTGATCAAAACAGCGATCGCCACCGGCATCTATGCCTACGTCAGCGGACCGCTGCACGTTGCGCTTGTGCTGCTCGCAGCGGGCGTCCTGACCTGGATGCTGTCCCAGGCATGGGTGAGACGGCTCAGCCGCCCGCTGATCGAGCCGGATTTGGACCGGCTGAACCGGGCCATTTTCCACCACTATTCCGTCAGGAAAAAGACATGAAAAAAAGACCGTTCCACAAGAACGGTCGAATTGCTCAATTCAGCGGCCGCTTTCTTCGCTTGCCGGCCTGTTTTTCAGCAGCTCTTTGATTTCCGCCAGCTCATTTCTGACTTCAGCTCTAAACTCGGCAAAATCCGCCTCAAGCCTATGCAAATGCCCTTGCATGTCGTCAATTTCCATCTCCGCCTTGTAGTTGATGGCAAAATCAATGACGGCTTCCCGCTTGTCCCTTGCGGCTTGCCTGTTTTGGCTCATCATAATGATCGGCGCCTGAAATCCTGCGAGAAAAGACAGGACCAAATTTAATAAAATAAACGGAAATTCGTCGAAATGAATCGCTTTAGTGAAGGAAAGGGAATTGACGATAATCCATAACACCAATACTGCAAAAAATACGTTGATAAATTTCCAGCTTCCGCCGAATTCAGCAATGTTGTCCGCCAGCTTATCGGACCATTTGGTTGACTTTATATACTCATCATTCAAACTTTTATGAATGTGCGTCTCAAAATCATCCACCAAACGGTTTAAACGCGCGCTGTAATCTTTTATATCCTTTGCCTGTTCTGTCTCCAACTTCTCTCCTCCTTCGCGGCAAGCCGTACATGGAATCAATTATAAAGCTTATTCCGCTCTTTTAGAAGAAGCGCATCTCCCTTTTGAAACAATTGGAAAACAAAAACAGGCCATCCCCTGAAGCGGCTTGTTCAACCGCCTAGAGAATAGCCTTTAATATGGAATGCCGTGCTCTATGTCAGGTTGTCGTAATCAGTCCATAGGACCCGTCATTGCGTCTGTACACAAGCTCCGTTTTGTTGGAGTCGCGGTTGAAGAAGAGGTGGAAATTATGATCCAGCAGGTTCATCTGCAAAATAGCTTCCTCGATATCGACCGGCTTGACGGTAACGGTCTTCACCCGGGCAACTTCAAACGGCTCTTTCTCCGGCTCCTGCGCCCCCGATACGACAGCCAGGTCTTTCAATCCCCCCTGATGGCGAACGCGGTATCTCAGCTTCTCTCTGAGCTTGCGGATTTTCCGCTCCAGTTTGTCAGCAACCAGATCGAGGGAAGCGTACATATCTTCGCGCCGTTCTTCCGCTCTCAGCGTCAAGCCATGGCAGGCGACAGTCACCTCGACTACATGCTGCAGCTTATGCCCTTGTACGGACAGCGCTGCATGCAGCTCGCACGTTTCATCGAACCAGGAGCCCAGAGGGCCCAGCTTCCGCTCGGCGTATTCGTATAAAGCCGGAGTCACCTGCAAGTTTTTTCCGTGGACGATCAGTTTCATCGCTCTCATCCTCCTATGAGAAAAAGTAGTCTAAATCCGTGAAAACTTCTTCCGTCAAAGGCAGTACAAGCTGTTCTTCCATCGTCAAATGGTCGTTTAAAATAAGGCACGCCTGCAGCAAATGGGAGGCCGCCTCCACCGCTTGATCTTTTCTTGTGTTTTTGCGGGCGAGCAGTTGGCCTACCGACTCGTGAAACGACTGAAAAAACGAATCGGCAAGCTCATGGTCCCTTTCCAATACCCAAAAGGAAGGCATTATGGTAGGAACGGGATCGCGCCTCATGTACTCGATAAGAAAGGCAAAAAACTCCTTATCCTCCCATTCGGCGTGCCGCTTCAGTTCCGTCATAAATCCGGCCGTGCTTTGCTTCAATTTTGAAAGTATATCAAGACGTTGCTCCGCGTTATCCATCAGGCCGATCTCTTTGGCATGCGTTTCCAAAATTTTGATCTTGGCCCGCAAACGATGATGCTCATCTTTCCAGCGCTCCACGGCAAAGCTCAGTTTATTCGGATTCGTTGAGGCCATTCCCAGTTTGTAGCCGGTAGACTTAAGCGTCATATGCGATCCCTCCATGATCATGCAGTTGGTTCCTAATTTCATAGTAAACCGGCTCGCCCGTTTCCGCTGTGCGATTCCTCACATCAGAAAAAAATACTGGATGCTGCGGGATCGTTATTTTTGTATTATAGTGGAAGTTATTACGGAATGTCAGGAGGAGGAATCATATGGCCAATTTGGATTCATTGCAAACGGAACGATATCTCATTTTGCACGCGGACGATTTTGGAATGTGCCATTCAACCAACCGGGCGGTGCTGCATTTGCTGGAACAGCGGGCGATTTCCTCTGCGACGCTCATGGTACCCTGCCCATGGGCATTGGAAGCGGCTCGCGCCGCTGCAAGCAGTCCCGCTCTCGACGTAGGCATTCACTTGACATTGACAAGCGAATGGCCCTCGTACAAATGGGGACCCGTATCGCGCAGCGGTAACGTAGACACGCTCGTTGACGATTACGGGCATTTTCCGGCTGATCCCACTTACGTCATACATGCGGACCTGGAACAAATCAGGGAAGAGCTCGTCGCTCAAATCGAGACGGCCATTCGCTTAGGCGTGGATCCTACCCATCTGGACACTCATATGGGAACGCTGCATTACCATTTGGACCTGTATTTGGAGCTGGCCGAAAAGTATGACTTGCCGTTCCGTTTTATGGCTGGTCCTCCCCGTTTTGAGGTGCCGGCTGCCAATGTGGCAAGCGTCGCGCAAAAAGCGAAAGAGAAAGGAATTGTCCATCCGAACGAAGTGCTCATGCTGCCTTTTTACTACCCGGAAAAAGTGGGCTACGAAACCGTCAAGAAGACGGCCGTCGATTTGATCAAAAGCCTCAGGCCCGGCGTGACGGAGCTGCTGTTCCACCCTTCCCTCGATACGGATGAGCTGAAAGCGATAACAGATACGTGGGCATACCGGCGTTTTGAATACGACGTGTTCCTCGACCCGGATGTACAGGAGATGATACGAAAAGAGGGAATCCGCATCATCGGCTGGCGCGAACTGCGCGATTTGCAGAGGAAGAGATAAGCAGACTGCGCCTCTTGGATATGGGGAGCGATCAAAGCGGCAATCCTTTGGACTTTCTCAACAGCCGGGAAACATCTCGTCTCCCACGGTTTCTCCGACGGATAATTCCTGCACAAACGCAGGCTTCTCCCAAATGGACCGCTTTTTGAGAAAATGCAGCAGATTACGTTTGAGGTGACAGAGGAAGAGGGGCTGGCTGCGCGGGCACAAGCGTGGGTACAGCCTCAAAAAGCCTCAAAAAACCGCCCCATTTTTTGGATTATTGGAGGGGCCGCTCTTTCCCAACGCGGCACCTCCTTCCGCGCAGGCTGCGGTGCTGCACAGAAGGTGCGCGAAGCGGCTTGGGCTTTGGCCGGCTTGGCCGGGAGAAAACCTGCAAAAGTGCAGGTTTTTTCTGCGTTAGTGGTTCATTTTGGCGAAAAACCTGCAAAAGTGCAGGAATTTTCGATGAAAATGAACCTGAGCCCCTGTTTGCGACAAAAAGCCTGCACAATTGCAGGAATTTTTTCGTGGCGGCGTAGCAACGAGCAAAAAGATGTATTTTTGCAGGTTTTCTTCGCGCAGTCAGGCAGATTGCGGCGATCGGCGAGGGGTGTAGGTTTTTGCGAGGGGGTAGGGGTTGTAGGGGTTGCGAGGTTGCGGGGTTGCGGGGCTCTGTGGCTTCTGTGGCTTCTGCGGCTTCTGTGGCTTCTGTGGCTTCTGTGGCTTCTGTGGCTTCTGTGGCTTCTGTGGCTTCTGTGGCTTCTGTGGCTTCTGTGGCTTCTGTGGCTTCTGTGGCT
>NZ_JBZYAO010000055.1:5772-44108 GCF_059820445.1 Paenibacillus sp. sgz302190
GCTTCTGTGGCTTCTGTGGCTTCTGTGGCTTCTATGGCTTCTATGGCTTCTGTGGCTTCTGTGGCTTCTGTGGTTTCTGTGGCTTCTGTGGCTTCTGTAGCTTCTGTGGCTTCTGCGGCTCCTGCGGCTTCTGCGGCTTCTGCGGCTTCTGCGGCTCTGTGGCTTCTGCGGCTTCTGCGGCTCTGTGGCTTCTGTGGCTTCTGTAGCTTCTATGGCTTCTGTGGCTTCTGTGGCTTCTGTGGCTTCTGTGGCTTCTGTGGCTTCTGTGGGGGTTACGGGATCTGCAGGGGTTGCGGGGGTTGCGGACTTCCGAGCCGCTTCGCCAGCGGCGGCTGCCATGGTACATTTGCCGGCAACTGCATGCGATACCCGGGTGCGCGCGTTGCAGTGCTGCCGCATAACGGCGGTCACCCCCCTTCACTGTTCAGGCTTGTGGGCTTCATCGAGACAAGCCTTTTTGGCACGGCACAAAAAATTTCTCTTCACTTGTGAAAATAATCACATACTTATTCGGACGCGCAAGGTATAGTTAAAGTAGAAACCGGACAAGGAGTGATTCATATGAAAACGACACAACCCGATGCCTATGAAATGCTGCGCGACGAATTTTGCTGTGAGTGCGGAGCCGTATTGGCTGAAAAAGCGGGAGGCATTCAAAGAAACCGTCAGCCTGCCGCCGGAGCCGGAAATGATGCCGCGCCGGAGCAGACGGACGGCCATCTGGACTACCTGCACCGCATCGGGCTTCAGGAGGAATACTTGCTGTGACGCTGAAGCTTTATAAAAAATAAGCAGCCCACCGAAACGTTAACGAATCGGCGGCTGCTTATTTTTTTAATCGGATATTTGGGCTGTATGAGACTGCTGCATGCTGATTCCAAGCTCAATAATTGACCTTGCTCTGGCAATTTCCCGGTCGGTGGGCGGCTGAACATGCTCCAGCGGGTATGCCTTGCCCATCTGCTGCCACTTGTAGACGCCCATGCGGTGGTAGGGCAGCAGCTCCAGCTTTTCCACGCCCCGCAGCGAGCCGATGAACGCCCCAAGCTCAAGCAGGTCCTGGTAATCGTCTGTCCAGCCTGGGACGAGCACGTGACGGATCCACATCGGCTTGTTCATCTCGCTCAGATGATAGGCGAACCGCTTGATCCGGTCGTTAGGCTGCGCGGTCAGCGAAATATGTTTGTCAGGATGAATTTGCTTCAAATCGAGCAGCACCAGATCCGTTGCCGCAAGCAGTTCCTCTGCGTGTCCCGGCTCGCAAAAGCCGTTGCTGTCCAGAACGGTGTGCAGCCCCCACTGCCGCTTGATCTCGGCAAACAATCGGGCGAGGAAGGGGGCCTGCAAAGTAGGCTCCCCGCCCGTCACCGTAATGCCTCCGCCCGAACGCCGGTAATATTCCAAATACGGCTCGATTTCCTGCATGATTTCCTCTACGTCCATCTGTCTGCCTGCATGCATATCCCAGGAATCGGGATTGTGACAGTATTTGCACTGCAGCGCGCAGCCCTGCATGAACAGAACAAAGCGGATGCCCGGCCCGTCAACGGTGCCAAAGGTGTCGAAGGAATGGATGCGTCCTTTCATCGGCTCCGCGCTCCTCTCTTGATCTAAAATTTACATCGTGCCGTGGAACGTGCGGTGAATGACGTCGAGCTGCTGCTCGCGGGTCAGCTTAATAAAGTTGACCGCATACCCGGATACGCGAATGGTCAGCTGCGGATACTGCTCCGGATGCTCCATGGCGTCCAGCAGCTGCGCACGGTCGAACACGTTGACGTTCAGATGGTGCCCTCCGCTGGCCATGTAGCCGTCCATCATGGCAACGAGATTGGCGATCCGCGCTTCGTCTTCGCGGCCGAGCGCCTTCGGCACGATCGAGAAGGTGTTCGAGATGCCGTCCAGGCAGTGCTCGTAAGGAATTTTCGCCACGGAAGCGAGCGAAGCCAACGCGCCTTTGCGGTCGCGTCCGTGCATCGGATTGGCGCCCGGCGCGAACGGTTCGCCGGCTTTGCGGCCGTCCGGCGTGCTGCCGGTTTTTTTGCCGTAGACGACGTTGGACGTAATCGTCAGCACGGACATCGTCGGCAGAGCGTCGCGGTACGCCTTATGTTTGCGCAGCTTGTTCATGAACGTTTCGGCAAGCTGCACGGCGATCTCGTCGACCCGCGGGTCGTTGTTGCCGTACTGCGGATATTCGCCTTCGATCTCGAAATCGACGGCAATGCCGCGCTCGTTGCGGATCGGCCGCACCCGCGCATATTTGATCGCGCTGAGCGAGTCCGCGACGACGGACAATCCCGCGATGCCGCAAGCCATCGTGCGCAAAATTTCACGGTCGTGCAGCGCCATTTCCAGCCGTTCGTAGCAATATTTATCGTGCATGTAGTGGATGACGTTGAGCGTGTTCATATACAGCTTGGCCAGCCATTCCATCACCTGGTCGAATTTGGGCGCGACTTCCTCATAGCTCAGCACATCGGACAGGACAGGCGCCGCCTGCGGTCCGACCTGAATGCCCAGCTTCTCGTCCACGCCGCCGTTGATCGCATACAGCAGCGCCTTCGCCAAATTGGCGCGCGCGCCGAAAAACTGCATCTGCTTGCCGATGCGCATCGCCGATACGCAGCAGGCAATCCCGTAGTCATCGCCATAGTAAGGACGCATCAGGTCGTCGTTCTCGTACTGGATCGAGCTGGTCTCCGCCGATACTTTGGCGCAGTAAGCTTTGAAGCCTTCCGGCAGCTGCGTCGACCACAGTACGGTCAAGTTCGGCTCGGGCGCCGGTCCCAGATTGTACAGAGTATGCAGGAAGCGGAAGGAGTTTTTCGTCACTCGCGTCCTTCCGTCCAGCCCCATCCCGCCGATCGATTCCGTTACCCAAGTCGGGTCTCCGCTGAACAGCTCGTTGTAATCCGGGGTGCGGAGAAACTTCACGATGCGCAGTTTCATGACGAAATGGTCGATCAGTTCCTGCGCCTGCTCTTCCGTCAGCACGCCTTCCTGCAAATCGCGCTCGATATAAATATCGAGGAAGCTGGATACGCGGCCAAGGCTCATCGCCGCGCCGTTCTGCTCCTTGATGGCGGCCAGATAGGCGAAGTACAGCCACTGCACGGCTTCCGCCGCGCTGGCGGCAGGCCGTGAAATGTCGAAGCCGTAGGACTTCGCCATCTGCTTCAGCTCGCCGAGGCTGCGAATTTGCTCGGACAGCTCTTCGCGCAGCCGGATGACATCCTCGGTGATCGCATCGACCTCGAGCTGCACCAGATCGGCGCGCTTTGCTTCGATCAGGCGGTCAACGCCGTACAGCGCGACGCGCCGGTAGTCCCCGATGATCCGCCCGCGGCCGTACGCATCAGGCAGACCTGTGATGATGCCCGCCTTGCGGGCGGTTTTCATCTCGGTCGTGTAGGCGTCGAACACGCCCTGGTTGTGCGTTTTGCGGATGTCCGTGAAGAGGCGGACAAGCTCCTCGGGCAGCTTGAAGCCGTAAGCTTCGCAGGCGTCGACGACCATGCGGATTCCGCCGAACGGCTGCACGGAACGCTTGAACGGCGCATCGGTCTGAACGCCGACGATTTTTTCTTTATCCTTCGCGATGTAACCCGGCGCATGGGAAGTGATCGTGGATACGGTGTTTACATCCACATCCAGGACGCCGCCGTTTTCCCGCTCACGGCGCGTCAGCTCGCTGACGATGCGCCACAGCTCGGTTGTCGCTTCGGTCGGGCCCGCCAGGAAGGAACCCGATCCCAGATACGGAGCCACGTTCTTATCGATAAAATCCTTGACGTCGACTGCTTTTTCCCACTTGCCGCCTTTAAACCCTTTCCAGGAGCCGGCTTTGCCGGCCTGGATCGCGATGTCTTTTTCCTCAATCGCCATGTTTGTGACCTCCTATCAATTGGTATTAACGGTTATTCAAATTTGCCGTAGAACGCTTTGCGGTACACGTCGGCAAGCTCCGTCACCAGCGGCATCCGCGGGTTGGCCGTCGTGCATTGGTCCTCAAAAGCCCGGTCGGCCAAGTAGTCGACGCGCGATTCGAACTGTTGGGCGTCGAAACCGAGATCCTGGAATTTCTCCGGAATGCCGAGCGATTTGTTCAGCTTGCGGATCGCATCGATCAGGCTGTTCACGCCTTCTTCCGTCGTTTTGGCCGGAAGTCCGAGCATCCGCGCGATTTCGGCGTAGCGCTGATCGGCGACGAAATGATCGTATTTCGGGAACGATGCGAACTTCGTCGGCTTCTGCGCATTGTAGCGGATCACGTGCGGCATCAGGATCGCATTGGTGCGGCCGTGAGCCGTATGGTATTCGCCGCCCCACTTGTGCGCCAGGCTGTGGTTGATGCCGAGGAAGGCGTTGGCAAAAGCCATGCCGGCAATCGTCGAGGCGTTGTGCATTTTTTCGCGGGCAACCGGATCGCCGGTAGCGAACGATTTTTCAAGATTTTGGAACACGAGCTGGACCGCCTTCATCGCCAGGCCGTCGGAATAATCGTTGGCCATCACCGATACGTAAGCTTCGATCGCATGCGTCAGCACGTCCATGCCCGTGTCGGCCACCGCCGTTTTCGGCAGGCTGTACACGTAGTCCGGGTCGATGATCGCCACGTCCGGCGTCAGCTCATAATCGGCCAGCGGATATTTCGTATTGCCTTTCGCCTTGTCGGTAATGACCGCGAACGAGGTTACTTCCGAACCGGTACCCGACGTTGTCGGAATCGCCACGAACTTCGCCTTGTTGCCAAGCCGCGGATATTTGTACACGCGTTTGCGGATGTCCAGGAACTTTTGCTTCAGCGCATCGAAGCTCGTATCCGGGTATTCGTAGAACAGCCACATCGCCTTGGCCGCGTCCATCGGCGAGCCGCCGCCGAGTGCAATGATGCAGTCCGGCTGGAAGGAGGCCATTACCTGTCTGCCGCGTTCCACGGTATCCACGGACGGATCCGGCTCTACGTCGGAGAACACTTCGATGTAGACAGGCAGCTGGCGTTTGCGCAAATAGTATTCGACTCGTTCCACATAGCCGAGTTTGACCATCATCGGGTCCGTCACGATCATGACCCGGGAAATGTCGGGCATTTTTTCCAGGTACTGCGTCGCGCCTTTTTCAAAGTACACTTTAGGCGGAATTTTGAACCACTGCATATTGACGGTGCGGTAGGCGACCCGTTTGACGTTGATCAGATTGACCGCGCTGACGTTGGAGGTCGTCGAGTTGTGGCCGTACGAACCGCATCCGAGCGTCAGTGACGGCAGGTTCGTGTTGTATATGTCGCCGATCGCGCCGTGCGTCGACGGCGAGTTGACAATAACGCGCCCCGTCTGCAGCTTCGCGGAGAACGCGCCGATCACATCGGCATTCTGCGAATGAATGACGGAGGAATGGCCCATGCCGCCGAAGCGAACCACTTCCGCCGCCCGTTCGATGCCCTGCTCCGCCGTTTTCACTTTGTAGCAGGCCAGCACAGGGCTGAGCTTCTCGGCGGACAGCGGGTAAGCTTCGCCGACGCCGGCCAGCTCGGCGACGAGAATTTTCGTCGATGCCGGCACTTTGATGCCCGCCATCTCGGCGATTTTGACCGCCGATTGGCCGACGATGACGGCGTTGACCGCGCATTTTTCACTGTTGATCACAAGCTTGGATACGGCTTCGGTCTCTTCCTTGTTCAGGAAATAGCAGCCCTGGTCGATCATCAGCTTTTTCGCCTCGGCGTAGATCGCCTCTTCGAGAATGACCGCCTGCTCGGAAGCGCAAATCATGCCGTTGTCGAACGTTTTGGACAAAATCAGATCATTGATCGCCTGCGGCAGGTTCGCCGTCTTCTCAATGAAGCACGGCACGTTGCCGGGTCCGACCCCGAGCGCCGGCTTGCCTGTGCTGTAGGCGGCTTTGACCATCGAAGATCCGCCCGTCGCAAGCACGAGCGCCACATCGGGATGGTTCATGAGCAGCCCTGTCGCTTCCAGGGACGGGTACTGCACCCACTGGATGCAGTTGTCGGGAGCGCCTGCGGCGACCGCGGCTTCCAGCAAAGTTCTGGCCGCCGCTGCGCTCGATTGCTGAGCGGACGGATGGAAGGCGAAGATGATCGGATTGCGCGTTTTGATCGCGATTAAAGCTTTGAACATCGTGGTGGAAGTCGGATTCGTCACTGGCGTAACGCCGGCGATAATGCCCACAGGCTCCGCCACCATCCGGTAGCTTTCATAGACGTTTTCCTCGATGACGCCGACGGTTTTGTTGTTCTTAATGCTGTGGTAGATGTACTCGGTCGCGAACAGGTTTTTCGTGATTTTGTCCTCGTACACGCCGCGCCCGGTCTCATCGACGGCCATCTTGGCCAGTACCATGTGCCGGTCGATGCCGGCCAGCGCCATTTGCTGAACGATGGCGTCAACCTGCTCCTGGTTCAGCTCGAGGAAAGCTTGCTGCGCTTTCTTCGCTTTTGCCACCAGTTGGTTCACTTCGTCTTTTGCGGAAATTTGTACGTTTACTTGGCTCTCTTTAACTGCCATCTTCTTCCACTCCTTTATATGATCAATAATGGGTGAATAACCTAATGTTGTGTTTGTTTCTACACAAAGAGTACCGCTTTTGGAGGGCTGCAACTATGAGAAAAATCACAAATGAAGCTTCGCAGGCGGCTATTTTCGTGAAGATATTGTGAATTATTTCACAATATCTTTGGAGAGAAAAGGCATTCCCCGGCTGACAAGCCGAAATGCCTTCTCTTTTCCTGCATCACCTGTCGTTACCAGGTAATAAATCCTTTGGAACCCGGTGCCGGATTCGTCACCATATCCATCAGCGGCAGCGTATAAGCGATGAGGATCAGCGCGGCTGACAAGCCGATCCACACGCCCCACCGCTCCAAATAAGCAGGGGTCGCTTCCGCCTGCTCCATCGGCTCGCCGATCGGATACTCCGTCTCCCCCCGGGGCGCGCGAAGCAGCGCGAATACGTTGTACACCATCATCAGCACCGCGATGAACAAAATCGTTCCGCCGATCGCCATCCATACGTAATAGGATGTCCAGCCTGCCGCGTCCGCATGATTTTCATAAGTGGTGTACGCGGTTCTTCTCGGAGCCCCGAACAGGCCCACTATATGCATCGCACCGGACATAAAGAACATGCCTATGCACCAGATAACCGTTTGAATCAAGCCAAGTTTGTTCATCCGCGGGGTCAGCACGCGCCCCGTCACTGCCGGAAGCAGCCAGTACGCAATGCCGAAAAACGTCAGCGCCACGCTCGTCGCAACCGTCAAATGAAAATGCCCCGTCACCCACAGCGTATTATGAACGACCGCATTCATCTGGTTGCTCGCATTAATCAAGCCGCCCGCCCCTGCCGGTATAAAGATCAGCATGCCCATGAACGGCGCGAAAAAACGCACATCCTTCCAAGGCATCACCTTGACCCACCCGAACAAGCCCGTAGCCCCTTTGGCCCGCCCGTTCAATTCGAATGTGGCGAACAGGGAGAACGCCGTCATCAGCGACGGAACCACGACCATAAAGGTCAGCACGACCTGCAAATATTTCCAGAAAGGGCTGATGCCCGGCTCCATCAATTGATGGTGAAAGCCTACCGGAATCGAGAACAGCAGCAGCAAAATGAACGACAACCGCGCCAAAGCGTCGCTGTAAATTTTGCCGCCGATAATTTTCGGAATGATCACGTACCAGCACATGTAGGCCGGCATCAGCCAGAAATAGACGAGCGGATGTCCGAAATACCAGAACAGCGTGCGGCTCAGCATGACGTTAATCGTCTCCACCCAGCCGAACGACCACGGTATGAGCTGGATCAACACTTCGGCGGCTACGCCCAGCGTGGCGATTTGCCACATGAGAAAAGTGACGACGGACATGAAGGCGAACAGTGGAGATATCTCGCCCCGATTCGTTCTTTTCCAATAATTGTACTGATAAAACACGCCCCAGCCGCTGATCCAGCTCCCGACAACGACCAAAGCCAATGCGATGTAAAAATACGGAGAAGCTTTGAGCGGCGCGTAAAACGTGTAAAGCACGCTGGCTTTGCCCGCCAAAACCATCGCGACCCCAATGGCCGTGCCGGCCGTCATTAAGGCGAAGCCCGCCCACCCCATGCGGCGCACAATCGGCAGCAGCTTGCCTCCAAGCGTATAAGAAATGCCCGAATAGAGGAAGCCGATAATAAAATAAGTCGTAAAAATGAGCGCCATCAATACCCCATGGGCTGTCAGCAGCTCGTAATAGCCGATTCCGTACGGCAGCTTGACCGTCCCGCTGCGGACCATGCTCTGCAGCAGCCCCGCGATGCCGCCGATCAGCAAAGCGATGAACGCCACGATGATGTGAGCGACGACGAGCTTCCCGTCTTTCAGATCGAATTTCGTGCCGTTTCCGTGCAAATGCGCTACTTTCATGACCATTGCCACCCCCTTTTGCTTGCGTCCCGAATTCATTTGACGATAATCGTCGTTTTCATAAATTCATGCGCCCCGCCGCAGTATTCGTTGCACAGGATGAGGTACTCGCCCGGCTTTGTGAACGTATGGCTCACATGGCTGACCTCGCCGGGCACGATCATCATGTTCACGTTTGTGCCGGGAATTTCAAATCCGTGCACGACATCCTGGGTTGCCACGATAAAATTGATTTTCGCACCGACGGGCACCTCCATTTTGTCCGGAGCATACCCGAACGTGAACGCCGTCATCACAGCTTCGTACTCGTTGTCCCCGATTTTGCGGAGTCCGGGATTGTCAAAAGGAGCCGTTTCCTTCAGCTTGGCCGGATCGATCTGGTGATGGTGCTCGCTCGGGGGCTTGACGCCCATGGCAAAAGCGGACACGCCCAGCACGCCGAGAAACACGAACAGCATAGAGATGCCAATGGTCAACCAAATTTTTTCAAGCTTGTGAATATGCATGGCGATCCACCCTTCACATTTCTAGTTTCTGGAAATGAACAATAAATAAACGGCAACCCAGCTTGCAATCAAAAACGCGCCCAGCAGCAGTACGGCGGCAAACGTTCCATTCAAAACCGGTTCGGCCTTTTCCTTATTGTTATCCATGTCATCTTCCCCTCCATTTGTGGTCCAGCCTCTCATTACCTACATTTTAGTGTCCTTGATCCCCGCCCTCTGTGATATCGGTCACAACAACATCGAGCAAATATGAACAATCCGTTACCTTTACGTTTGGGGGACGGCCATGCGCTGCAAAGCTTCGTAATCGGCAGACGTCTTGATGCTGGCGACGAAATTCAATCCCACATCGCGCTCCTGCAAATAGCGGTCATCCAGCTCCCCCCAAAAAATGTGGTTGAGCAGCGCCGACATTCTCGTCTCCCCCCGCTGCAGCAGGCCGACGATCGCCTCCTTGCACTTGCGGTCATAAATGCCGTGAAGCGGATACAACCCTCCGGCAACCAAAGGCACGACGGCGTCAAAGCCGTCCTTTTTCCGCTCCCACAGCAGCTCCGCCGCCTTGCAGGAAAGAAACGGCATGTCGCAGCCGACAACCCACACGGACGAATGTTTGGCCAGAGACAAAGCCGCATGCATGCCGACGAGCGGACCCTGAGCCTTGTAGTAGTCCGTTATGATCCGAACCGAGCGGTCGAGCATGGGCAGGAAAGGCCGGACATCGTTCGTTACGACAATCAGCTCATCGCACAGTGGCTTCATCATTCTCATTTGTCGAATAATCAGCGGCTCGCCTGCAAAAGGAAGCAGCGCTTTCAGCTCCCCTTTCATCCGGCGGCCCGCTCCGCCTGCCAAAATGACTCCGGTCAGCATCTCCCTCACTCCCTTGCTATGTTAAAATGGGTTACGATATCTCAACTTTAGAACAGCGAAACCGTATTGTAAGTGAAAAAGATCACAGTTGCCACAGCAAACAGGGCTGCCCCATCGGCAGCTTTTGCTGCCAGTGGTTCAGCCCTGGTGAAGTCGGTCGGGTCGGTCTTCGGTCTTCGGTCTTCGATCTTCGGTCAACATGTTGTTTCGCCATGAATCGGCGAATGGTCAAAGCGCCAGTTAGCTGGCTGGCATCAGAACAGGATGATGCCTGCCAGTCCGGAAGCGACGATGACCATGAACGGATGCATGTTATGCTTCAGCACGCCGTAAATGCAGCCTGCGCAAATGAGCAGCGTGGCGAACGTCGACCACGTCAGGCCCATGCGCGCATTCAAGCCGAAATGCAGCGCGGCGTAGACGATCAGACCGGTAACTACTGGCCTTAATCCGTAGAAGGACGATTTGACCCAACGGTGCTCGTGCATTTTTTGGAAAAAAGCCGCCAGCAGGATAATAATAAGCAGCGACGGGAACACGATGCCCAGCGTCGACGCAATAGCCCCCGCCAAACCCTCCGCATGATAGCCGACAAGTGTCGCGGTATTGGTCGCGATCGGGCCCGGGGCCATGCCGGCCAATGTAACGATTTCCTGAAAATGGGCGCTGTCCGCCCAGCCGTACTTCGTAGCTTCATTCTGAATTAGCGGAATGACTGCATAGCCGCCGCCAAAGGAGATGCAGCCGATTTTGAAAAATGTGAAAAATAACTGCCACATCCCAGTTCACCTCTATGGCTAAATGTAGTATTCGGGAAACATGATTTCCGGCTTCGGATCGGGAGCGCTCGCTTTCTCGAACGGCGCGCTGACTCCGAGCATGGATTTGATTTTCACGGCAAGCACGCCAGCGATAATCCCGACCGCAATGATAAGTAAAGGATGAATAGGCGTTGCGATCAAAAGCCCTAGCGAAACGACTGCAACCGTAGCGGTCGTTTTATCGATCAGCGACGATTTGGCCATTCTATAGGCTGCAATCAATATAAGTGCGATAATTGCCGCGTGAATGCCTTTCAAGGCTGCTTCAACTTTTGGAAATGCGCTGAACAAAGAGTACATCGAGCTCAAAGCGAACACGATGACAACCGGCGGAAGCGTAATGCCGAGCACCGCCATAACCGCGCCGCCGACCCCGGAGAGCCTGTAGCCGATAAAAGCCGCTGAGTTGACGCCCACTCCCCCCGGCGCGGAACCGGCGATGGAAATCAGATCGCTCATGTCCGACTCCTTGAGCCAATTGCGCTTCTTGACGATCTCCCTTTCAATGATCGGGATCATCGCATAGCCGCCACCGAAGGTCGAAGGGCCGATTCGGCAAAACACCCAAAATATGCTCACCAGCATGGAAATCCGCTGCAACTGTTGTTTCATCACGATGTCACCTTCCTTAGCGTACAACCTTATTACATTCATTATAGCACCTTTATTCCATTTTGGAATGAAGATATCATCCAAAATCGATTCACGTTTGTTTATCGCCTTAATTATTTCTGCTTATAAGGAATTACACCCGCCTATTTATTTCAATTTGAATTAAAGTTGACTATTCAGGGTTGTTTTACGGGATTGCATGAAATATAGGAGCTGTCCCAAAAGTGTTCATATCGTACGGGATAAAAAATCGAGCAAAAGGACCTCAAAATCCACTACCAAGTGGAGAATGAGGTCCTTTCTTTAGGTGAAATTTCAAGGCAAAGCGGGGCACAGCCGCTCTTTCCCAAACCACGCCTATCCCTGCATAGGTTGGGGAGCTGAAGCGGGGGGACGAGGCAGGTTGTGCTTGGCTGGGGAAAACCTGCAAAAGTGCAGGCTTTTTTCATAAAAAAGGCTCATTTTGGCGAAAAGCCTGCGATTGTGCAGGAATTTTCGGTGTAAATGAGCCTGAGTCCTTGTTCGCGGCGAAAAGCCTGCACATTTGCAGGAATTTGTCGTGGTCAGCGCATTCATCGGGCAAAAACTGTATTTTTGCAGGCTTTTTTGCGTGGTTAGGCAGATTGTGCGACCGGCTCAGTTGGGTGGGTTGCAGGCGTTTCAGCGCTTCACTCGGACGGGTTCGGGGTGACGTCCACAGCGTCATGAGAGTTTTCGCTGGTTTTTCGGGCTGCCGAGCCCGCGAGCCTAGCCGCCTCCGCTTCGCAACCGCCGAGCCGCCGAAAATCCCTCCCCTTCCCGTGGTCGACCGGCGCCGTCATGCAGCGCAGCACCGTGCACTGGGAGCTGCGCGCGGCGCGACGGCCCTGCGCCAAGCAGCAAAAAGCCCGGCTTGCCCGCACGAGGCTGAGCTTGCCGGGATATTTTTGCCGCTGCGGGGTCAAAACGTTTTTGCCAGCTCCCGGGCGCGGCCGATCGCTTCTTCTTTAATCTGCTGGGCTTTATCGGCGAACTGATTATGCCCCTCTACAAATAGCCCCTGGAAATCCTTGATCCCGAAAAAGGACATAATAATGCTCAAATACCGGTGGCCCATTTCCATGTCCGCTGCCGGGCCTTCCGAATAGATGCCGCCCCGCGCCTGGATATGGAGCGCTTTTTTGTCCGGCAGCAGGCCTACCGGGCCGTTTTCCGTATAATTAAACGTTTTTCCGGCCGTGCAGATCGCATCGATGTAAGCTTTCAAAATCGGCGGGAACGAAAAATTCCACATGGGCGTTACGAATATATACTTATCGGCAGCGACAAACTGATCCGTCAGCTCGGACAGGCGGCTCACTTTCGCTTGCTCTTCGCCGCTCAATTCGGAATACTGCCGGCCGCCGCGCAGTTTGCCCCAACCGCTGAAGACATCTGCATCAATGTGCGGAACGTTTATTTGGTACAAGTCAAGATGGATAATTTCGTCGCCGGGGCGGGCGTCCCGATACGCGTCTACGAATGCTTTTCCGACTGCCATGCTGTATGAAGTCTGATGATCGTGGGGGTGCGCCGTAATGTGCAGAATTTTAGCCAATATTCACAGCCCTTTCTCTCTTATGATTTCAATTCATATATATTGTTTATAGAAAAAGGGCGGAATATTCGCGCCACGCATTGAAAAACACAAAAAACAGCCCGGAGGCTTGCGCTTGCCGGACTGCCTTTTCAGCTAAATTACTACGGAAAAAGTTGTCAAGACAATGACCAGAAGAATAAAGAGAACCAAAATTATCGCTGTGCTTGTAGGAAAGCCGCATACTCCAAACATTCCGCTTCACTCCCTTCTATCAGGCTATATTTATTTTATGTGCATGAATATGGCATGGACATGGACAGCTTTCCATAGGCCGCGCACAAGAATTGCGATTTGTATGTTTGACCTTTACATAAATTAGCTGTCATTAAGCAGATAATGAGTAAGATGGCCGACAGCAAATGAAAAGGAGTACTTGGCAAAATGTTCAGAATCAAGATGCTTTTCAGCCTGACACTCATCCTGCTGCCCATATTGTCGGGTTTCTCGGCTCCGGCTGTTGAACCTGATCCTGTGCTGAGCCGGATTATGAATGAGGCTCCGGCGAAACGGATTCCCCCGACCGATGCCAGAATCGACCACGTATTCAGGGCTATACCGGGCTATAACGGTCTCGAAGTCGATATTGAAAAAACGTATGAATTAAACAAAAATATAGATCCCGGAAACCCGATTCGCTATGTGTATCAGGAGATTCCCCCTGCCGTAAATCTGGAACAACTCGGAGCGGAGCCGATTTACCGCGGAAATCCCCAAAAGCCGATGGTCGCTTTCATGATCAACGTCGCGTGGGGAAATGAATTTATTCCCCGGATGCTCGAAACGCTTAACAAGCATCATGTGAAAGCGACGTTTTTCCTCGACGGCTCCTGGCTCAAAAAGAACATGGACACAGCCAGGCATATAGCGAGCTATGGCCATGAGCTTTCCAACCATGCCTATTCCCATAAAAATATGAGCCAGCTTAGCGACAGTCAGGCCTGGATGGAAATCGCGAGAACCGAAAAACTGCTGCAGGACGGGCTGCAGGTTAAAAACCGTTGGTTCGCTCCGCCATCCGGCGATTTCAACCGGAATACGGTGGAAGTCGCTTGGCGGCTGAAGCTGAACACCGTTTTGTGGACGCTCGATACGATCGACTGGAAAAAACCGAACCCGCAATCCGTCATTCAAAAAGTAGCCGCCAAAGCGAATAACGGATACCTGATTTTGATGCATCCGACTGAGTCGTCCAGCTTGGCCCTCGAAGGCATGATTATGTCCCTCAAGCGCAAAGGATTACAGCTCGGAACCGTAAGCGATGTCCTGTCGCCAAAGCGCGTCACCGGCGGCGAACCCGGTACGGGCAGCTGACCATTGCAGATGCGGCAAGCGCAGAAAGGGCTGTCCCTTGGCCATTATTGATGGCTTTTGAGACAGCCCCCGGATATCGGGTCAAGCAGCTTTGATCAATGCGCGGTCGGGAAAATCCGCGCCACCATTTGCGAGAACTCATCAACAAATCCGGTGACAGGTCTTCCTTGCGCTACGTCCGATACGTATCTGTTGACTTTGTTCACAAACTCGGGATTTGTGGACACGTACACGTTCTGAATGTTCGGGTCTGTCGATCGAACCTGGTTCGCAATCAGGTCCTCCAGCTGCCGGGACATCCCGTTCGTGTGTACGGATGCCGCCACATAGGCGTTCCGCTTGGTTACCAGGACGTTGGCCGCTCTTACGCCGTTCAACCGGACGATTTTGTCCGCCGCATGGTTGGCGATTGCGACGCGGTTATCCGGTGCTGCCGACGGTATCGGCTGCGCCTGCTGCATATGGGTCGCTTGCTGCCTGACCTGATTCGCCGATTTGTTCGCCGTGCAGCCTGCGGCGGTGAACACCGATAGCGAAATGGCCGCCAAAGCTATGCCTTTGGATGCTCGGGTTAACATTTTGACCGCTCCTTTATTTGTTTTTGTCTTTCTCAACGGCTGTTACCTTATTAGCATCCAAAAAGATCACGCTTTCTATGCAGCAAAAAAAACATGGAAACTAATGGAATACCTAGAATACCGGGAAAAAGGTAACTCTAAATGTGGTTACATTGGAGGAGGGGTATTGTGCGAATTTTTTGCAGCACGGTTCTTACATCTGTTTTAATGGCAGCGTTGTTCTTTCATGCCCAGGAGGCGCCGCAAAGTAAAAATCGAAAATATTACGAAACACGGGGCGAAGTTGTCTGGGAAGTGCCTACGGACGAAAAAA
Source organism: Paenibacillus sp. sgz302190 (assembly GCF_059820445.1). Lineage (NCBI taxonomy): Bacteria > Bacillati > Bacillota > Bacilli > Caryophanales > Paenibacillaceae > Paenibacillus > Paenibacillus sp. sgz302190. Next base: position 20,836 of record NZ_JBZYAO010000055.1, read on the forward strand.
TAATAGCGCTGACTTTTGACGACGGACCCGATCCCGCCGATACGCCGGTTATTCTGGACCTGCTGAAGCAGTACGGGGCGAAGGCAACTTTTTTCGTAGTCGGCAATAAGGTTGTAAAGTCGCCGGAACTAGTGAAACGGGAGCTTGCGGAAGGGCATGAAATCGCGAATCATACGTTCAGCCATCGTTATTTTAATAAAAGAGTGCCGGAGGAGAGCGTTCGGAAGGAGCTTTTTCAAGCGGAAAAAGTGATTATGGATGCAACGGGAAGAAAGCCGAATTTATTCCGTCCTCCGGGAGGCTTTTACAGCGAAAACGTAGTGAATGCTTCGAAAAAAGCCGGCTACCTTGTCGTGATGTGGTCCTGGCACCAGGATACGGGGGATTGGAACACGCCGGGCGTGGGCAAAATTGTCAGCAAAGTTCTAAATAACGCACGAAACGGCGATATTATTCTTTTCCATGACTATGTCGAAGGACAAACCCAGACGATAGAAGCGCTCAAGCAAATCCTTCCCAGCCTCAAGGAAAAAGGCTTCCGGTTTGTGACGGTGTCCGATCTGCTGACTTTCCGGAAATCGACAGCCGTAGAGGAGCACTAGGAGTCTGTCCGATGAACCACGTAGAAAGGAATGCGCAAAAGTAACTCCGTCGGACAGACTCCTGGCAAAGCGGATCGGCAAAATGACAAAGAAGCCCCGGTAACTAAACCGAGGCTTCTGCCGGATATGGAGCTGTTTTGTTAATGGTTGGATTCGTACTCGAACCGGTAGCTGCCCGAGCCGAGCCGCAGGACGAATCCGTCTTCGTTTTGAACGGCGTCATGCACGCCTTCGGCCTGAGAAACCGGCCTGCCGCTTTCCAAAATTTCGCTCGATTTGTTAACCGGCAAAATCACTTCAGCCATCGTATTCGCCGGAATGACCGCCGTCAGCTCGATCGTGCCGCCGTCTTTTTTCACCCACGCTACTTTGACGTCTCCGTACATGGATCGCAGGGAAGCTTCCGCGCGGGACAGCTGCTCACCTATATGCGGTTTGATGCGCAGCGCTTTATAGCCGGGCTCGGAATCCGCTTTGTCGATGCCGGCCACAACCCGGTACAGCCAGTCTCCCACCGCGCCGTAGGCATAGTGATTGTAAGAGTTCATTTTGTCGCTCCAGAACGAGCCGTCCGGCTTCGTGCTGTCCCAATGCTCCCAGATCGTCGTAGCTCCTTGAGTAACCGGATACAGCCAGGACGGGTATTCCTTCTGCCAAACGAGCCGGTAAGCGAGGTCCGTATAGCCGAACCGGGTCAGCACATGGCATAGATAAGGCGTGCCTACGAAACCCGTCGTCAGATGCGTTCCGTTGTCCTCGATATGCTGGGCGAGCAACCGGGCCGTCCGCTCCCGGTCTTTTTCCTCCAGCAGGTCGAACATCAGCGCAAGCAGGTATGCCGTTTGCGTCGGAGCGGCGACGCGCCCGTTCGGAGTTACGAACTCCCGGCGGAAAGCTTGGTTGACCTTCGCCTGCAGCTCCGCATACGCTTCCGCTTCCTCGCGTTTGCCCAGCACTTGCGCGGTTTTGGCAAGCAGTCCCGTCGAGTACGAATAGAACGCCGTGGCGATCAAATCTTTGGGCGTCGCTCCGATGTAGCTGCCCTCTTTCGCATCCAGCCCCAGCCAATCGCCGAAGTGGGAGCCCGTGTTCCATAGAAACTCGTCTTCCCCTTGCGCGCGGATGTATTCGACCCAAGCTTTCATGCTCGGGTACTGCGTCTCCAGCACGCGCGTATCTCCGTAGCATTCGTAGATCGTCCACGGACAGATGACAGCCGCATCTCCCCAGGCCGCGGAGTTGTAGCCCGCCGTAGGAATGTCGGGTATGACGTGCGGCACACCGCCGTCCGGCTGCTGGTCGGCCGCCAAATCTTTCAGCCATTTCTCAAAGAACGGCGCCACATTCATGTTGAACGCCGCGGTGCGAATGAACACCTGCGCATCCCCCGTCCAGCCGAGCCGTTCGTCGCGCTGCGGGCAGTCGGTCGGCACATCGAGGAAATTGCCTTTTTGCCCCCAGACGATGTTGCTCTGGAGCCGGTTGATCCATTCATCCGAGCAATTGAAGCTGCCCGTAGGCTCCAGATCCGTATGAATGACGCACCCGACAAAACGGCCCGCCAATTGCTCCGGCGCAATCCCTTCCACCGATACGTAACGGAATCCCTGGAAGGAGAACGAAGGCTCGTAAACCGCAGGCCCGTTTCCACGGCTGATATACGTAATCGTCTGCAGGGCGGAACGCAGGTTGTCCGTATAAAAATTCCCTTCGCGGTCAAGCACTTCCGCATGCCGCAAAGTAATCGCCGTTCCCTCTTCCGCGTCTACGGTAAAACGCATCCAGCCCACCATGTTTTGCCCGAGGTCAAGCACTGTCTCGCCGCGCGGCGTCGTAATCATCCCGATCGGTTCCAGCGTCTGGATCCGGCGCGTCGGCTCGTTCTCCTGCGCAACCAGTACAGCCTTGGAATACTCGTACCGGGCAACCGGCAGCCACTCCGCATCCGCAAAACCGGGCAAGTCCCATCCGTCCTGCTCCAGTCTGGCATCGTACAAATCTCCGTGATACAGCTCGGACATGCGGAGAGGGCCGTCGTTTCCTTTCCATGTTTCATCCGAGCAGATGACTTCCTCCGTTCCGTCGGCATACTCGATATGAAGCTGTACAAGCAGCGCCCGTTCGGCCCCGTAGTATTCGCTTTTGCCCTCCCAGGCCAAGTTTCCTTTGTACCAGCCGCTGCCCAGCATCGCGCCGATCACGTTTCCGCCTTCGGACAACAGCGCGGTCACGTCGAACGTTTGGTACTGCAGCCGCTTCGTATAGCTCGTCCAGCCCGGATTGAACAAAGTGTCGTCGGCCGCCTGGCCGTTGACGAACAAACGGTACAAGCCGAGCGAAGTCGCATATGCCCGGGCGGACTTTACAGGGCCCGAAAGAGTCACTTCTTTTCGCAAATACGGAATCGGCTCTACGCCTTGATCGCCGGCGGGAAGCCGCAGCGTAATCCAGTCCGCTTGCCACTCCTCCTGCGTCAAAAGCGCGGTTTCCCAGTACGCCGCACCGCTCCATTCGGAAACCGCATCCGCGCCGTCCCACACGCGTACCCGGTAGTAGTAGCGAGTGCGCGAAGCTAAAGCGGGCCCGGCGTATTCGATATGAATGCTGGAACCGCTTTCCACCTTGCCGGTATCCCACAATAGCGGCTCCAGAAAGTCCACTTCAACCGATATTTGAAGATGGTAAGCCGTCTGGATGAAAGCCCGCGCCGCGGAATCGATTTTCCAGCTCAGCCTAGGCCTCCGGTCATCGGTTCCGAGCGGATTTTGCTTGTAATTGCACCGTAAATCATAAACGTTAAATTGTGCCATCTGTTTCGCTCCTTCTAAAAATTCAGTTCGTTGATATGTCTGATTGTACGTTCGGCGCGGCGATAATTATACTTTCGTTCTTGACAATTCTATATGGCAAAAATGACAATATGATTATGCGCACGAACGTTCCGAAGGAGAGTGGCAAGCATGGCAAACAGGCAAAAAACGAAGCTGCTGGGAGCAAATCATTTTCGCCAGGGCATGAGCATATTTGTGAACCGGATGGAAGAAGGGTTTATTTTAGGCTATCATGAGCACGATTTTATCGAAATTACGTATGTCTCCTATGGAAAAGGGTACCATCACATCAACGGTCAAGTCATCCCCGTCTCCAAAGGCGACGTATTCATCGTTCCGGTAGGCGTCCCTCACGTCTTCCGCCCGTATTCGGCCAAACGCGATCAAAAGCTCGTCGTCTACAACTGTTTGTTCACGGAAGCGATGCTCGCGGACATCGCCCGGCTGCTCCCGGAGTTCGACCTTGTTGCGCGGATTCAGCACCATTCGCGGGCGGACAGCGAGCATCTCGCTTTCCACGACCGCCAATTGACGATGGAAACTTTGTTTCACCGCATGTATGAGGAGCATTCGACGAGCCGGCAGGGCTCTTCCGCCATTTTGTACGCGCTGCTGATCGAGCTTTTGGTCGAGTTCTCCCGCCATATGCTGCATGCGAACCCGGCTGAGATGGAGCAGGACGACCCGATCGGCCACGCCGTCGAATATATCCGCAGCCATGCCGAAGAAGATTTGACGATTCGTGCGGTCGCCGATATGTGCCGGCTGAGCGAAAGGCACTTCTTCCGGCTGTTCAAAGCCCGCGTGGGGCAGCCTTTTCACGAATATTTGCAGCAATGCCGGATACGCATGAGCTGTGAGCTGCTGCAGTGCACGCGGCACAAAATCGATACGATCGCCGGGATGGTCGGATACCGGGACACGCAGTCCTTTTACCGGGTTTTCAAACGGATCGTCGGCATGACGCCGGGGGACTACCGAAAACAGGGAGCATAAGTTCAAATTGAACGCGAATCATCCGGCAGCGGAACTTTCGTCGGTCGGCAGCATAACGGCTATTCGCAGGCCCGTACTCACAAGCCGCCCTGCTGCAGGCGCTCCAACGCGGCCCGATCGGTGACGATCATATTTTTGTTGTCTGCTATGAGGATGCGTTCCTTTTTTAATTTGTTAAGAAACCGGTTCACCGTCTCCCGGGTCGTGCCGACCATTTTGGCCATGTCCGAGTTCGTAATTTTCAACGTGACCTGGACGCCGCCGTCCGACGGCTCGCCGTAACTGTCAACCAGCCTCAACAGCAGCGCGGACAGGCGAAGGTTGATGTCGTTGCTGCTGAGCTCCTGCAGCTTTGCCTGCAATTCCCTGATTTTGCGGCCCATCTCCCGCATGACTTTGATCGCGATTCCGGGATTGTTCAGCATAATCTTCTCAAAAGCCTGGAGGGGAATGATGCACAGCTCGGAGTCAAGCACGACCTCAGCGGTGCCCGGATACGGATTTTTTTCAAAAAAACCGGCATGGGGGAACATGTCCCCTTCTTTCAGAAAAGCCATAATGTATTCGTTGCCCTGGGCATCGATTTTGTAAATTTTGACGATCCCGCGGTTGATAAAATAGACCGAATGCCGCTCTTCTCCCTCCATGAACACGTGGGATTTGCTTTGGAACGTTCGCAATATGGAAATGTCCGCAATTTTTTGCAGCTCGGAAGCGTCAAAATCGCTAAAAAATAATATTTTGCTTATCGTATCGATTAGCTGCATCTGTCAGCCCCCCGGATTATTGTAAAAATTTTAAACGGCAGCGTTCCGTTTTGGCGAAAAGCCTGCGATTGTGCAGGAATTATAAAGCGGGGCCGAGCCGGCGCATTGGCGGAAAAAGCCGCACATCAGCGGGAATGCTTTCGCTGCAAGCGCATTGACGCGCACCGTGCACAACTCTCACCGCATGGTGTTGCACTGCATGATGGTGGTCAATCGACCACATGACGAGCAAAAAGTTTTCCAGGCTGCCCAGAAACCCATACCCCGGAGTCGGTCGCACATCTGCCTAATTACGCAAAAGTAGCCTGCAAAAGTCAGAATGTTGAAAAACTCGTATGCTAGGAGGCAGCGCATATTTGACAACGCGCGGAAAACCTGCAAAAGTGCAGGTTTTTCCTCTTTGGCAAGCCAGCAGCGAAAAATTCCTGCAATTGTGCAGGCTTTTCGCCGCGAACATGGGCTTAGGTTCATTTTCATCGAAAATTCCTGCACTTTCGCAGGCTTTTCTCCAAAATGAACCATTTTTACAAAAAAAGCCTGCACTTTTGCAGGTTTTCTCCCTGCCAAGCCGTCTTGCCGCCAATTCAGACTCTATAACCCATCGGGAGAGGCGTGAAATGTTCACTGGTTTTCTCGCTTCCATTGCCGGAAATGCGTGAACCCGGGCAGGCGGCTACCCAACAGGTCGACCGACCGCCGCCATGCAGCGCAGCGCTAGCACCGCGCGCCGCGCGCCGCATGTGGTAGCACCGGCTGGCTGCGCGCGGTGCGAAAAGCCGCCCGCATCTTGCTTTGCCGGCGGCTTCGCCCGTTACTCCGGCTTCGCCGTCACAGCCCGCTTTGTGCCCGGCATCCGCAAGGTCAGCAGCAGCATCAGCAGGCCGATTGCCGCGCACACCCAAGCCATGCTGTGCAGATGCCCGGTCGTAATATTTTTGCCGAACAGCGCGGCGAGCAGGCTCGATGACAAAATCGTACCCATGAAGCGCGAAGTCATGAAAAGCCCTGAGGCGATGCCGGTCTCCTCCTTGGAGACGAAGTCATACAGCGCCATCTGCATGCCCAAATTGTTAAAGCCGTTGCTGATGCCGAGAACGGACAGGGCAAGGAAAGTCATGACCGCGCTCGTCTGGTCCTTGATCAAAAGCAGCGACAGTCCGCCCAGTACGACCGCGGAAGTGCCGAGCAGCAGCGAAGGCTTCGAGCCGCTCCGGTCGATCCAGCGGCCGGCAAGCGGCGTGATGAAAACGCTGAACCCGGCTATCGAGAGCATGATGACGCCTGTCTGCTGCGTATCCATATGCTGTACCTGCTGCAGGTAGGAAGGGATGCCGAACATAACCGAATAAAAAACGATGTTCGTCAAAATAAACTGCACATAGACGAGCGTCACCTTCGGATTTTTCCGCAAAAAAGCGACATCGATGAACGGCCGGCTTTTGCCCAGTTCGAACCGGTAAAAAAAGATCGTGAGCAGAGCGCTGACCGCCAGCTTCCACAAGCTGAACCCTTCCTCGAAGGACAGGAAAAACAGCAGCCACATGAAAATCGTGAGCGAAAACAGCGCCACGCCCGCCCAGTCCATATCGGAAGCGCTGCCGGTCCGTTTCGGATCGCGGGGGAACATTTTCCACGCCAGAATGAAAGAGCCCGCAATAAACGGGAAATTGAACAGGAAAATGAGCGGCCAATCCCCGTAGTGGACGAGGAATCCTCCGAGCGACGGGCCGAAGGCAGCCGACGTGCTGGAAAAGACGGACAAAATGCCCAGCGCCTTGGCCTGATTGGACGTAATTTGATCGCGGATCATCCCCATGCCTGCGGGATACAAGGCTGAACTGCCGATAGCCTGGATGATCCGAAAGCCGATCAGCCAACCAAAGCTCGGCGAAAGCGGAGCCAGGCAGGACGATAGCGTCACAAGAAGAAGCCCCAGCATGAACACCCGCTTGCGGCCGAACAGATCGCTCCATTTGCCCATGACGGGCTGGGCGATGGCGCTGGCGAGATAGTAAGTGGATATCAGCCACGACAAGTCGGCAAAACTCAGCCGAAATTCTTCCTGCAGCCGGGTTAGCGCAACCGATATCATGGAAGTATTGAGCGGATTGAGCAGCGTGCCGAGAGCTACGGCAGTAATGAGAAGCATTTCGGTTCTTTTTGTGCGGGTCGGTTCGGACGCCAAAGACGTCACCTCATTTTTGCTTTTATCATTTCATTGTATCAGTCCTTCCGTTTTTGCGCACGCTATAGCGCCATAACGCCCCTGCTGTCGGATTCGTTGAGCGCGAGTCTTATTAAGTGTATACTAGGGATTACTGATAATAGAGTTTGGGGAGTGATTTTTTTGCAAATTAAACTGGATGATTTAACCGGAAATAAAGTGATTGCATTAATCAGGGAACATCTCCAAAGCATGACGCTTCATTCCCCGCCGGAAAGTGTACACGCCTTAGATCTTGATAAATTGAAAAAACCGGAAATTACATTCTGGAGCGCATGGGAACAAGACGAATTGCTCGGTTGCGGGGCGCTTAAGGAGCTTGACGGTCAGCATGGAGAGATCAAATCCATGCGAACTGCGTCAGCGCATACGAGGAAAGGCGTTGCAAGGCGTGTCATGGAACATATCATTGAGGAAGCCAAACAGCGCGGCTATCGGCGGTTAAGCTTGGAAACGGGCTCGATGGAGGCTTTCGAACCGGCCAGAAAACTATATGAAAGCTTCGGGTTTCAATATTGCAAGCCGTTCGCGGACTACATAGAGGACCCGAATAGCGTATTTATGACAAAAGAGTTCTAAATTTATAATGAATCAAGACCGCCTTCCATGGGGCGGTTTTCTTGTCGCGAAGTGTGAGGGCCCCAGTTAGGAGTCTGTCCGGCGGAGCTGCTGAACTCACCGGACAGACTTCTAACTGCTGCTGTCGGCAAAAAAATCGACGCGTGCCATCACATCGGCAATCGTAAATTGACGAAGATATTCGATCGTGTGCCGCTCCGCTTCAGATAACATTTTTTCAAGCACGATGTCGAGCTGTTTGCCGGCTTCGCCGCAGTCGACATTTTCTTCGGCTTCCGTACATTCCGATTTTACAGCTACGTAAACATCGGCGAGCGTAATTTGGTTGGACGGTTTGCCGAGCATGTAGCCGCCATCGCGGCCTTCTCTCGCTTCCACGATCCCCGCCTGTACCAAAGTCTGCAGCACCCGCCGCAAAAATGTAGCATGTGAATTTACCTGGCCAGCTATGCTTGAGCTCGACAATACCCCTCCGCTTTGAGTCAGCCAGACCAACGCATGAATAGCGACCCCGAAACGAGGAGGTCCGATCGATAAACCCCGACCCATCGTCAGCCACCCCTTTATCTATTATGACTTCACAAAAAGCGAGCGTTTGCTTCATTATAACACGGCGAACTTCGAGGAAAAAGCAAGCGCCGCGAACAGCCTGCGGCGCTTTGTGAACAACTTTTATGAAACTAGAACCGCTCAGCCAGCTTTGCAGTTTCGGTCAGACCGGCTGACACGATTTCGGCGGTACGATCTTGGAATTGGTTATGGCCTTCGATGATAACGTCTTCCGTTTGAACGCCCCACAGTCCGAGCGAGCCTTTAACAAAGCGCATCGCAGCTTCGACGGAAGCCATCGGCTCGCTGGAATATACGCCGCCTCTGGCGTGCAGCAAAACTGCTTTTTTGCCGGTCACCAGGCCGACCGGACCTTGAGCGGTATATTTGAATGTTTTGCCTGCTTGCGTAAGGTAGGAAATGTATGTAATTAATGGCGCTGGAACCGTAAAGTTCCACAGAGGGAAAGCGATCGCGATTTTATCGGCTTCCAGGAATTGATCCAGATACTGGTTTACAGTAGCGGCGAGTTTTTGCTCTTCGGCAGTAAGCTCCCAGCCTTGGCCCTGCTTGTACATCGCAGTGATTGCAGCATTGCCGTAGTAAGGAAGTTCGGCGCTGAAAAGGTCCAGCTCCGTAACAACATCCTCCGGATGGGACTCTTTATAGGCTTTGGCGAATGCTTCGTACATTTGTACGCTGATTGCCTGCTCGGCCGGACGATCGTTTGCTTTAATCAATAAAACTTTTGCCATTGATAATTCCTCCAACTAATAAATTTTGGTCGAACCTTTACTGAGCTTTAACAAAGCACAGTAATTTTTAAAAAAAGTTGCAGTCAATACGATTAACTGCAATACCTATAAGCACATTATATCGGTTCCGTGCATGATTTTCAACTGCTGATTGTAGGCCATTCATTCCGCCGCCTCCGCGCGAACCTGATAATGCTCCAGACTGATCGTGCGGCCATTCGTAATTTCTACACCCTCGGCATGCAACAGAAAAGCTTGCAGCTGAGAAGATTCATCATCCAAAATGCTTATTTCCCCTTTTGAATTGATGACTCTATGCCAGGGAAGCCGGTATTTTTTGCTCATCGAATGAAGGATCCGCACGACCTGCCTTGCGCCTCTCGAGCTGCCAGCCAGCGCCGCGATTTGCCCGTATGTCATTACCCGGCCTTCCGGTATGCCCCTGATAATCGAAATTACTTTCTCGGTGAAAACAGTCATCTCGTTCCCTCGCGTTTTGGTTATTACTACCATTATTTCACCAAAAGCGTTCCATTTCAAGAAAAGCCCGGCAAGCCGGGCCGCTTCGGGCAGCCAGGGCTGTCGAACCGTTCGCCGACAGCCGCACTTCATTTGCGGGCAGTGTCCAATCTTAAGGTTGCGGACACAGCAAAAACGGCTGACCCCCCGGGCAGATCAAACTGCCCCAAGAGTCAACCGCTTTTCAAGTTGCGGGCCTGCATTATTTCGGCTTGTCGGCCGTTTGCAAATGAAACAGCTTGCCGACCGCCTCTTGCAGCCGATCCTTTTGGATCGGCTTGACGACGAAGTCGCTTGCGCCGCTGCGAATCGCGTCCAGCACCATTTGACGCTGCCCCATGGCCGAGCACATAATGACTTTCGCTTCGGCATCGATTTTCTTGATTCGCTTCAGCGCTTCTATTCCGTCCATTTCCGGCATCGTAATATCCATCGTCACCAGATCGGGCCTGAATCTGCTGTACATCTCAACCGCTTCCTTGCCGTTGCCGGCTTCGGCTATAACCTTAAAACCCATTGACTCCAACAATGAACACATCATCATCCGCATAAACGCTGTATCGTCCGTCACCAGTACGTTCACTTGATGTCCCTCCTTGTTTGATGCTCTATTCCATATTACCTGCGGCATTTGAACAATTACTAAACAATTGGCGGTTCCGCGATGAAGGAATAGCGTATGTTTTGTCGAAATTACAGAGTATTATGACGAAAACGAAAATAGTTTATTTAACGGCGATTTTTTTCTTGATGATTACGGGAATCCGCATCGTTTGGTACTCGCTCGACGCTGCGCCCGCTTACCCCCGCGCCATCCAGGGGCAGTTGGATTTAAGAAATTGGGATTTCAACGCGAAGGGGCTTTTGACGCTGGACGGCGAATGGGAGTTTTACCCGGGCACGTGGCTGATAGGCAATTTTGCGAGTATGCCGGCGTCCGCTGCGGAGAAAAGCTTTCTTCAAGTTCCCGGCAATTGGAAGCCGGCCCTGTCCCCGAAGCCTGATTCGGCTCTCGGCTTTGGCACGTATCATTTGCGCATTCTGATCGATGGAGACGGCAGGCAAAAATTCGGCATCCGCGTTCAAAACGTTCCGGCTTCGTCCGAGCTGTTCGTGGACGGCCGACTTCTCGGGCAATCGGGCCGTCCGGCGCCTGATGCCGGGCAGTATGAGGGGCGCAACGTCCCGTATACCGCTTTCTTCACTACCGATTCGAATCAGATCGACATCGTCATTCAAGCGGCTAACTTTGACAACAAGCAGCAGGGAGGCATTATCCGCTCCGTCAAATTCGGAACGGAACAAGCGGTCAGCGGCAAACAGCGGTTCACCGAAAGCATGCAGTTGATGGATTGCATCATCTTTTTGATGCATCTCGTGTACGCTTCTATTCTTTATCTGATCGGCATTCGCCCGAAAATTTTGCTTCCATTTTCGCTGCTCATCGTTAGCGCGATTCTTATGGTGCTAGTTGACGACGATAAAATGCTGCTCATATGGGTGCCGCTCAACTACGACTGGAGCGCCAGGCTGCTGCATCTGGCTTTTTTCGGAATTGCTGTGTCCCTCCTGCAGATGACCAAGGAGCTGCTGCCCAGATACTCGTCGGTCAAAGCAATGAATTGGTACTCGGCGCTGTGCGCTGCGGTCGCCCTGGTTATTTTGCTGATCCCCACGCACTACACGTCGCACGTAAACAGTTTGTTTTCCTTCTTGATTTTACCTGTTTTTCTGGGTCTGCCTGTGCTCATGCTGCGCTCTGCGATGAAAGGCGACAATGAAGCCATTTATTTGTTTTTCGGCGTGACCGCTCTGATGACAAACTCCATATGGGGTGTAATCAAAAGTTCGTTCTGGACGGGTTTGAATTTTTACCCCTTGGATCTGCTCGTTATCATGTTCGCTTTTGCCGCGTTCTGGTTTAAACGTTATTTTCGCAATGCCGTTCAAATGGAAGAGTTCGCCCGCAAGCTTCAGCAAGCAGACAAGCAAAAAGACGACTTTCTGGCCAACACATCGCACGAACTGCGCAATCCGCTCCACGGAATTCTCAATATCGCTCAGGCGACTCTTGACAACGGGAAAAAACCGCTGGACCCCGGCAGCGCCAAAAATCTGGAGCTGCTTATTACGATCGGAAAACGCATGTCATTTACGCTGAACGACTTGCTGGATTTAACGCGGCTCAAGGAGAACAGCATCCGTCTGCAGATGCAAAGCTTATCGGTTCAGCCGGTAGTTTCGGGCGTTCTGGACATGCTTCGCTTTATGACCGAAGATAAGCCTATCCGGTTGCACAATCATATCCCGGAACGATTTCCTCTCGTAGCCGCCGATGAAAACCGGCTCATTCAAATTTTGTTCAACCTGCTGCATAACGCGGTCAAATATACGCAAGAAGGGACCGTTACGATTCAAGCTTACGTGCAGGACGGCAAAGCGCATATTGTGATTGCGGATACGGGCATAGGTATGGATGAGGAGACGCGGCAGCGGATATTTCAGCCCTATGAGCAGGGCGATTCCAGCATAACCGCGATCGGGGGCGGCATCGGTCTCGGTCTAAACATCGCCAAGCAGCTGACAGAGCTGCACGGAGGGATGCTGCAGGTCAAGTCCGCACCGGGACAAGGCTCGGCGTTCACTTTGTCGCTCCGGCTTGCCGATTCATCGGCGCAGCGGCATACCGCAACCGTTTCCCCTATCGTCTATGAGGCAAAAGAATTGGCAGCGGCTTCCGGTTTGCCTGCTGCGAACTTTGCGGCGGATGCCGGGAGCACTCGGGACAGGATGAAAATATTAATCGTAGACGACGATCCTGTTAATTTGAATATTTTGGTAAATGCCCTTTCTTATGAGCATTACAACACTCAGGCAGCCTCAAGCGGCAAAGAGGCGCTGTCCCTGCTTGCTTCCCGCAGCTGCGACCTGGTCATTGCCGACGTCATGATGCCGCAAATGTCGGGGTATGAACTGACCCGCACGATACGCGATCGCTTCTCGATGTCCGAGCTTCCTATTCTGCTGCTGACGGCCCGCAGCCGTCCCGAGGACATCGAAGCCGGGTTTCTTGCGGGAGCTAACGATTATGTGACCAAGCCGGTCGATATGAAAGAGCTCCGAGCCCGGGTTCGGGCGTTGACCGGATTGAAACAATCCGTCCGGCAAGGGCTCCGCATGGAAGCTGCGTGGCTTCAGGCGCAAATTCAACCGCACTTTTTGTTCAATGTGCTCAATGCCATATCCGCGCTCAGTGAGATTGATACGGCCAGAATGCGCGGCGTGCTCGAAGCGTTCGGCAGCTATTTGCAGGCGAGCTTCGATTTCCAAAATGCCGAGCAGCTTGTTCCGCTTGAGCACGAGCTGAATCTCGTCCGTTCTTATCTGTTTATCGAAAAGGAACGCTTCGAAGAACGGCTGCAGATCGTTTGGGAAGTGGACGAACAGCTCGAACTGCTGATCCCTCCTCTTTCCATCCAGCCTCTGGTAGAAAATGCCGTAAAGCACGGCATATTAAATCGTTCGTGGGGAGGAACGGTGCTCATCCGAATCGCCGACCGCGGCGATCATGCCGAAATTGCTGTCGTGGACAACGGCGTGGGCATCAACGCGGAAACGCTGCAGCGGATATTGGATCGCCGCCCCGAATCGGGCATCGGCCTTCGCAATACAGACCGGCGGTTGAAGCAAATTTACGGCAAAGGGCTGCACATCCAAAGCTCCGGCGATCGCGGAACGACGGTTGCCTTTCAAGCGGCGAAACAAGCGGAAGCGTAATATTGATCTTCCCGCATACAAAATGGACTGGACGCCTGTGCAGGCATCCAGCCCTTTCTTTTTATACCAAGCACAACGGGTGCTTTTATGGCAATTACTGTTTCCATTGCTCGTACCACTCGGAAATATAAGCCTGGGGAGCAATTCCCAACTCTTCCCCAAGCAGTGTACACAACTTCTGATACTGCTCCTCCACCGCGCTCCTGTCGCCTATTTCCGCATAGAGCACCATCAAAGCATGGTAAGCCTCCTCGTAATAAGGCTGGCGTGTCTGGATGCGGTGATAGACCGACATAGCCTCCATCCGCAGGCCCTGATGAACGTAATACTCCGCCAATTGCTGCGCTTCATTCAGCCACAGCATGCGCAAGCGCTGCCGTTCATTCTCCGCCCACAAATAATCGTAATCTCCCAGATAATCCCCCCGGTAGGCGTCCAACACACGTTGATGCTCGGCGAGATTGCCCGCTTCGATCGGCGCAAGCGCCGCCAGACTCCGCTCCCATTCGGCGGCATCCACGCTCACCGCTTCCGCTTCGATCATATACGCGTCTTCCATGCTGATGGTTTGGATCGGTATTTCGATCGCTTCCTTTTTTAAACATTGGCGGATTTGATAAATGGTCGTATACAAATGAGCCATCGCTTTCTTCTCGTCAAAATTAGGCCATAGCATCTCGTTGAGAACGCTTTTGCGCACCAATTGTCCCCTATGATGAACCAGGTAAGCGAATACCTCCTGCGCTTTGGCAGTGCGCCATTTGACAGGATTAAGCTTCTCTCCGGAAAGATCGATTTGGAACGTTTGAAAGCAGCGAATCACAAAAGATTTCGGAACCGAAACGAGCGGCTTCAAATGTTCCCTGCGCTTCGCCAAACGCTGGACGGTCGCCTTCAGCCGGTCGCTTTTGATCATCGGCTTCATCACATAGTCCACCGCGTTCAATTCAAAAGCCTGCAAAGCATATTCGTCAAAAGCCGTAACGAACACAATGTCCAAATCCGGACAGGCGTTCTGCAGCATTTCCGCCAGCTCCAGCCCTGATATTTCCGGCATGTGAATGTCCAAAAAAGCTACGTCAGGCTGTAATCTCGCCGCCATCCGCAGCGCCTTTTCCGGGTCCAGAAAAGTGTCCACAGCTTCTATTTCCGTTTGTTCCTTGAGCATTTTTTCCAGTTGAATCAGTGCAAGCCGCTCGTCGTCAATGGCTATAGCTCTCACAAATTTCACCGTCCTGTTGTTTCATCACACCATGTATATACAAAAGCCCGACGCAGCATGACTTAAGGCCGTCGAGACTGACTTTGCCGCAGCAAATTGCGTACCGAATCGATGTTATAAAATAAGCTGTATATGGCAATCTTCCTACATTATAGCATTCCTTTTCAGTTTGAAGCCATATTGACGATGGTCAAATGCGAAAAACAGCCTGCCGGAACGATTCCGACAGGCTGTTAATTGGGATAAAATTACGCTGCGTTATTTCTTCAGCAATCTTTTTCTCAGGAGGAACCCAAGAAGGATCAAGACGAGGCCGGCCGCTTCAACGTACCGTTGGCTCGTTTCCCCTGTTTTCGGAAGCGTCGCTACCGGTCCCGGTTTCCCTTTGCTCGGAGAATTGCCGAGCGGAACTTCCTGAACGTCGATGTCGATCAAAACTTCCTTCTCATTTCCGTCCTTGTCTTTGACAAGAATAGTCAACGTATCTTTTCCGATATATCCAGGGTTCGGAGTATACGTCCAATGACCGTCCGGATCTATCGTTGACGTACCGTTCTTCGGCGGCTTGCCGATGGACGGAATGCCTCCGAGCGGCACGTCTACATCACCTTCAATCGGTGTGTCCTGGTCCGTCGTTTTTTGATCGCCCGCAGGCGTCGGAGCCGGTGACACCGAAGGTGCCGGCGTTGCTGACGGCGACGGTGCTACGCTTGGCGCCGGAGATGTCGACGGCGCTGGCGTCGCGCTTGGCGTCGGCGATGTTGACGGCGACGGACTCGCGCTCGGCGAAGCCGACGGTGTCGGCGACGGGCTCGCGCTTGGCGAAGCCGACGGTGTCGGCGATGGCGTCGGCGTTGACGACGATCCGCCGGATGATGGTGTCGGCGACGGCGTCGCGCTTGGCGTTGCCGATGGTGTCGGCGACGGTGTCGTCGTTGGCGTTGCCGATGGCGTCGGCGACGGTGTCGTCGTTGGCGTTGCCGTCGGTGTTGGCGACGGTGTCGTCGTTGGCGTTGCCGTCGGTGTCGGCGACGGTGTCGTGACTGGCGGTGTCGGCGTCGGCGTTACCGTTGGTGTAGGCGTCGGTCCCGCCACTTTAGCGTTCGTTAGGTTCANCGTCGTTGGCGTTGCCGTCGGTGTCGGCGACGGTGTCGTGACTGGCGGTGTCGGCGTCGGCGTTACCGTTGGTGTAGGCGTCGGTCCCGCCACTTTAGCGTTCGTTAGGTTCAAAGTAAAGCCCGCCGTCGAACTGATCGTTACAGGATGGTCGCTCGAATCGAGCACGTATCCCGACGGAGCGGCGGTTTCTTTGATAACGTAGCTTCCTGCCAGCAGCTTCTTGAATTCGGCCGTACCTGTCGAATCCGTTGTCAGAGTGCTGATCAATGACCGGGATGTACCGGATATCCGGTACAAGTCAAAAGTTGCTCCGCTTAGCACAACAGTGCTATTGGCCGCGTCGACCTTTTTCACGGTTAACGTGCCTCTGACGCCGCTGCCTGTACCCGATCCGCTTGAGACACCGACTATGATGTCTTTGGTTGTGTCTTTGGTCACTACGCTCACATTGTTGCCGCTAAAGCTGACTTTATTCGAGACCGTATCCTGATCGTTGGCAACAATCAATGATTGATATTCAAGAATGTAAGCCGTATTAATCTCGTGCAGGAAGTTCAACTCGAAAGTTTGCTTGCCGTTATTGTCTGTAAGAATGCTGAGCGTATAATCCGTGCCCTTGGTCAACTCGGCTCCCTTGGACACATCTCCGTTCGCAGCAATTGTCGTTGCAAACAGATGGAACGTGTTCGGCAGCAGCAGTTGGTTATCGGTCGGCGTATCGACGATTTTCGCATCCGCTACCGTAGATTGACCGCGGTTGATGTTGATCGTCCAATTAATTTTATCTCCGTTCTGCACGCCGTTCTTGTTGACGTACTCGCCGCCCTTCGGAATGTTGACGGAGGCCGTCAAATTGTTGGACACAGGGTTGGTTCCATCAAACAATTTGGCCGTATTGCTCACTGTATTGTTGATAAGCTCGCCCTCAAGGGTTGTTTTAAAAACAATAAAGTACGGGGCCGAAATGGCTTGCGTGAATGTAACGACCAGCTTGTTATCGCTGCCTACCGTATAATTGTAGTAAGTATTGTCGACTACTGTGCCTTGAGCTGCATTGCCGTTTGCCGGGATCGTCATGTTGTAGACGGCAAGAGAACCCGCAACCAGCTTCTGCTGCGATTCCAAAAGATCCTCGACTACAGCTCCGTTCAGCGTTTTGCCGTTATAGTTTACCCCTACCGTCCACGTTAGCTGTTTCGTTGAAGCGTTGTAGGTCCCATACTTGAACCCGTTGTTCTTCACTTCGTTCCTTGGAACAAAAGTTGCAGACACCGTTTTCGTATGGGTGTTTGAATCCGCGTCCGTCCAGTCAATTGTCGCATTGTTGATGAAATCGGTCGTGCTTCCGGCCGGACTGATCCAGTCGTTGTTGAACTCGGTCACGTAGCTGATCGAGACAGGGTCTGAAAGCGGATTGACGAAAGTCACTTTAAAGCCCTGATCGGATGCTACAGTACCGTCGAGCGTGTAATCGGTTGTTTCCGCCAGCGTAACGGTTCCCTGCTTGATTACCAACGAACCCGGTACGAGGTGAAGCCCTTTATTCGGAAATGTATCCGTTACAACTACGCCGCTCATCGGCTCGTTATCGCCGTTAATCGCGATGTTCCATGCTACCGTTTTGGCTTGGTAGTTTGCCGCTCCGACGTTCTTGATAAGAACTACCTGGTTAATCCCGCGCGTAGCCGTCTTGCTGTCTCCGCCTCCGGACGTCACCTTGTTCGTAATTGTAGCATCGGTGATAACGCGATCGTTAGCCTTCGTTTGATAGGTAACTTTATAGGCCGAATTAATCGCGCTGTTGAACTGCAGCTTGAATCCGTTTTTGCCTGCAGCGGATGCGGCAGTCACTGCGTACTGAGCGGCAGGCACTTCGCTGCCCAGCAATTCTGCTCCTGTCGAATCCAGTGTAACCGGATATACATGAATGGAGCCCGCCACAAGATCCTGCGTATTGTCGAACAGGTCTGTCAAGAAGGCCGATGCCTGTGCAATCGTTTTTTCGTTGTAATTGTACTTGATTGCCCAGTCAATAGTCTGCGTACTTGAGCTGTAGCCCGTCGACGATTTGTCCAATGCGGTTCCATGCTGTACAGTTACGGTTGCCGAAGCGTTAACCGGAGCTTTGTTGCTGCCCTGAAACGTTGCCGTGTTTACGAACGACGTTGCGTCAACATCGGTAACCGGCGTCGTAAACTGGATACGGTATGCCGAGTCAATCGGGTTGTCTGTGAAGTTGACTGTCAGCGTATTGCCCGTATTGTTCACTGTGTACTTGCTAGGGTCAATCAGTGCTCCCTGGACAACACTGCCATCCAGGTTAACGCCCAGATCGTACACGGCCACCGTAACCGGAATCGAGAGCCCCGCAGGAATCGGGTCGGTTACAACCGCGTTCTGTACGGAATCGAGCGTCTTGTTCACGTCGATGGTCCAGTCGATGTTTTTGGCGTTAAAGCCTTGCGGCACGCCGCTTTTCCCGATCGTCGAAGTGATGTTCGGCTTGAATTTCAGCGTAAAGACTTGTTCGCCGCTTTTGATCGGAATTTTAATAATTTGCGTGGTGCTGCCTGTAACTCTTTGCTTATCGAATTGCGTGTTGAGTGCAAGGATGCCTCGTACGTTATCATGAGTCTCTATGTAGTTATTAAAGGTCATAACGGCTGCATGAGTATCTTTGTTCACGCTAAACGTTCCCACTTCTTCGTTGTCTATTAATAGCGGACTAGGACCGATATTATTGAAAAGCAGAAACTCTTGCGGTAACGTGAACGTAAATGTATCCCCGCTGTGGTAACCATGACCATTGGGGAGCGACCATGTGTAATCCAACTGTACTTTGGAACCTTGCTCGTACACGTTGCCCGTCACCACTTGACCGGCGCTGTCGTATACGGCTAACGACACGCTATCGATAATATTGCTTGAAATCGTCGCAGCGCTCGCTTGATTTAAAAAGCCCGCTCCGGAAATGCTCTGCATAAAAATCAAAAGTGCAATCAGCAGAGCACTTGTTTTTTTCTTCAACATTGTCTTTCAATTCCTCCATTCCCGGTTCAACCTCGCTGAAGTCAATTTCATAATTTCAATCGCTGCGCTCTATTTCTCTATATATTCCGGTCCGCAGCAACTGAAATAGCCGGATCGCGAAATTTCTCCGACCTTCATGATCCAAACCGATCAAGGGAATTGAAGTATGAAATTGACTCCGTTGCTTTGCTTCACGCTTTGTCGGCCGAATTGAAGCCTTTTCCCGCTTCTGCCTCCGGCGCCTGCTTCACTCCCTCCCGGTCGGATTAACTTTTCTTTCTTTTTTCTTTTTTCTCTCTGTAAAAAACAAGTCACATTTTGTATTCTAAAACTTAATACTGAACATAAACTGAACAAACAGCCGCAACAAAAAAAGAACCCGCACTCAGGTTCGAATGCAAGTTCC
This sequence comes from Paenibacillus sp. sgz302190, assembly GCF_059820445.1. Lineage (NCBI taxonomy): Bacteria > Bacillati > Bacillota > Bacilli > Caryophanales > Paenibacillaceae > Paenibacillus > Paenibacillus sp. sgz302190. Next base: position 40,212 of record NZ_JBZYAO010000055.1, read on the forward strand.
TTCATCTATTGTATTTCCCGCTCTCGGAGCGGAACTTCGCTTTTAATACATTTTGGTGATCGTATAGTTTGCAGCATCTTTCAGCATCGGCGTGTCTTGTCCGCCTTGTACCCGAGCCGAGTCGTACGTCGTATCGATCGTAACCCATTCGCCCGTATCTTTCAGGAAAACTTGATTCCATGCATGATAAGTTTCCGGCGCTTCAGCCGAATAACCCATAACCAGACGGGTCGGAATGCCTACGCTTCTTGCCATGGCCGCAAAAGTAGATGCATAATCATAGCAAATTCCCTTCGATGCGTCATAAATTTCATCCAAATTCGGGATGTAACCGCCCTCGACGGTTTGCGCTTTATCGTTATCATATGTAATATTTGCCGTAATATAGGCATAAATAGCGGTAATTTTGTCCTTGTCCGTCTCGGCTTTGGCCGTCAGTTCCTTGGCCTTCACAACCGCTTTGGTATCTTTGTTCCAATCGATGAGCGGAATGGATTGCAAAAACACTGCATTTTCGTCGTCCATCTTCAAATCGACCGTTTCTTGCGCGACTACTTTATATTTGTTGCCGCCTGTCGACTCCGCAACGAGAACAGTGTAACTGCCGTTGCCTAATTGCAGAGGATACTGGGCGCCTTCAGCCAGGTTATAATCAAATTTGACGTTCCCTTTGGAAATCCGGACGAGGGCTTTCGTATTTTTCGCATTCGCGTAGTTGACTGTAACGACTCCTTTGTTCAGAAGGCTTTTGTCTACTGCCGCTTGAGCGGAAGCTGCGTAAGTCCCTTTCGGTGCAAGGATCAGAAGAAGTGCAACGACCATCATGGATACAAAGGTTTTTTTGAACATAAAAAACTCTCCTTTCGGTAACTGGCTGCCAACTTAGCGCTTGCTAAGGAAGGCCCTTTAGTTTTGCGTCTCTAGCTTTCGCTAGATTTGCCTTTATCGGTGGAAAGCACCGAAATCTTATTTTTTTAATAGAGCGATTATATCATAGACTTGTCCGTTTAACTAGTCTTAGTTTCTATTAATTTTCCTTTGACTGCGATGCGGTGCGTCGGGTTTTCCATCGGATGGCATGTAATCAGCGTAATCTCGCTGTCTTTGCCGTTCCCGTTCAACACCCAGACATCCTCCGGGAGAACGTACTGTTTGCTTTCGACTTTGTACACGAACTGTTTGCTGCCTGTGTCCACTTCGACCAAATCTCCTACGTCCACTTCGTCCAGCCTATTGAAATTTTTGCCGTAAGTAAGGTTCCTGTGGCCGGCAATGGCATAATTCCCCACTTCGCCCGCTTTGCCTGTATGGGCAATGCTCGCAAGGGACAGCTTCAGATTGACCGGCGTCGCATCCGTTAATATCGGCAGCTTCAAATTAATCTTGTCGATGATTAAAACGCCCTCGATATTTTTCAGCTCCATCGCTGCCGGCATCGCTGTCGGCTCCGCGCTCAAAGGGATTACCGGCGGCATCTCTGCGGATGTCCCGGCCGAAGAAGGAGCGCTGACCGCCGCCGCATCCGTCTCGGGGGCCGGTTCATCGATATGGCGCAAATTTTCCTGCCATTGCCGCAAAATTTTTTGCTGCTGATAGCTCTCATAGCGATCGCTGACCGTCGGGTAAAGAAAAACGATGATGCCGAGGACGATGCATGCCAGGGAAACGATTTTTCTTATCATGCGGGTTTCCTGCCTTTGTTTAGCGCGATTTCATATCTATTGGGCATTATACCTCTTTCTCCTGGCAAAATCCATCACATCGCTTGACGAACCGCGCTTCCCGCTCTCGAAATCCGCACGGCCATAACTGCGGCAAGCAGGCAGACGAATCCCGCGCCGATGAAGGCAATGGTATAAGTCCCCATCCAGTCCCGCATCAATCCGGCGCCATATGCCGCTGCCGATGCGCCTAACTGGTGAGCGACGACTACCCAGCCAAAAATCATCCCGGCCTTTTCTTTGCCGAACTCTTTCGAAGCCAACTTCACGGTCGGAGGGACCGTCGCAATCCAATCAAGCCCGTAAAAGACCGAGAAAATCAAGAGCGACATCGGACTTGAATCAAGCGCATACGGCAAAAAGAGCAGGGAAAGACCGCGCAGCCCGTAATACCAAAAGAGGAGCCAGCGGCTGTCGAAGCGGTCCGACAACCATCCCGAAAGCGTTGTGCCGATCAGGTCGAACAGCCCCATCAGAGCCAGCAGCCCTGCGGCCATCACCTCCGGAATGCCGTGATCCCCGCAAGCCGGAATGAGATGCGTGCCGATCAGCCCGTTTGTGGAGAAGCCGCAAAAGAAGAACGTCCCCGCAAGCAGCCAAAAAGTTTTGCTGCTCATTGCCGACCGAAGCGTACGCAGCGGCGTAAGAAAAATGCTTCCTTGGAACGCATCCGGTTTGACGATCTCTTCCGAACCGTAGGCAGCGGCCCCTACGTCGTAAGGATGGTTCCGCATCCAGACCGCTACGACAACGAGCACGGCCACAACGACCGCCACTGCCGTATAAATCGAATACCTCCAACCGGCTTCCACCGTTATTTTGGCCAGTAAAGGCAGGAACAGCAGTTGGCCTGTAGCCGCGCTGGCCGTGAGCATTCCGACGACAAGCCCTCTCCGTTTGGCGAACCATTGATTGGAGACCGTCACACCAAGCACGTTGGCCATCATCCCCGTACCGAGCCCCGCTACAAATCCCCAAATGAGCTCGAATTGCCACAAATATTTCATATACGGCGTAATGGAAAGGCTTATGGCCAATACCGCCAGCGATATTACCATCATTCTCCGAATGCCGAACTTTGCCAGCAAAGCCGCCGAAAAAGGGCCTACGATGCCATACAAAAATATGCCGATCGATACGACTCCGGATATGCTGCCGCGATTCCAGCCGAACTCTTTTTCGAACGGAAGCATGAAAATGCTCGGCATGGAGCGGATTCCCGCCGACACGAGCAAAGTAACAAAGGTGATGAGCACAACCACCCATCCATAATAAAGCTTCGACGATCCCACGCTTCGGTTCACTCGCTGGTCACTCCTTTTTTCGTTGTACAACCAAAATACTAAAAAAATCGAAATGCTTACTTTTCCAATTGCTCGCTCGTCGCTTCAAGGTTTTTGGACAATTGATCCGAAGCTTCCGCACCCAAAATGGCTTCATATTTGAGGCGCAAATTTTTCGAGGCTTGACGAATGTCGCCTTCCAGCTCTTTTCCCTTGCTTGTCGGATATACGAGCACGGTTTTCCCCTGTACCTTGCGCTCGACCAAACGTCTGGCTTCCAGCTTGTCGATAAATCTTGTAAGCGTGGAGGGCGTTATATAGAGCTTTTCGGCCAATTCTTTTTGGGAAATTCCGGGAGTACCGATGACGAGTCGGATCAAAAATCCGTACATGGGACTAAGTCCGGTCGATGCGAATTCTTCTTCGGCCATTCTCGTAATGGCACGGCTTAAACGGTTCGTGGTGAAAAATAAACAATTGTGCAGAAATCCTTCATCCATTGTAACGGCGCCCCTTTCCGAACCGCGCGCAGCTCCCAGCGCGTTTTTTTATTTTGTATGTACAACGAATATAAAACTTCCCGCTGCGATTGTCAATGCAAAAAAAGATGGAAGCGCCGTTCGCGAAAAAGTCGCGGCACTCTATGAGGGCTAGGGAAACACAAGTGTAGCTAATTTGGAGGACAGCCGCTTTTTCTGGGCGCACGCCTTTCCCGGTGTAGGTCGTGGAACTGCACAACTGGGCAGTAAGCAGCTTGCTAGGGAAAAAACCTGCGAAAGTGCAGGTTTTCCCCACTAGCTTTGCATCAAACCTGACATGAAAAATTTGTTTCAAAATGTTCCTAAAACTGTATTTTATTGATGCTTTTTGTCTGGCGGATAATTAAAAAATCT
>NZ_JBZYAO010000056.1:0-43670 GCF_059820445.1 Paenibacillus sp. sgz302190
GACGCAGCTGCCCCTGGCTTTGCGCCGATAAGACGATCAGGTAACCCGGCTTCCCGGCGTGCACGCGCTCCATCTGCGGAGCTTCTTCGATCACCATGTGCGCATTCGTTCCTGTAGCGCCGAATGAGCTGATGGCGGCACGCCTTTTGACCCCTGGTTTCACGTTCCATTCCTTCAATGCTGTATTCACATAAAAGGGACTGCTCGCAAACTGAATGTTCGAATTGCCCGACTCGAAGTGTAGAGAGGGCGGTATCTGCTTATGCTGCAAGGACAGCAGAATTTTGATTAACCCGGCTACACCGGAGGCAAGCTGCGTATGCCCAATGTTCGTTTTCAACGAACCGATCGCACAAAATTGCTCATCATCGGTATAATGGCGGAAAGCCCGGCTGAGCGCCTGATACTCGATCGGGTCGCCGAGCCTGGTGCCCGTTCCATGCGCTTCAACCATCTGAATCTGTGCCGGATCAATGCCAAACGTTTCATACACCTCGCGCTCCAGCCGTTCTTGCGACTTGAGGCTGGGCGCCGTTATGCCGTTGGTCGTACCGTCCTGATTGATCCCCGAACCGCGAATGACGCCGTAGATATGGTCACCGTCATCGATTGCGTCGCGGAGGCGTTTGAGTACAACCGCCCCAACGGCTTCTCCCGGCACCATACCGTCAGCCCGGTTGTCAAAGGTGTAGCACTTGCCGGTACGCGACAGCATCCCCGCTCCATCGGCCAACAAGTGATATTGAGGCGTAGCCTGGATATAAATACCTCCGGCCAAGGCCATGTCCGTCTCTCCGGACCACAATCCCTGGCAGGCGAGATGGATCGAAACAAGAGAGCTGGAGCAAGCCGTATCCACAGCAATAGCAGGACCTTGAAGATCCAGACAATAAGCAATGCGAGCCGCAATCGCTGAATTGAGAGAGCCCCATAACGCCTGAGGAGGAAGGTTTTCGGTAAACAGTGTGTTATAATCCCCTGCCGCACATCCAACGTACACCCCGCAGCGAGTTCCCCCAACTTTGGCTCCTGCGTACCCCGCATTTTCCAGCGCCCTCCATGACTCCTCTAAAAAAAGACGCTGCTGCGGGTCCATATAAGTGGCCTCAATCCCCGATATATTGAAAAATAACGGATCGAATTGATCGATCCCATCCAAAAAGCTTCCGTAATCGCAATACAAGTCTTCCTTTTTATGGTATTGGGACAAGTCCCAACGGGAAATTCGATCTACCAGATTATCGCCATTAGCCAAATGTTCCCACAGCGCATCCACACTGCCGGACTTGGCGAATCTGCCACTCATTCCAATGATAGCAATAGGTTCATAATAAGCGGCAGAGTCTGCTTGATCGGTCAGTTGAGAAGTATCCGTTTCTCTGATCGTGCTTCTCTGTGAATTTCCCACCTGCCTAAAAGCGTTTTTATGCTCCTGCGGCTCTGCCTTTATTTCCTGATGAGGAACCGAAGAATGCTCGCTTCCCGGCAACATGGCTGCAATGGCATCTCCGTGCTCTGACACAATAAACTCCGTTAGGCGGCGAATCGAGCTAAAATCAAAGATGTCGGTGGTTTGCAAATCGATCCTCAGTATGTCGGAAACCGCTTGAACAAAATTGACGCCAATAATGGAATCAAGTCCATAATCGGCAAACGATTGATCAAGATCGATCAGATCCCTGTCCAGCTTCAATGCTTCAGACATCGTTACGATCAATCTCTCTCTCACGAAATCGACGATTCTGGAGTTGGAGGAAGCCTCACGCACGCTCGTCACCGGACGATTGGGTTTATCCCGACGGGACGGGGGCAGCTCGCCTTTTTCCTTTTCAGATAATGGAGCGGGCTTGCTTTCCTGTATTTGCCGAACCACTCCATCGCTTTCAGCAACGATAATTTGTTGACCCAAATGATGAGATTCTTCCGTCGGGAAGAATACAGAGCCAAAGCCTTCGCTTTCCAGCACCTGCTGCCATACACTAGGATATAGTCCAGGACAGCCCGGAATGCGCAGCTCCGGATCTTCATACAGCCACCATCCTTTCAGCAGTCCAAAGGTCAGATGGGTGAACAAAGAATGTGTGCTGATTTCATTCAATAAAAGGAGACCGTTTTTTCTCAAGAGAGCTTTGGCGTTGCGCAAGGTTTTTTGAATATTGGCCGTGGCATGCAGCACATTAGCGGCAATTACCACGTCATAGGCACCCGGTATAATGCCTTGTCCGGCAACAGACTGCTCTGTATTGAAAATTCGGCAAGTCAAATAAGGATTGTCCGGGCCGTATTCTTTTTCGGCATGCAGCAAAAAGGCTCGCGAAATATCCGTATAGCAATATTCCTTGATATGATCCCTGTACGCCTGCAATCTATTGAACAACCCTGCGCTCGTCCCTCCGCTCCCCGCGCCAATCTCAAAAATTCGTATCTGCGCAGAAGGATTATGCTTGAGTGTTTCTTCTATAAATAAAATCAGCGTATTTCCGAGCACATCGTTAAAATAGTCCGATACACGATTGTTCTTATAGATACCCTCAACTAATTCCATCGAGGATCCTGGAAACATAATATCTGTAGCGGGCAGTTTTCCGGCGAGAATGTCGGGCAGCGCACGAAGCGCTGCGTCGACTAATCTCACTTGAGCTTTCAGATCGGGTTCATTCAACCAAGCTGTCTTCTGCTGTTCCCATTCCTCCCATACGGTGTTCACATTCGCAGGAACTTCATCGGCCAGATAATAAAACTGCCCATCGCAGGCAAGTATTCGTTCTTGAACCAGCAACAATAAACTCGTTTCCAACCATCTCTCATATCCATGGCTGATCCCGGTGTGTTTGAGGTCAATGTCCGTTCCCTTACTTCCATGGAACGATATGCCCACAGCCTGCAATTGCGCCCACAGCAGCTTGCTGAGATGCCGATCCATTACCTTCATTCTTTTCCCTCCTGTACACGTGCAGCAAATATCTTACACTTTGACGGTTAACCGTTGATAGTAGGCTGTCAATCTTTCGGTGTAAGCAATTAACAAATATTGGACAAGATTAAGGATTGTCGGATACTCCAAGAAAATAGCCGGTGTCATATCCAGTTCGTAGGTCTGATTTAATCTCTGAATAAGTTCGACCTGTTTGATTTGATCGAATCCGTACTCATCCAACTCCACATGAACATCCAAGTACTCATCGCTGACCTCAAGCAATTCAGATAAGTACCGTACGAGTACCTCTTGCACTTGAGAGCGCACTTCCCCGATCTCCGACTCTGCCGCTTGCGGGGAAGCAGCAGACAAATCCAAAGGCTTCACTGCGCTTTTCAGTTGCTGCTTCATGTTCTGAAACACAGAGGCAACCGTTTCCGGGTACAGCGCAACCTGTTCCTCGGCCTCAGTTTCTTTCTGATCGCCGGAATGGAGCGGAAGAGTACGGCCGGTAAACTCCATATCCGCTTTGTCACTCATCGCAGGAACCCAATAGCGGTCCCTGGCAAAAGGATACGTGGGCAAACTGACTCGCTGCCGTATGCCGCCGCCATACATATTCTCCCAATCCACAAATGCCCCATTGCTCCACAACGCCAGAACTTCACCATATTTACGTTGTTGAAGCAATCCGGGTATATCAGCAGCCGAGCTCTCGTCGGCCGAAGCGAGAAATGCCTCTTGCCCTCGTTTTCGATGCCCCGGATAAAGGCCTTCCACAGCGTTGTTGCCTTCCAGAAAAGCCTCCAGCTTCATCTTAAGCTCTTCCGATGAAGCAGCCTCAATGCCCAGGCGCTCCTCCATAGCTTCCCTTCCGACTTGCAGCGTGTACGCGATATCAGCGAGCATGTTGTCAGAAATCGATTGTTGCCGCAATACATGCAGCAATCGATCTGCCTGTTCGCGCAGCCGCTCCGGTTGTTTGGCGGACAGCACAATGAGTACAGGCTGCTGCCCCATGGCAGGCTGCGGAGAATGCTGACGGCTTTGAGGCACATATTCTTCAAGAAGAATATGGACGTTAGAGCCTCCGGCCCCGAATGCGGAAACGCCTGCTCTTCGCGGATATTCCTTCATTACTCCGTTTATGCTGATTTGCGGACGCACCCACTCCTCCAGCCTTTGCTGAACGACAAACGGTGTCTTGCCAAAGTCGATGTTCGGGTTCAACGTCTCTGCGTGCAGCGAAGGAACAAGCTGTTTATGCTTCATCTGTAGTAGTACTTTCGTTACCCCAGCGATCCCCGCTGCGCTCTCGCAATGCCCGATGTTAGACTTCACCGAGCCAATCGCACAGAACTGCTTGTCTTTCGTGTACCTCTGGAAAGATTTGGACAATCCTGTTATCTCTATCGGATCGCCAAGCGATGTTCCCGTGCCATGCGCTTCGATATAACTCACCGTTCTTGGGTCAATGCCCGCTTCTTTCAATGTTCGTGCAATGACATCAGCTTGGGCATTCGGATTAGGAACGGTATATCCGTTCGTTTTGCCGCCGTGGTTAGCCGCAGTTCCCTTGATCACTCCGTAAATCTGATCGCCGTCAGCGACCGCCAGATGAAACGGCTTGAGCAGTAATGCGCCCACTCCTTCCCCCGGGACATACCCGTCTCCCCCTTCCCCGAAGCTCTCGCATCTGCCCTTGCTCGAAACGAATTTGCCCTGACCCAGATTCAAATACTTATTCGGGTGAATCGATACATTCACACCGCCGGCAAGCGCCAGCTCGCATTCGCCGCGCAAGAGCGCATTGCAAGCCAGATGGATCGCCGTAAGAGAAGAGGAACACATCGTATCAATCGCCATACTCGGACCGTGAAAGTTACAGAAGTACGATACCCGATTGGCAATCGATGACGGACTTCCTGCAAGAGCGATAGAACGGCCTTGCGTCTGCTCCTGCGCTCCGTAAAGCTGATATTCTTCATACATCACTCCGACGTATACGCCCACGTTGCCGCCATAGCCATTCCCATAACGCTTACTTAAAGCTTCACGGGTATAACCGGCATCTTCCAATACTTCAAATGCGCATTGCAGGAATAAACGCTCCTGCGGGTCCATGATTTCCGCTTCCCGAGGCGAGATGTGGAAAAAGAGCGGGTCGAAACGATCTACGCCTTCCATGAAACCGCCCCACTTACTGTTCGTTTTACCCAACTTCGTCTTATCTTCATCGTAATATAAACGATAATCCCAGCGTTCCTGCGGAATTTCTGTGATACTGTCTTTGCCATCCCGCAAATTGCTCCAGAACTGCTGAATATCGACTGCGCCGGGATAACGGCCGGCTACACCGATAATCGCGATGTCCAATGCAGAGGATGACCTTGCTTCCTTCTCGTCTCGACGGGAAGGAACGAATCGCTCAGGCTTACTGCCGATCCTCTCCACCTTCTCGCGGCTTACCGGTTCTGAGGCTGCGGTGTGAGTGACAGCTCCCCCTGAAACAAGCTGCGGCTGTTGAATCTCTAACAGATTCAGCAGCTGCGCCCGATGGTTTTCAAGGAAATAATCGCTCAATGCATCTAACGTCTGATATTCGAAAAAGAGTGTTTTAGACAGGGAACCGAAGGTCTCTTCCAATTGGTTGTTCAACTGCATGATCATCAAGGAATCAATCCCGTATTTCTCCATTGGCATCATGGGATCAATCCGATTCGCAGGCAGTTTGATGACAGCAGCGAGCAGTTGCTTCAACATATGAACCGCTTTTTCCCGCAATTCGTCCGGATGAACCGCAACCTCTGACAGCTTGGAAGCTGCTTGTGCTTGCTCCACAGACGGCGAGGGCTGCCGGAACATCACGGATTGCAGACGCTGAAGATGGCCAGCCACTACCGATACCTGACTCCCTTCCGCGGCCCAGCTTCGATAGAAAGACTGAAGGCCGGCTTCTGTCTCCAGACTGACGATGCCCGTGTGCTGACGCATCATTCTCGCTAGATCGGGATCAACCTGCATCCCGCCATCCTGCCACAGCGGCCAATTGATCGATAGGGAGCGTCCCTGACGCCGGCCTTCTGCCGCCAGTTGGGAACGATAGTGCGCATAAGCGTCCATGAATGCATTCGCGGCGGCATAATCGCCTTGGCCGGCGCTTCCCGCCATTGCCGCCAAGGAAGAAAACATAATAAAGAAATCGAGCGTTTCATCCTTGGTCGCTTCATCCAAATGCATCACACCGCTAACCTTCGGAGCGAGAACTTCCTGCAGCTCATCCTGCGTTTTCTTCAACAAATAATTATCGCGAATGATGCCGGCGCAATGGATGATCCCATCAATCCTGCCATATTCCCGCTGTATCTCATGAATCCATTCATTTACGCTGTGAGCCTTCGTGATATCGACTTGCCGGTAAGCAACCTTAGCGCCGAGCTTTTCCATCTCTCTGATCTTGTCTCGCTTCTCCGGCTTCAAAGAAGTGCTGCCGGCAAGCAGCAGGACGGGCATTTTCACCCGGCGGATAATTTCGTTGGCAAAGATCAGACCCAAACCGCCGGCTCCGCCTGTGATGACATAGACGCCGCGATCCTTCCACGGCAGGGCTGCCAGTTGTCCGGGGCGATCCACTTCTGCCCAGTTGCCCACATACCGATTACCCGCTTCATACCGAACTCTCATGTCCAAAGTGCCTGCGTTTATTTCTAATAATTTGGAAATAAATACGTCCTCGGTCGACTCCGCGCCAATACATTGCACGGTTATTCTCGGATTCTCCAAGGCAGCTGTTTGCAGAAGCCCGAACAAACCGCTGAAAAGCTGCTGTTCCTTTTTTGTTGAGAAGACAAGCTGAATCAATACCTTCCCTGCGGAAGGCTTTCTCAAGAGCGCCTGAATCTCTTCAAGTATCCATTCCGCATACGTCTTGTACCGATCAGCAACGCCCTGTTCCTGCGATTGCAGGACAATAAAGCGAACACGGTTAAAGCGAGATTTCCAGTCGTCTTCCAGAGGATGTTCCGGTTCGCACATCATGACCAGATGCTCGTCATATTCGACATCTTGCCCGGCCTTGGCCGCCTGCTCTGTCCAGGCCGGCGCAAACAACGACGGCTCGGCTCCATTCTTATCCGCAGCCTGTTGCAATTCACTGTCCCATGCACGAGAAGTGTATCCCTTCAACCGTATCCGCGTACTTCCATCGGCATCCATCATATCGATATCGAGCTTTTGGAGCGAACTCTCGGGATGGCTGCCCTCACTGTAACGGATCAAAGCCCACATCGAAGCCGTACATGCCCCCCTGATTTCGATCTCCTGCAGGGCAAATGGGACGATGGGACGGATTAACGGCATGTCCTCTTCAGCATACGAACCCAACAAAAAGCCAATCGTTGCCTGCAAGGCCGCATCCAGCATGCCGGGATGGAGCACAAATTCATGCGAACCGACTGCAAAGGGTCCTGGCAAAGCCAGTTTGGCCAAAATTTGCCCCTTTCCGATATAAAGGGTTTCAATGCCTTGATGGGACGGCCCATAGTCGATTCCGATGGCCTTAAACGTTTTATACACGCGGCTCCGGCTTATTTCGGTATGACTGCACGAAGCCTGCAAAGCCGGCAAATCCCGCTTTTCCACAGCTGCTCCATAGCCCCATGCGGCTAATCCTTTACTGTGTACGATGCGTTCGTTGTTACTGCCGTACGATGCGCTGTAAATTTCAAAAGCCGCTTGGCCGGCTTCCGTGGGAACAAGTGCAATATGCAGGCTGGCAGGCTCCTCAGCGATCGTAACCGCTCTTGCCCAGACGATATTTTTCAAATACAGGATATCCGTCCTATCGCTTCCCGGGCTTTCGTTGGGTCCGCCAAGCGATCTCTCCGCGGCAGCGCGAGTCATTTCCAAATAGGCTGCGCCCGGGAAAACCTTTTGCCCGTTGACTCGGTGATCCTTGAAGAAAAATTCCTGTCCTGTAAAAAGCGATTCAAACCGTTGTTCCGAAAAATCGGAGGTGTTGCGATGCAGCAGCGGATGCAGGATCGCCAAAGTCCCGTTAGATTGGCTGCCATACTCTTTCTTGGCATCCGGCACCCAGTAGCGTTCCTTAGCGAACGGATACGTCGGCAAGCTGATTAAACGCGGTTTGCCCTCCTTGTACAGTTGACTCCAGTTCACGGAAAGTCCTCTGACCCACAGTTCCAGCACGTTTGCGTAAGCTTTTTGCTCCATCCATCGCGTTACAGAGTTCCTGATCTCCTCCTCCGAGCCGAACTGGGCAATCAGCTTTTGAATCCGTTGAGCCTGCCCTCGATACAATAATCCGCTGCCTTCGCCGCCTTGTATGAATGCTTGGAGATGCTGTTCCAATTCAGGGACGGAGGAAGCCGTCATAGCCAGACGCTCTTCCATCGCTTCACGCCCTGTCTGGAGCGTATAAGCGACATCCGCCAAGGCGGCGTCATCGATCTGTCTTTTTTGCAAAAAAGCTAACAACTGCTTCGCTTGCTCATAAAGGCGATCTTCATTTTTAGCCGACAGCACAATAACCGCGGGGGCGTCAGGTGTGATTGCGGCAGTCCGGCGATCAGCAGGATGCTTGGGCACATATTCCTCAAGCACCACATGCGCATTGGCGCCTCCGAAGCCAAAGGAGCTTATGCCCGCTCGCCGGGGCAGCTCATTGCCATCCTTATCCTTCACGGCCATCCAGGCCTGTTTTTCCTGCACAATGTAAAAGGGACTGTCTTTCAATTGGATATATGGATTGATCGTCTCACAGTGCAGGCTTTTTACCAATGTCCGATGTTTAAGCTGCAGCAGCACCTTGATTACTCCGGCAATTCCCGCAGCCAACTCAGCGTGTCCAATATTCGATTTGACGGAGCCCAAGCCGCAGTAAGCCTCCGGCCTCGGTGAACTTCCCGCCATTTCATGCAAAGACTGGAAGGCGGATTTGAGCCCGTTAATTTCAATCGGATCTCCAAGCTCCGTGCCCGTGCCGTGTGTTTCTATATAAGTGATCGTGTTCGGATCAATGCCTGCTTGCGTATAGGCTGTTTTGAGCAGATCGGCCTGGGCTTTCGGATTCGGAGCCGTCAATGAAGTCGCCCGGCCGCCGTGATTTTCGGCAGCTCCCCGAATCAATCCGTAAATCACATTGCCGTCCCGCTCGGCTGCGCTCAGCTTCTTCAAGAAGAGCATGCCTGCGCCTTCGCTGCGGACATATCCATTAGCTTCATCGGAAAATGTTTTACAACGGCCGTCATGCGCCAGCATACCTGCTTTGTTGAAACTGATATGCCCGTCCGGCGTAACGATCGTATTCACGCCTCCGACAATTGCCATCTCGCAACTGCCGTTTTCAATCGCGCTCACCGCACGCACAATAGCAACCAAAGAGCTTGAACAGGCGGTCTCAATCGGTTCGCTCGGCCCGTGGATATTCAGAAAAAAGCTCATTCGGTTAGGTCCTACAGAAGGAACAAGCCCGGTTGAGGAATAGCTGTCTACGGGAAGCTGAGCCTTGGAAATCAGACTGCTGTAGCCGCTGAAAGATGTTCCTGCAAAAATCCCCGTTTTCGTACCCGATAAACTTTGCGGTGACATTCCCGCATCTTCGATCACCTTCCATACATGGGTCATCAACAGCCGCTGCTGGGGATCCATTAATTCGGCCTCGCGCGGAGAAATCCCGAAAAACAAAGGATCAAATTCGTCCACACCGTCGATAAAACCGCTCCACTTGATATTGGTCTTATTTTCTTCTTTCGCCGGATCGCCGTAAATAGCTCTCCAATCCCACCGATCAGCGGGGATTTCACGAATGCAATCTTTGCCCTCGGCCAGATTGCTCCAGAACTCATCGATGTCCCGGGCCATCGGGAAGCAGGCGCTTACACCTACAATCGCGATGGCATCCGAATCGGCGGCGGCAGCTGCCTTTCTTTCGGAAGAAACCTCGGGAAGCTTGGCAAATCGGCGGCCGCGGCGGGTTGCGAAAGAAACAGACGCGGGTTGGTTGATCTGTCCGGTTGAACCGGTCAAGCTCTCCTCTTCCCCCGCAGCCCGTAAAACGCCGGGGCTTCCAATCGATTCGGCAAACTTTTCCCTAATACTAGGGCCGTGTTCCTCCAATAAATAGGCAGCCAGACTCGCCAAGGTTTCATACTCAAAAAAGACGGTAGGCGCCAATTCAAGCTTGAAATCCCGATTCAGATCGTTGGCGAATTGAGTGAACGAAATGGAATCACACCCATATTCGCTCAGCCCGGTATGGATATCGATATCATCGCCGTTCACTTTAAGCAATTTGGAAATCGCTGCCGTTAGAGCGGCCAGCAGCTTGTCCGGCAAGCTCTTTGCATCTCCAACCGCGTTTTGTCCAATGGACGAAGCGATTGCGGCAATCGGCTTTGCCGCAGCAACGCGCGGCGGAAACAGCTTTTGTCTGATTGGCGCAGGCCGCCCATTCACAACGATAATCCGGCTTTTATTTGCGGCGAATCCCTGAAGCAAAGCTCGTATGCCCGATGGCGTCGGCAGCGGTACGATCCCCAGATTATCCTCCATCCATTGCCCGGTCTGGGCAGGCACCTGCATCCCGCCTTCCTGCCACAACGGCCAATTAATCGAAATCGTTTGACCATGGCGTTGACCCTGCTCGGCTAGCGATACCCGATATCCGGCATAAGCATCCATAAAAGCGTTGGCAGCCGCATAATCGCCCTGTCCCAAGTTCCCCATCACGGCAGCCAAAGAGGAGAAGATCATAAAAAAGTCCAGCGGGAGTCCGCGGGTCGCCTCATCGATATGGATCAGGCCGTTCACCTTGGGAGCCATAACCTCGCGCAGCTGTTCCTGACTTTTCACATGCAAGTACTGATCGCGAATGAGACCTGCACTGTGGATAATGCCATCCAATCGGCCATAATCCTGTACGATCTTATCGATGAAAGCAACAACGGCTTCTTGATCCGCTGCATCCACCTGCCTGTAGTGAACCTGATTGCCGGAAGACGCCAGATTCTGCAGCTTGGCTTGCATATCTGCGGAAAGCGGCGACCGTCCTGTCAAAAAAACTACAGCCCCTTCCACATGCCGGGTCATTTCAGCAGCAAAAATAAGCCCGAGATTGCCCACACCTCCTGTAATGACATAAATGCCGCGGTCCTTCCAGGGATAATTTGGCGTATGATCCAACGCCTCTATCTCCTTCCAAACGCCTACACGGCGTTTACCTTGGCGATATTGAACCCGTCCGTCCGTTGGACGTACACGGTTCTCCAGCAGCCTCTGCTTCCAGACTTCCGAAGCAGCTTCGGGCTCCATTTCAATCAATTGACTCACAATTTTGGAATTCTCCATCTGGGCTGTTTGCAGCAGTCCATACAGGCCGGTCCACAGCCGCTGTTCATTCCTGCACGAGCCGACAAGCTGAATCAGCACTTTGCCGCTGGAACCGTTGTTCAGAATCGCCTGCAGCTGTGCCAATATCTGAGCCGCATACGCTTGAAAGCGTTCAGCGAGGCTGTCCTCTTCCGAATGAAGATGGATGCAGCTTGTTTCATTCATATGTTGCGCAAGCCAAGCCGCCAGATTGTTATCCTGCTCGCAAATCAACACCACATGCTGCTCAAAAGAAGCCTGCACAGCGGGTTCAATCGCCTGTTCGTCCCAACCCGGCTCAAACAACAAAGTCGCTGTTTGAACCGCCGTATCTGCACGGTCTCCCTCCTCATCCAGAACGCGAGTTGTATATCCTCTCATTCGCACGCAAATTTGACCCGTTTCATCCATCAGATCGATGTCGAGCTTCTGCAGTTTATCGCCCGGTTTGCTTCCTTGACTGTGCCGGATTAATGCCCACATTGAGCTCGTGCATGCGCATATCACTTCCAGCTCCTGCAGAGCATAAGGCAGCACAGGCTTCACCGGGGCAGGCACTGCTCCTCCAGCGGAACTGAGGAAATAACCAAGCGGTGCTTGCAAGGCAGCGTCCATCAGGCTTGGGTGCAGCACGTAAGCCTGATCCTGATCGGATGCCGATAAGGGCAAAGACAGCCTGGCCAAAAACAGATCGTTTCCCATGTACAAAGATTCAATGGCGCGGTGACCCGGTCCATATTCGATCCCCATCTGATGGAAAGCTTCATAGAGCAGCTCAGGAGAAATAAACCCGTTTTTGCATTCATGCATCAGATTTGCCAGATCCGCCTTCGGCTGGATCGCCGGAGCGCCTGCTTCTGCCACTCCCTGACAATGAACAATTGCCTCCGCTTCATTCCCGCGGGGCAGGCTGTAAATTTCAAAAGCAATTTCTCCGTTATCTTCTGGACACAGAGCAATATGAACGCCGGTCTCTTCCTCATCGACGATGACGGGCCGCAGCCATACGATGTTCTTGAGCCGCATTCTCTCGATTTGATTCTGTTGCAACATCGAACCCTGCACGCTGCTCCCCAGCGCGTCAACGACTGCAGCTCTGGCCATTTCCAGATAGGCCACACCCGGCAAAACGCGGCTGCCTTTTACGCGATGATCACGGAGAAAAAATTCATGACCTGTAAAGCTGGAGCTGTACCGCTGCTCCGCCAAATCGGAAGTATTGCGGTGAAGCAGCGGATGCAAGCGGGATTCCACACCCTGAACCAACGCTCTGCTCCTTGTGTTCGCCTGATCCTCAGGCATCCAATACCGTTCCTTACCAAATGCATACGTCGGCAAAGGAATGCGGCGAGGCTGAGCATCTCCATAAAATTGATCCCAATCCAGGGAAAGCCCCTTGACCCACAGATCCAGCAGCTTCGTATATTTCTTTCGCGCGATCCAGCGGGTTACGGCTTCCTGCATCTCATCGTCGGCAAACAGAGCCATCGTTTCTTTATTGCGCTTCACTTGTCCGCGATATACATATTCGGTACTTTCCTGACCTTCTATAAAAGCTTGCAGCTTCTCCTTCAATTCCTTCATTGAATATACAATCAAGGCCAAACGTTCATCCATCGCTTCGCGCCCTGTTTGCAAGGTGTAGGCGATATCGGCAAGAGCTGCATCCTGCAGAAGATGCTTCTCCAAATAGGCGTTCAAACGCAGAACCTGTTCCCGAAGGCGCCCTTCATTTTTGGCAGAAAGGACGATAAGCGCAGGCTGGTCCGGTGAAACAGCGAATAAGGGACGCTCTTCTGTTCGCGGTATATATTCCTCAATCACGACATGCGCATTAGCCCCGCCCGCTCCAAAAGAAGAAATGCCGGCGATGCGCGGATATTCCAGTGCAACTCCATGAAGGATGACCGACGGTCTTCTCCACTCTTCAAGCTTCTGCTGCACGGTAAAAGGCGTTTTGGCAAAATGAATGTTCGGATTCAATTGCTCCGCATGAAGCGTAGGAACAAGCTTTTGATGCTTCATTTGCAAAATAATTTTGGTCAAGCCCGCGATGCCAGCAGCTGCTTCTAAATGGCCAATATTCGATTTAACGGAGCCGATGGAGCAAAATCCGGTTTCCTGCGTATCTTTTCCGAACGCCTGCGTAAGTCCAGCGATCTCGATCGGGTCGCCCAGTTCGGTTCCTGTTCCGTGCGCCTCCATATAGCTCACGGTACGAGCATGGATGCCCGCTTTATCCAGTGCTTTGCGAATAAGCTCGCCTTGTGCCATTGGATTAGGAACCGTGTAACCATTCGTTTTGCCCCCATGATTGATCGCTGTAGCGCGAATAACGGCATAGATGTGATCCTGATCGGCAATCGCCCGCGACAGCGGCTTCAACAGCACGGTACCGACGCCTTCCCCCGGTACGAAGCCGTTGCCGCCCAGACCGAAGCTTTTGCATTGTCCGTCTGCGGAAAGCATCTGCTGCGCGCTAAGAGCGATGTAGCTGGACGGATGCAAATAGAGATTCACCCCGCCCGCAATAGCTATCTCGCATTCCTGTCGATGCAGGTGCTCACAAGCTTCGTGTATAGCGGTCAATGAGGAAGAGCACATCGTATCAATCGGCATGCTGGGGCCTTGCAGATTTAACAGATAGGAGACCCGATTAGCCACCGAACCGAAGGAAGTATGAGGATAAATACGCTCCTCTCTTTTCCAGTCTTCCGACCCGCACAAATCAAATCCCGTTTTAGTAATGCCTGCGAAAACGCCGACCTGGCGATTGAAGTGTTTGGCCAAACGTTCCCTTGTATACCCGGCATCTTCCATAACTTCCCAGCACGACATTAAAAACAACCGTTCCTGCGGGTCCATACTTAATGCTTCGCGCGGGGAAATATTGAAAAACAAGGGATCAAATTCGGCAAAGCCGTCTATGAATCCGCCCCATTTGCCATAGCTTTTGCCAGCCTCTGCCGCTTTCTTCGGATCTGCTTCGAACAGTTCGTCCATCGCCCAGCGATCGGCGGGAACCTCCGTTATGCAATCGGCCCCCTTCTGCAACTGCTCCCAATAAGCATCCAGATTGTTTGCTTGCGGATATCGTCCGCTGACCCCGATGATTGCGATCGGTTCGCGAGAAGGCGAAAGCCCAGTGCCCGCCGGCTCTGTTACTTGAATAAAGAGTCTGTTCTCCTTGCCAAGAAGCTTCGGAGCTGAAGGAACAGCCCTTGGCGCAGCCGCCGCATCATCGCTGTGTGCCTCAAGCTCGTTCTGTTCTAATCCCAGCAGGGCTGCCAGCTTCTCTTTCCTCGTCCGGATAAAATGGTCAATCACCGCATCCAAAGTTTGGTATTCGAAAAACAGGGTGCTGCTTACTTCTCCGAATGCTTTGCGAAGCGTGTCGGTCATCTGAACAACCAGAATCGAATCAATGCCGTAGTTCTCCAAGGGCTCGGACGGATCAATTTGCTGCGTCGGTATTTTCAGGGTATCGCCGATCAATTTCTTGAAATAGCTCAAACTTCTCTCCAACAATAAATCTTGCCAAACATCCGGCTTATTCTGTTTATTTTCGCGCAAAGCGGAGCGGGTCCGTTCTTCGGCGCCGATCTGGGGAGATTGCCCTGATTCATGCTTGCGTCGAATGCGAATCATTCCGTCGCTGGAAGCTGCTATAATCTGCTGTCCCAACTCATGCGCATCTGCTGCGGGAAAGAAAACATCCCTAAACCCTTCCTGTTCCAATAGATTTTTCCATTCTGTCGAGGATACTCCCGGCCCGCCCGGAATTCTTATTTCTGCATCCTCGTACAACCACCAGCCTTCCAAAAGGCCGAAAGTCAAATGGGTAAATAACGAATGGGCGCTAAGCTCATTCATTACAATCCAGCCATTGGACTTTAAAGCCGCCTTCACGTTCCGAATCGTTTGGCGAATGTCTTTGGTCGCGTGCAGCACGTTAGCCGCTATAACGATATCAAAGCTGCCGGTTGGTACAAGCTGCTCGAACAGCGATTGTTCCGCATTCACAATATGAGTTGTCAAATAAGGATGATCGGAACCGTACTCGTTTTCGGCATGCATCAAAAAGGCTTTGGAAAGATCCGTATACGCATATTCCCGAATGCGGTTGCGATACGGCTTGAGCTTGTCCAGAACAATGGCGCTCGTCCCCCCTGTTCCAGCTCCAATCTCAAGAATACTAATCTGTGCGTCGGGATCATGCCGCAGCTGTTCCTGGATACAGGCAATGACCGTATCGGAAAGCACTTCATTGAAGTGGTCGGCTGCCTCATTATTTTTGTAGATACCTTCTACACGCTCCATCGAAGAATTCGGAAATATAACCTCAGTGGCCGGACGTTTGCCTGTTAAAATATCCGACAGTGCTTGCAGCGTTGCTTCCACCAGCGACAATTGGGCCCTCAAGTTCGTCTCTTCCCGCCATCGCTCTTTTTGCTCCTGCCAAGCTGCATCCCCTTCGTTTAAAGAATCCCTGTAAGCGCTGTCGTAATTACCTGCTTGCGGGAATATTCCATGTTTCGTCAGAAGCGACATACTCTCCTCGAACCAACGCTTGTACATATCCAGTAGTCTACTTTGATCCGCGAGTATCCCGCTTCGCTGCAGCTCGCCCCAAAGCAGTCGGCCAAGCAAACGATCCATCCCTTCTCTTAAGGCAGCCCCATTGGCTATCAACTGTTCCACTTGCGGCCCCGCCTGCGGCATCAAGTTTCGAATACTCGAACCGGATACTGCACGCTGTTCGGGGTATACCTCCAGCCATTCATCCTCATCCGCATACTGCTGAGCCCGTGATTGATCCAATTGGATCAACGATAATTGATCGATGGGTCCTGCCTGCAGCGCTTCCAAAGCGATCATGGCGTCAGCCGGCTCGATAAAGCCGATTCCGCTTTGCGCCATCCTGTTCTTAAAGGCTCGCGGGACTGCGCTTCCTATCCCGATGTCGCCCCAGTAACCCCAGTTCATCACTTTGACCGAAGAAGACCATTCTTTCCTGAGCTGAAGAGCAAAAGCGTCCGCGAACGTACAGCCGGCTGTGTAACTGCTTTGTCCGAGCGGCTTGCCGAAAGAACCGATCGATGAAAAAAACAGGGCAAAATCCAACGGTTCTCTTCCAAATACTTGCGCCATTCGTACACTTACGTCTATTTTCGCAGACAGTCCCGCCTGAAACCGGGATTCGTTCATCTGGGCCATACTTTGATCCAGTGCACCGACGGCCGAGTGAATCACCCCATGAATGACAGCGTACCTCGCTTTGATATCTTCATAAGCGGCTTGAAGAGCCCGATAGTCACTTGCGTCCGCAGCGAGATATACAGGTGCCGGGCCCCAATTGCCCAATCGATCGAGCTTAGCGCTGATGCTGTCGTCTTGCGCTCGTCGGCCGATCCATACGATTCGGGCCTGGTAGGTGCGGATCATGTATTCGCTCCAGGCTTCACCGATGCCTCCGGCTCCGCCAATGACGACATACACCCCATTCTTTCGGTACACGGTGGACGAAGGTGCATGAATACCGTTCACCTTCAGCAGCTTCTGACGGTACCACTGCCGATTGCGCACAGCCCACGCATTTCCTTGCGGGTCTGGCGGAATCATGGTCATTTGGCCGTAAGGAATATCTGAATCCGGCTCCAAATCAATCAGGCGAATTTTCCATTCTGTCCATTCTTTTGCCAGGGAACCTGCAAATCCGTGAACACTTGCATGAGTTGGATGTACCGCATCTTGCGGATGAACCGCCTGTGTCCCGGTTGTCAAGATTGTCCAGTACAGTTCCTTAGACCCGAATCCCAGGCTCAGCAACGATTTGACCCATCGAAAAAGTTGAATCACCCCCTCCTGCTGGCTCTGAATAACAGCGTCGGAAGCGTAAGTGACAAGGTCGGAATGAGGAACGATCCAGATGATGTGCTTTATAGCCGGCAGTGCTTTTAACTGAGCGGCGATCTCTTCGATCGTCGCGCCAGGCTGCACAAACAGCTCTTGCAACCCAGGATAGCTGAGTTTGATGGCGTTTCGCTGATCGGCAGTGCCGCCAATCAACAGCACATGATCGGTTGGGTATGGAGACGCCGTCCCCCAATCCGCTATAGAGACAACGTCCCACACCGGCTGCTGCAGCAGCGCCTCCGAATGCTTCTGAGAAGCTACAGCGGCAGGATCCGACGGGGAAGAAGCTGACGTGCTCTCCTCTTTGCGAATCATCGAAAAGCCTTTCATCCGCACACAAACAGTTCCCTGCTCATCGCACAGGTCAAGGTCAAGCTTCTCCACTCTATCCCTGTTCGACCCGTCTTCACTGTAACGAATCGACACCCACATACTAGGCAGACAGCGCCCATAAATGACAAGCTCCTCCAGAGCAAACGGAGTGAACATAGCCAGGGACGCCGCCCCGCTTTTTGTCCGATTCGAGAAGCCGGACAACCGCAAGCCCAATCCTGCTTGAATGGCAGCGTCCATCAGGACCGGATGCAGCACCCAGGAATCCAGCCCATCGGCTGCGGAGACAGGTAGCTTCAAATGAGCCAGCACGCAGCCTTCGCCAGCATGAATAAACTCGATCCCCTGCTGCTCTTCTCCGTAATGCACGCCCATCCTTCTGTACAGGCTATAACATTCATCAGCCGATACATATCCGCCCCTGCATGCCGCCTGAAGCGCCTGCAGATTCAATCTCGGTGCTTCCGCAATGGGCGCAAGCAGCACTGCAGTTCCTTGGCTGTGTACGGTCAGTTCAGCAGCCGGGAGTTCCGCTGCACTGGATATGGTACAATTAATCTCCCCGTTATCTTGAGGGTATACTCCGATTTGGATATCAACCGGGCGATCCTCGAATTTAATAGGACGCATCCAGGTTATATTCTTCAATTGAAGCGCCTTGCCACTTGGATCGATGCCTTCTGCCGCTTGCTCCACAGCGGCCCGAATCATTTCCAGACAAGCTGTGCCGGGAAACAATCGCTGGTCCTGCACAATATGGCCCGCTGCAAAAAATTCCTGTCCCGTAAAGGTGGAACGAAACCGCTGCTCAGCCAGATTGGACGTATTTGCGTGAACCAGTGGGTGCAGTTGATTCGGCTCATCTGCCGTTATTGCCGCTGGCATCGGCTTTGTCTGCTCCAGCCAATACCGCTTCCGTTCAAAAGGATACGTGGGCAGGCTCATTCGCTTTACTTTTTTGCCGCTGTACCATCTATTCCAGTCTATAGATACTCCGCTGACCCATAGCTCAAGCAGCCTGGCATAGGATCCTTCCTCAAGCCAACTTTCGATGACTTTCTCGATATCCCCATCTTCCCCGATTGCCATCGCCTCGTGAATAGGTTTGACTTGACCCTGCATCAGATTCTCAATCTCCTGCCCGCCAGCGAGATAAGCTTCCAGCTTATTTGTAAGCTCACGGATCGAGCCTGCAGTCATGGCCAGGCGTTCTTTCAGCTCATCCCGGCCTGCTTGAAGCGTGTAAGCCATCGAAACCAAATGCTGCTCAGACAGACCTTGCTCGACAATAAAAGCAAGCAATTGACGCGCTTTTTCTTTGAGACGCTCTTCGTTCCGGGCGGATAAAACAATGATAACCGGTTGATCCGGGTTAGACGAAGGAAGGGCAAGCTCGTCGCCGTTCGCGATATGCTCCTCGATAACGATATGAGCATTAGCCCCTCCGGCGCCAAATGATGAAATGCCGGCAATCCGCGGAAGCTCACGCTGCCCGATAACAGGCCGCTGCCATGTTTCCAGCTTCTGCTGAACGGCAAAGGGACTGTTTGCAAAATCAATATGTTTATTGAGCTGCTTGGCATGCAGGGAAGGAGCCAATTGGCGATGCTTCATCTGAAGCAAAATTTTGGTAATACCAGCAATTCCAGCTGCGCTCTCACAATGTCCAATGTTCGACTTGACCGAGCCGATGGAGCAGTACTGCTTGTCTTGCGTATAGACTTCAAAAGCTTTTGTCAAACCCGCAATCTCTATAGGATCGCCTAATGAAGTACCGGTGCCGTGGGCTTCGATATAGCTAATCGTTCGAGGATCAATGCCCGCCCCTTGAAAAGCCTGACAAATGACTTCGGCCTGCGCATTCGGATTCGGAACCGTATACCCGTTGGTTTTGCCTCCATGATTAATCGCTGTTCCTTTAATCACGCCGTAGATGTGATCGCCATCAGCAACAGCTTTATCGAGCGGTTTAAGCAATATCGCGCCTACACCTTCGCCTGGCACATAGCCGTCGCCCCCTTCGCCGAAGCTTTCACAGCGCCCTTTGCTTGAGACAAAGCTTCCCTGTCCGAGCAGCAAATACTTATTCGGATGTACGGATACATTGACTCCGCCGGCAATGGCGGCGCTGCATTCGCCTCTTTGCAAGCTTTGGCAAGCTAAATGGATTGCGGTTAAAGAAGAAGAACACATCGTGTTCAGAGCTATACTCGGCCCGTGAAAATTAAAAAAATAAGATACCCGGTTCGCGATAGAGGATGAATTTCCACCCAATGCCACATTGCGTCCCCGTGTCTGCTCCTGAGCTCCATATAACTGATATTCTTCGTACATCACGCCTACATACACGCCAACTGCGCCGCTCTTGCCGAGATTCGTTCCTTTGCTTCCGGCAATAGACCGGGCGTAACCTGCATCCTCCATCGTTTCATATACACATTCCAGAAACAGGCGCTCCTGCGGGTCCATCCCTTCCGCTTCAAGCGGCGAGATATGGAAGAAGAGCGGATCAAACTGATCCACCCCTTCCAGGAAGCCTCCCCATTTACTATAAGTTTTTCCAGATTTATTTTTCTCTTCGTCAAAATAGAGACCGTGATCCCACCGATCAGCGGGTATTTCGGTGATACAGTCCTTTCCCTGGCTTAACTGCTCCCACAATTGCCGAACATTACGAGCCCCCGGATATCGCCCCGCAAGCCCGATAATAGCAATATCCAGCGCTTCCGGCTTTTTATCAGCCAAAAGTTTCTTCGCGGAACCAGCGGAGCGAGTCCGCTTGCGGGGTTGAGTGACGGCCGGCGCGGAAATTGCAGATGTTGACGTCTTTTCCGGGGATATGCGTTCCGCCTCCTTGACGGCTGGCGCTTTCAGTTCGATATCCAGCAAGCCGATGAACGATTTCCTGCATACTTTCCATATATAATTCGTCAATTCCTGAATCGTCTGATACTCAAAAAACAACGTTTTGGGCAACGAACCGAACTTTTGCTCCAGCTTCTCGGTTAATTCCATCATCATGACTGAATCTATGCCATACTTCTCCATAGGCGCGTCTGCTTCAATACGCTCTGCCGGCAGTCTCAGTACCGAAGACAGCAGATGCTTCATGTAGTTGACCGCTTGCTTGCGCAGTTGTTCTTCTCCTGTAGTTTGCAGCGCCGGTTCTGATTCGAAAATGGCTCCACTGTCCGGATCGGCCGCAAAATTAAGAATCGGAATTTGCTTGCTACGCACCATCTCCTGAATTTTTCTGGCAGCTCGTTCATGGGTGATCTTCCCGCTTTTGATTTGACGGTATAACCCTTTCACATCTTGATCCATTCTGTTTCCCACCTCACCTTACCGCAAAAGGATAATTTCCCTGAATTGTTCTTCAGTTAATTCGCCGCTGGAAACTTTTTCCGAAATCCTTACAAAATAGGCATCGGCAGGAGACTCTGCTTCTTCATTGCTCTCAAAGCCTCCTATAAAATGCCGTAATTTTTCCCGGTCGCCGTGCAATACAAGCATCTGCGCCCAATCGGAAGCAAGACTTTGATAACAGGCCTGCAGACCAACAGGGATCTTCAGAGCTGTCATGCCTGTATGCTTCGCCATCATGGCTTCCATCTCGCCTCCCACGCGCATCCCGCCTTCATGCCAGAGCGGCCAATTGATCGATAGTGTCCGTCCCTTGCGCTTTCCTTGAGCAACGAGACTGCTGCGATAATTCGCATAAGCATCCATAAAAGCATTCGCTGCGGCATAGTCTGCCTGACCCGGATTGCCGACCGCTCCGGCAATCGAGGAGAACATCATAAAGAAATCCAGATCCATGGCGCCGGCAGCTTCGTCCATATTTACTAAACCTGCCACCTTGGGGGCGAGAACCTCATTGAAGTGTTCGGCGGACTTTTGAATCATATAGGCATCGCGTGTAACGCCTGCGCTGTGAATAATGCCATCGATGCCGCCGAACCGTCTTACTGATTCACGTATAAGCTCCTCAACTGCTGCGGGATCTGTCACATCCATCTGTCGATAGACCACTTGAGTTCCGTACGCTTCGATTTCTTTCAGCTTGGCTTGCTTCTCCGCGTTCAGCGGGGATCGGCCAGACAAAATCAACACGCCATTGCCGACCTGCTCCGCCATATCTTTCGCAAAAATCAACCCTAAACCGCCTGCTCCGCCTGTTATGATATAGACCCCTTGCTTTTTCCAAGGGATTGCCTGTCCTTCATTTGGAATGGGCGTTTCCTTCCAGAAACATACAGATCGTTGAGAGCCCGCATAGCGAATTCGCTCGTCATCAGGCAATTGGCTGTTCTCGTTCAATATGGCTGCCAAAACGTCGGAGCCAATGTCCGCCTCGACTTCGAGGACTTGTCCGCGGATACGCGGATTTTCCGCTTGCGCTGTTTTCAACAGAGCGCCGAGCGCCGCGCACAGTCGGCTTTCTGCACGCAAGGGCACGACAAGCTGCATGAACACGCTGCGTTCAGTTCTCGTTCTTAACAGCGCTTGAATGTGTTCAAACATCTGAAGCGCATAGCTCTGATATTTTTCGGCCGGGCCTGACAATTTCGAATTCAAAACAAGACAGCGGACTCCGCTCATCCGGCTCTCAATCTGTTCTGCCCAATCAGCCTTGGGATCACATAAAATAATCCAATGATCCCCGTAATCAGCCGATGATGCTTGCAACGAAATCGGCTGATTACGCCATTCCGCATGAAGCCTCAATGTATCCTTCGTATCCCTGGCTGCCCGAATCCGGGCTCCAGCAAGTTCCGCGCAAGAAATACCTTTCATCCGTACCAGGACTTTTCCTTCTTGGTCGCACAAATCAATATCCATGATTGTTTCTTTATTGCCCCGCACATCCGTTTCACTGTCAACCTGATATCGAATCCAGGCCCACATGGAAGAACCGCAGGCTCCAAAGATGTCCAGTTCTTGCAAAGCGTTAGGCAACAAAAGTCGGATATTCGCGGCATCTCCCATGCCCAAACCAAGCATACTTTGGAGTGCCGCATCCATTAAGCTCGGATGAAGAATGTAGGGCTTTAATGTCTGATTCAAGGATTCGGGCAGCGCAAGCTTAGCCAAAACTTGGCCATGCCCCGCGTACAATTCCTGAATAGCCCGCTGTCTTGGACCATATTCGATACCAATCGAACGAAACGTATCATAAATATCCGTAGAGGAATATCGGTTTATCGAGCAGGATTCCCGAATGGTCAGAAGATCCAGGGAAGGGGGGTGATGAACCTGATGCAAAACGGCGCTTCCCTGGCTGTACCATACAGGCTCTCCTTCTTGTTCCTCCTGCTCGCTGAATATGTCAAAGGTTATGTCCCCTTCTTCCTCCGGTGTTAAACGGATGTGAATCTGAACGGGCTTATCTACTGCCAAGGGACGCGTCCAAAGTACGTTATATAGGCGAATGCCCCATTGATCCGCAGTTGCAAGATCAGCCGGGCGGCCATCCAACGCGGCCTTGACGGCTGCACGCGCCATCTCCAGATGTACGACACCCGGCATAACAGCCCGCCCTTGCACAGCATGATCCTTCAAGAAAAATTCCTGCCCTGTAAAGGCGGAGCTGTACCGCATTTCCTCAAAAATAGAGCTGTTTTGTTGAACCAACGGATGAAGCGCAGCAATAAACCCCGCTCCCGCTGCGAGTTCCCTAATGGCACCCTCGGGCACCCAATAACGCTCTTTGGCAAAGGGATACGTGGGCAGGCTGACGCGACGCAGTTTATGTTTGTTCGAGCCGTATAACAGACTCCAATCCAGCGTGATTCCCTTCACCCAGAAATCAAGCAGCGTACCGTATTTCTTACGCTTGATCCATTTCTCAACAGCTTCTTTCAACTCCTCATCGTCTCCGAAAAAGCTCAACAATTCCTTGTGCGCCTTAACATGCCCGCGATACATATCCTCCGCTTCCTCATGGCCTTCCAGGAACATATTCAGCTTGGCTTCCAGTTCACGAATCGATACAGCCGTCAGCGCCAATCTTTCTTCCAGAGCCTCCCGTCCAATCTGGAGCGTATAAGCAATATCCGGCAAATCCCCGTCAGAGAAGCCGCCGTCACTTAAAGCCAATCGGAGACGTTCCGCCTGCTGGCGGAGCTGCTGTTCATTTTTTGCCGATAACACGATAAGAGCCGGGTTCTGTATCGTGATGAGAGGCATCGCCCGTTCCCGGCTATCCGGTATATATTCTTCAATCACAATATGAGCATTCGATCCCCCTGCGCCAAAGGAAGACAAGCCTGCAATTTTCGGATACTCCCCGGTCATCTCTCCATCCCTGATGACGGGACGCTGCCATTCCGCCAACTTCTGTTGAACGAAGAAGGGGGTATGGTCGAAATCGATATGCGGATTGAGCGCTTCCGCGTGTAAAGAAGGAACTAACTGACCGTGTTTCATTTGCAGCAAAATTTTGGTCAATCCGGCAATTCCCGCCGCACTTTCGGCATGCCCGATATTCGACTTTACCGAACCGATTGCGCAGAATTGCTTGTCCTGGGTATATGCCTGAAATGCCTTCGTTAATCCTGAGATTTCGATCGGATCGCCAAGAGAGGTCCCCGTGCCGTGCGCTTCGACGTAACTGACCTTCCGCGGATCAACGCCCGCCTCTTTCAAGGCACTGGCAACGACGGCTGCTTGCGCATTGACGTTCGGCACTGTATAACCATTTGTCTTGCCGCCGTGGTTGATGGAAACCCCTTTAATGACACCGTATATGTGATCTCCATCAGCAACGGCCTTATCCAAAGGTTTCAAAAGCACAGCGCCTACGCCTTCTCCAGGCACATAACCGTCTCCGCCCTGACCAAAGCTTTCACACCTCCCTTTGCTCGATGCGAATTTTCCGTGCTCAAGCGCCAGGTACTTATTCGGATGAATGGAGAGGTTGACCCCTCCGGCAATCGCTAATTCACACCCCCTGCTTTTGATGCTTTGGCATGCCAAATAAATCGCTGTCAGGGAAGAAGAACACATCGTGTCGATCGCCATGCTTGGTCCATGAAAGTTAAAAAAATACGAAACCCTGTTGGCAATGGACGATGAGTTTCCGGAGAGTGCCACCGAGCGGCCCCGTACCTGTTCCTGCGCGCCGTACAATTGGTACTCCTGGTACATGACCCCTACAAAGACGCCCACGTTCCCGCCCAAGCCTCCGTCTGCGCTTGCCTGAAAAGATTTTCGCGTATATCCGGCATCTTCCAGCGTTTCATAAGCGCATTGCAGAAATAAACGTTCCTGGGGATCCATGGTCTCCGCATCTCTCGGCGCTATTTGGAAGAAGAGGGGATCGAACCGATCCGCACCTTCCAGAAAGCCGCCCCATTTGCTGCCCCTGTTCTCGCTATGATCCCAGCGGTCCAAAGGAATCTCCGTTACGCAATCTATGCCCTGCTGTAAATTGTGCCAATACTCTTGTATATGGTTCGCTCCGGGGTATTTCCCGGCTAATCCTATGACCGCAATATCCAGAGCTCCGCTCTCCGCATACCCCTGAACGGTTTTCTCTGATATATCGGCAATGGCTGATGGTTTGCTCTTGTGTTCAGTTCCTGTCTCCATATAAGAAGAGACTCCCAATACATCCATAAACGATTGCCGATAGCTCCCCAAGAAATGAGCCGTCAATTCCCGAAGGTTCTGATATTCAAAAAACAACGTTTTGGGCAGCGGCCCGAACGATGATTCTAATTGACTCGTTAATTGAACTGCCATTAAGGAATCAATTCCATATCTCTCGATCGGAGCATCCGATTCGATGCGATGCGCCGGAAGCTTAATCACGGGGGACAGCAATCGCTTGATATAACCCTCCGCTTTATCCCTTAGCCATTGGTTGAAGTCTGCCGAGAAAGCTTCCCCTGAATTTGGGGAAGTTGCTGCTTGCGGCGGCGTCACGTGCTCCGAGATTGCATGGCGGTTCTCCTCTATCAGAGAAGCCGCCAGACTCTGCAAGTCAATAGGCTCGGCGAATACAGCAGGATCAAGCTCAAAGCCGTATTCCCGCTGAAGCACCCGGGCCAGTTCGGTCCGCTGGACCGCGTCCAGCCCCTGATCGAACAGGATTGCATCGTCCACATCGCTTATTCCCACCTTCAAGAGCGAAGCGATGGTTTCCCGCAGAGTTATTTTCAAAGTATCGATGGATAGGTGAACTGCATGTGAGCCGCCCTGAAAAGCTGCTTGCACGGGATTCGAAGGGCCGGATTGCCCGGCATGCTCCAAGGCCAAACGCTTGAATTGCTGAACGGCATCCTCCGGATCTATTTTTCCTTCTTTAATTAGCTGATACAAGGATTTCAATTTGGGTTGGTTAGCCATATGCCCCTCCTGCCCCGATGCGAGACCGCAGGATCTGTTCAACTTCCTCTTCCGACCAGTCACCCTCGGATATTTGCTTGGTAAGCCGGATATAGAACTCGGTTTCACTGGCATCTATAGACGATTCCGATTCCAATACCCAGGTCGAAAATCCTTTCATTCGCACACATACGATCCCTTCCTCGTCGCAAATATCAATATCCACTGTCCGTGACTTGTCATCCGCATTTTCATCCTTGCTGTAACGAATCCACGCCCACATGCCGGAAGCGTTCGTATCCCGCAAGATGTCTACGGTTTGCAGCGCAAAGGGTACCGACAGCTGCAAATTCACTGATCCGTATACGAGACCAATTGATGCCTGGAAGGCTGAATCGATCAGACCGGGATCGAGGAAGCAGGAGTCTTGTACACGACTCGCCAAGGATGTCAGTGAAAGCTTTGCTGTAACTTGATCGGTTCCTATATAAATTTTGTCTATTCCGCGATGGCTTGCGCCATACTCAATGCCCATCCGTTTGAACGCATCGTAGCATTCGCCGGAAGTAAGCGCCGCGGATTTGCATTGAGACAGCAAGGCTTCTATATCCAGGTTGAAATTCCCGGATTTTGCAACAAGCTCGGCACTTCCGCTGCTGTACACAGCAGATTTCGCCGTGTTGTCTTCCCCTGATCCGCTGTAAATCTCAAAGTTCATGGAACCCTTGCCCGTTTGCGTTAATCCGATATGAACCTTAAGCAGCGGATTCCTGAAAGCAAGGGGGCGGTGCCAGACGATTTCCTTCAACCGAATCATCGTCTGATCCGCACGTGATAAGTTTGCCGCCTCATGAATAGCCGCTCGAACCATCTCCAGGCAAGCTGCCCCTGACAAAACCCGTTCTCCTCGCACCGTATGATCAGCCAGGAAAAACTCTTTTCCTGTAAAAACGGAGCTGAATTGAGTTCCCGAAAAATCCGACACGTTGCGGTGCAGCATCGGGTGAATGAAAGAAGAGCAATCAGCCCCCTCCTGATTACCGCTCGTCTGCACGAAGTCATCTGCAATCCAGCAGCGTTCCTTCGCGAACGGATAAGTTGGCAGACTGATGCGGTTAGGCTTCTCTGAACCGTACAACAAGTTCCAACATAAAGGTTGGCCCTTCACCCATACTTCCGCAGCCTGGTCCAGACGGTCGGTGCGAAGCCAATGCTGCAAAGCAAGCTGAGCTTCTTCTTCCGTTTCAAAAATTTCCGCATTGCTCTTACTAACCTTTGCATTCCACATTTGGGCGGAAGGACGACCCTGAATAAAATCGTCGAACGCCTTCACCGCATCTTCAACAAAATGCGCCACAAATGCCAGTCGATAGTCCATACCGCCGCGCCCTACTTGCAAGGTATAGGCGAAATCCTGCAAATCCGCATCTTTTTTAATTTCAAGCCAGCTTTTCATTGCCTGCGCATAACGTATCAACTGCTCCCAGCTTTGAGCCGATAATACGATGAGAACAGGCTGATCGCCTCTGGCTTCAGCATGTTTCAGCCTCTTGTCCGGCTTGCGATATTCCTCAATCACAAGATGGGCATTCGTTCCGCTGTATCCAAAGGCGCTTACACAGCAGCGAAGAGGAGACGATGATTTCCCCTGCAAAGGTTTCACTTCCGTATTGGCATAAAAAGGTGAATTCTTGAAGTTGAAATGCTGATTCGGCTCATTAAAATGAAGAGTCGGTACCAGCTTTTTATGTTTAAGACACAACAAAACCTTATGCACACTGGCGACTCCGGCAGCAGCGGACGTATGGCCGATATTACTTTTCACTGATCCGATCGCGCAAAACTGTTTGTCTTCCGTATGCTCTTTAAATACCTTCGACAGCGCCTCCAGTTCGATCGGATCGCCAAGCTTGGTGCCCGTGCCATGCATTTCCGCATAACGGATTGATTCCGGAGAAATATCGTATTTTTGATAAATGTCACGGACCAATTCTATTTGGCTGCTCATACTGGGCGCAGTGATCCCATTCGTTTTGCCGTCCTGATTCATACCGGATCCGATAATGACGCCATAGATATGATCATGATCCGCTTCAGCATCCTCCAACCTTTTCAGCACCAATGCTCCGACACCTTCCCCGGGAACAAAGCCGTTGGCGCTGTTATCAAAGCTTTTGCATTGACCGTCCGGAGACAACATCCCCGCCGAGCACATGTCCAAATAGCTGTCCGGCGACAAATACAGCGTCACCCCGCCAACCAACGCGATGTTCACTTCCCGGTTCAAAAGCGCCTGGCTTGCCAGGTGGGCAGCTGCCAAAGAGGATGAGCAGGCTGTATCAATCGAGATTGCAGGGCCTTTCAGATTCAAAAAATACGGAATACGTGCTGCGGCAATCGCTGCACTGTTGCCTGTCGTACTCGAAATGCCTGTCTTGCTGCTGCTCGTCCTGCGGCCGTACTCGTTACCCATCATGCCCAGGTAGACGCCGCATTTTTGATTGTTCAATTCATCAGGACCGTATCCTGCATCCTCGAAGGCTTTATAGGCTTCCTGTAAAAAGATGCGCTGTTGAGGATCTATCATCTCCGCCTCACTCGGTGAAATATTGAAAAATAATGGGTCGAAGTATTCGATTTCATCCAGTACCCCGAGCCATTTGCAATACATAGGACCGGCTTGACCCTGCCCCTGTTTGTAATAACGGTTAATATCCCAACGATCCGGGGGAATTTCCCTGACGGAATTTTTGCCGGCAACGAGGTTTTGCCAATATTGATCAACATCCTCCGCACCCGGGTATCTGCCGGAAATTCCCACAATCGCCACAGCTTCTCTGCAAGCTGGGTTTTCCGTATAGTGTGCTTGCTGATTAGCCTTGCCAGCAGGAGGATGTTCGGCGCCGGCAAGCTTGTCTTCTTTCGCAAGTCCGACAGCATCCGGAACTGCCTGACTGACTGGAACGGCTTCGATTTCTTTCGGGACGTTCTCCGGGACCTTCTCTTCAATCCGCTCGTTTTGCAACAGTCCTGCAAGCTGGCGAATCGTCGGATAATCATAGATGACGGTAGCCGCAAAAGAAGTTCCGTAATCTTTGTTAATCATACGAACCCATTCCACGCCTATGATCGAGTCCATTCCCATATCGATTAACTTTTGATCAGGATCGATTTGACCGGGATCGATATACAAAGCAGCAGCGAGGCTGGACGCTAATTCCTTCCGGATCGCTGCGGCGGATTTGGCAGGAAAGACGCTTGGCGCAGAGCGCTGCGGAGCCGCAAGCTCTGCTTCGTTTGCCACCGGCGTCAAAGCAATGCCGCTTGGTTTATCGGCCTGGCTCGAAGCAAATTCTCCCGCCATTCCGACTGGCGGCAAATTACGCTTCGGACATGTCGTCGGCTCTATGTCCTCTGCCGGCAGGTTTGACAGCTGCGCCTCTACGGCTGCAGGTATTTTGTCTTCTGACCTGGCGATCCAATAGCGGCCCTTCGCAAACGGATATGTCGGCAAAGAGATGCGACCGGGCTTCACATCGCCGTATAATAAGTTCCAGTTCACATGCAAGCCGTTCACCCAAAGCTTAAGCAGCTTGCTATACTTCCTTTTTTGAATCCATGCTGCAATTGTTTCTTCCATATCTTCATCGTTGGCGTATCCATCGAGCCCCGTTTGAATGAGCTTGGCTTGCCCGAGGAACACGTCTTCCAGCGAGGCCTGATCATTCAAATAGGCCAGCAATTTGGCCTCAAGCTCCTGTACCGAGTCCACCTTAACAGCCAGCCGTTCTTCCATAGGCTCCCGTCCCGTCTGGAGGGTGTATGCCATCGAGAGCAAATCGCCATCCGTTAACGGCCATTCTCGAATCGCGGTTACCATACGCTCGACACGACCGCGAAGCTGCTCCTCATTTTTGGCGGAAAGCACAATAAGCACAGTACTCTCCGCCGCCGAAGCCGAGCAGCCCGCCGCTGGCTGCCCGGGAATATATTCCTCGACCAGTATATGGGCGTTGGAACCTCCCGCTCCAAAAGAGGAAATGCCTGCAATTCTCGGAAACTCCCTCATTTCCCCGTCTACCTCAACCAACGGACGCTGCCACTCAGCCAGCTCCTGCTGAACGATAAAGGGCGTACTGCCAAAATCAATATGAGGATTCAATACCTTGGAATGCAAAGAAGGCGCCAACTGCCGATATTTCATTTGCAGAAGGATTTTCGTCAGTCCAGCGATGCCGGCACTGCTCTCTCCATGTCCGATGTTTGACTTTACTGAGCCTATAGCACAGTACTGCTTGTCTTGCGTAGACGCTTGGAACGCTTTAGCCAGACCTGTAATTTCGATGGGGTCTCCCAAAGAAGTGCCTGTGCCGTGAGCCTCGATATAGCTGATCGTTCGCGGATCAATACCCGCTTTCTTCAAGGCTTTGTCAATTACTTTGGCCTGCGCGTTCGGATTCGGGACCGTATAGCCGTTCGTTTTTCCGCCATGATTAATTGCGCTTCCTTTAATTACTCCATAGATGTGATCCCCGCCGGCAATGGCCTTTGAAAGCGGCTTAAGCAGGAGAGAACCTACGCCTTCGCCAGGCACATAACCGTCGCCGCCTTCGCCAAAGCTTTCACAGCGCCCTTTACTGGACGTAAAATGGCTTTGCTCCAGCGCCAAGTATTTATTCGGATGCACAGACACATTCACGCCTCCGGCAATCGCCAGCTCACAATCGCCCGATAGTATGCTGCGGCAAGCCAAATGGATCGCCGTTAAGGAAGATGAGCACATCGTGTCTATCGCCATACTCGGTCCGTGGAAATCAAAAAAATACGATACGCGGTTCGCAATCGAAGATGGATTTCCCGAAAGCGTAACGGTCCTTCCCTTTGCTTGCTCCTGCGCTCCATACAACTGGTACTCTTCGTACATGACCCCGACAAATACACCGACAGCATCCGGACTCGCGCTGCCATTCGCGCCGATCGGAGCACGGGACGCATACCCGGCATCCTCCAACGTCTCATAGACACATTGCAAAAACAAGCGTTCCTGCGGATCCATCAATTCCGCCTCGCGAGGCGAAATCGAAAAGAAGAGCGGATCGAATTGATCCACTCCATCTACAAAGCCGCCCCATTTGCTGTGCGTATACTGCTTATAATCCCAGCGGTCTGCGGGGATTTCGGCAACGGAATCTTTGCCTTCCTTCAAGTTCCTCCAAAACTCCCTGATATGGCCGGCTCCCGGGTATCGTCCCGCCAACCCGATAATGGCGATATCCGCCGCTCCGGCCTGCTGTTCATCTTTGGACTCGATAAGCCGCGTATGGCTTATCTGCGGAACCGAAGACCACGCCGTTTCTTTATCGGCTGCTTTGTCTGCGTACCCGAGCTTGTCTTTCAATCGTTCCGGATATACTTGCAAGAAATACGCCGTCAATTCGGCTATATTGGGATATTCATAGAATAGCGTTTTCGGTAAAGATCCGAATACCTGCTCCAGTTGATTCGTCATTTGCATAACCATAATAGAATCAATTCCGTACTGTTCGAACGGGATCTCGGCCTGGATACGTGCCGGCGGGAGCTTGATGACGGAGGAAAGCAACTTTTTCACATAAACAGCCGCTTGCTCCTCCAACTCGTGATCTCCTGCCTGCAGGTCGGCCGGACTTTGTTTTCCGGCTTCTGCTTTCGGAGCTTCTATATCCGCCTCGGGAGCTCCTGCGGCTCCCTGAAGCTTCCGCGCATCGCCTTTGATCACCGCTACCTGTTCCTGTCCCGAAGCCACACTTTGATAAAAAGCATGAATGCCGCAAGCTGTGTCAATCGCCAGCATCCCTGTACTGTGCTCGATCATTTGTTCGAATCTAGGGTCGATCTGCATGCCGCCTTCTTTCCACAACGGCCAGTTGATCGAAATTGTGCGTCCTTTTCGTTGGTTGTGAGCCATCAAACCATTGCGATATTTGGCGTAGGCGTCCATAAAAGCATTAGCTGCCGCATAATCCGCTTGGCCCGGGTTGCCTAAAATTCCTGCCGTCGAGGAAAAAATGATAAAAAAGTCAAGCTCCATCGCCGCTGTGGCATGATCCAGATTGAGCAATCCCGTCACCTTGGGGGCAAGCACCTCCATGAACTGCTCTCTGGTCTTCTTGATAATGAAATTGTCGCGAATGATGCCTGCGCTGTGAATGATTCCATGAATTCCTCCGAATTCCTCACGAATACTTTGAACCAGTTGGATGACCTCTGTTTCATCAGCGACATCGGCCTGCCGATACGAAACGCGAATGCCCAATCGTTCAATTTCGCGGAGACTGGCTTCTTTTTTCTCATTAAGCGGGGAACGGCCTACAAGAATCACGATCCCCTCTTTCACCTTCCGGGCAATCTCCTTCGCAAAGAGAAGACCCAACTCCCCTGCTCCGCCCGTAATCAGGTAAACGCCGCGGTCAACCCAAGGAATCGCGGAATCCTGTTGGGATGATTCCACCTCGCTCCAACCGGCGACGTATCTTTCGCCATCCTGATACCGAATCCAATGATCGTCGAGGAAACGGCTGTTTGCTTCCAATAAGGCTTCGATTTCCGCTTGACTCCTGTCCGTCGTCTCCACTTCGATGATTTGCCCGTTAAAGTTCGGATTTTCCAGTTGAGCTGTTTTTAGCAGAGCGGAAAGCCCCGAGCAGATAGGCAAATCCCGCTGCAAGGGAATCACCAGTTGGAGCAGCATCTTGCCTTTAGTCTTACCCTGAAGCATATGCTGAATCTCTTCAAATACCTGAATGGCATAGGTTTGAAAACGTTCCCCAATGCCCTTGTTATTCGGAACGTACAACAAATCCGCGTCCCCCCTTTGCTTGGTCATTTCCATTTCCATTTCCTGAGAATGGCGCGTCCGGATCGCACACCAGCACGCGGCGAACCGTAAAATCAGAAACGGCAGCCGTTTGGGCAATGCTCTGCTGACGCCAGCTTGGCTGAAGCATATGCAAGTTCGAATCCTTGCGGTTGGCGATAACCTTCCCTTGAGATATCAGCGTCGAGAAGCCTTTCATACTGACACAGACCCGGCCGTTCTCATCAACCAGTTCGATATCCAGCTTCATGATCTTGCCGTCGGCCTGACTTCCTTCGCTGTACCGCACCCAAGCCCACATGGCGGACGTGCAGGCAGCATGTACAGTAAGTTCATCCAACGCATAAGGCAAGGCGGGCTCGCGAAGGCCTGAATCCATCAGCAAGCCGAGGGAGGCCTGAAAAGCCGCGTCCATTATGCTTGGATGCAGGGTATACTGCTTTTGCGTATCGGCTGCACAAGAAGGCAGCGCCAGTTTCGCCAACACTTGATCGGTGCCTGTATGGAGGTGTACAATCCCCTGATGGCTTGGACCGTAATCGATCCCCATCGCACTGAAAGCTCCGTAACATTGTTCAGCAGTAAGCACACGATCCTTGCACTGTTCCCGCAAAGCCGGCAGATCGCAAACAGGGCTTTGTTCTTGTGCGACCAGAGCTCCGTGACCTTGACCATGAATCTTGCGATCGCCTCCGGCCTCTTCCGGTATGCTGTATATATCGTAGCCGATCTCACCTTGTTCACCCGCATATACCCCAATATGAAGCTCTACAGGCGTATCCTTGACAATAACGGCGCTCGTCCACACGATATGTTGAAGCCTTACGGAGAATTGCCCGGCTTTCTCAGGCTCGGTTGATCGTTCGATGGCGGCCCGAGCCATCTCCAGATAAGCTGCCCCAGGCAAAATCCGTTCTCCTTTGACCTGATGATCCTTTATGAAAAACTCTTCACCCGTCAGTGTGGTGCGGAACCTTTGTTCGGTGAGAATCGACGTATTTTGATGCAGTAAAGGATGCAGGACAGCCGTCCGCGAGGTCATCCCGGCGCTTTCGAGAACGGCTGCTTTCTTCAGCGGCAGCCAGTATCTTTCCTTAGCGAACGGGTAGGTTGGCAAGCCGATCCGACGCGGACGTTTGGAGACCTCCAGCATACTCCAATCGACTTTGAAACCGGACACCCAAGCTTGTGCGATAGCATGCATATTTCGCTCCTTGATCCAGGCGGGCATCCGGGACCTGATTTCCCCATCGTTCTCAAGCAGGCCGATGCCGTTTTTCCCTTTGGCGACTTTAGCTGTATAAATGCCCTTGCCTGCCCGATGGGATGCGAATTCGGCCAATGCTCTGCGCGTTTCTTGCTTGGAATCAGTCACCAACGCCAACCGGTAATCCAACGCATCGCGCCCTGTCTGCAGAGTATAGGTCAGGTCGCTCAGCTCGAAATCCTGGTGGCTGTCTATCCAAGCGCCCAGCTTTTCCGCATAATTCGCCAACTGATCTTCGCTTTGCGCCGACAATACCACCGTCATCGGTGAATGCCCATCTTCGCCCTCGAATGACTCAGGTTCCCGAACCATCTTCGGTCTGTATTCCTCAATGACAAGATGGGCGTTGGTGCCGCTGTAGCCAAAGGAGCTCACACAGGCCCGTCGAGGCTTATTGGATACTGCTTTCCAGGGAATCAGTTCGGTATTGACATAAAATGGCGAATCATCAAAGTCAAAATGTTGATTCGGCTGTTCAAAATGCAGTGTAGGCACCAGTTTTTTATGCTGCAAACATAACAAGATTTTTTGTACACTTGCTATGCCGGCGGCTGCGGAGGTGTGTCCGATATTGCTTTTGACCGACCCGATTGCACAAAAATTTGTGCGCGTTGTATGAGTCTTGAATACTTGAGACAGCGCCTCCAGTTCGATCGGATCGCCCAGCTTCGTTCCTGTTCCATGCATTTCAACATAACTGATGCTGTCCGGAGCAATCTTGTATTTTTCATAAATATCCCCGGTTAGCTCCATTTGACTGCTCATATTCGGGGCCGTGATCCCATTCGTTTTGCCGTCCTGGTTAACCCCGGAACCGACAATCACGCCATAGATCGTATCGCCGTCCGCCTCAGCATCCTTCAATCGCTTCAG
Organism: Paenibacillus sp. sgz302190; assembly: GCF_059820445.1. Lineage (NCBI taxonomy): Bacteria > Bacillati > Bacillota > Bacilli > Caryophanales > Paenibacillaceae > Paenibacillus > Paenibacillus sp. sgz302190. The sequence continues at coordinate 34,882 of NZ_JBZYAO010000056.1, forward strand.
TACCAAGGCTCCCACGCCCTCACCAGGCACGAATCCGTTGGCATTATTGTCAAATGCTTTGCACTTGCCGTCCGGAGACAGCATTCCCGCCGCGCACATGTCCACATACCCTTCTGGGGTCAAATACAGCGTAACTCCGCCGACCAAAGCGATATGAATTTCGTGCTGCAATAAAGCCTGACATGCCAGATGTATCCCCACCAATGAAGAGGAACAAGCCGTATCAATAGCGATCGCAGCGCCTTTCAAATTGAGAAAATAGGGAATGCGGGCTGCCGCGATAGCAAAGCTGTTACCTGTCGTACTCGCAATACTGGCGTGACTTTGGGCAGCCATCTTTCCATATTCGTTACTCATAATGCCCAGATAAACCGAGCATTTTTGATTGCTGAGTGATCCCGGACTATACCCCGCATGCTCAAAAGCTTTGTAAGCTTCCTGCAAAAACAGCCGCTGCTGCGGGTCCATCGCTTCGGCTTCGCCGGGAGAAATATGGAAGAACAGCGGATCGAAACAATCTATATCGTTCAGCATCCCTAGCCATTTGCAATTCACCTTGCCTTCTTGGAAAGGACGCGAATCGTAATAGGCGTTGACATCCCAACGATCCTCAGTAATCTCGCGAACCGAGTTTTTGCCGTGAGCCAGGTTGTCCCAGAACTGATCAAGATCCTTAGCATCCGGATAGCTTCCCGACATCCCAACGATGGCAATCCCCTCTATATATTCGTTGGAAGCAGACGGCTCCCCGCCCGTTTGGGACGCTGCATGCGGCGTAGTTTCCGTCATGACTTCTGACGGAGCTTGCGGCGCAGATTGCGTTATGATTTCCGATACGGTTCCCGTCGTTGATTGGGAAATGGTTTTCGAAATTGCAGCAGTCCGGCTTACCTGTGAATGAAAGTCGCTTTTCAAAAATTGTCCGAACTCCCGGATGCAGGAATACTCATAAATGATCGCAGCCCCAAATGAAGTTCCATACTTTTTGTTTATCGCCCTGATCCACTCTACGCCCACTATCGAATCCAGCCCGATATCCGCGAATCTGGCATCCACATCAATATCGGAAGGCTCCAGATACAGCGCCTCAGCCAAACTTGCCGCCAGCTCTTCCAGTAAAACCGTTATGGCAATCTCCGATTGATTGGAAACAGAGATACTCTGTTCGTCCCGAAGAGATACCGCAGATTGCGGCTCTATATCAACCTTGGCGCTTGCCGCAGAAGGAAGTTGCCGCTCATCCGTTGATGCCGACATCCCATTGGGATGAAGCAAATCACGCCGGCTTCCCTCTTTTTGCACCAGAGGAGCAAGTTCGCGCAGCGTTGCATACTCATAAATGATCGTCGCCGGGAAAGATGTCCCATACTTCTTGTTAATCGTTTGAATCCATTCCACACCGACGATGGAATCTACACCCATGTCTACCAATTTCGTATCCGCTTCAACGTCGTCATGATCAAGATATAAAGCCTCAGCCAGGCAGGCAGCCAGCTCTTCCAGCAAAGCAGCGCTTTCCGTTTCTCTCGAAAGCGACTGTTCCGAACCCAACTTAGAGCTTAACGGCGCCAACGTAACAGCGGCAGCGAACGGCTCTCTTTGGGAACCGGCGATCGGCTGAGATTCGGTTAATGGCAGCAAGACTATTCGACCCGGATTAGCGGTTTCCGTCATTGCGGCCGCAGAGTCGAAACTTTCAGCATCGGCTTGCTTGTGTATTCCTACTGCCCCGTCTGCGCCCGTATGCTTGTGCTCTACCCAATAACGCCGTTTTGCAAACGGGTAGGTTGGCAAACTGATGCGTTGAGGGAATCGTTCGCCGTACAGCAAGCTCCAGTCAAGCTCCAGACCGCTTACCCAATACTCTGCAAGCCGCCGCAGATTTCGCTCCCGCAACGTTGTCCGGAGCAAGGCTTGCGTATCCCCATCGGAGTTATTCGCTTTCACCTGTCCAATTGCCGTTGCCGGTGTGGCTTCTCCCCGGATAAATGCTTCCAGCGTATGCAGCACATCGGCCCGTGAACCGGCCGCGAACGCCATGCGATAGTTCATCGCTTCCCTTCCCGTCTGAAGCGTGTAAGCCATGTTCGCGATATCAAGCTGCCCATGAGCTTGAACAAACCTTTTGAACGATTCCGCATAGGCAATGAGCTGCTTTTCACTTTTGGCTGACAAGGTAAACAGCACTGGAGCCTGTGGATCAGCCAAATCGTTACGATCCCAGTCGGCAGAGACTTTGACATACTCCTCAATCACCAAATGAGCATTTGTTCCGCTAAATCCAAAGGAGCTGACACCCGCACGCCGCGGTATTCCCGGAGCAAGCTCCCATTTCCGCAATTCCGTATTGATGTAAAAAGGGCTGTCGTTTAACGCAATATGCTCATTCACCTTTTCAACATGGATCGTAGGCGGCAACATTTGTTGTTTCAAGGCAAGTATCACCTTCAATACTCCCGCTATGCCCGCCGCTGGCAGCAGATGACCGATATTGCTTTTCACAGATCCTAATGCACAATAATTTTGTTGAGTTGAATAGACTTGAAAAGCTTCAGTAAGGGCTTCCACTTCAATGGGATCGCCCAGCTTCGTCCCCGTTCCGTGAGCTTCAATTAATGTAATAGTCGAGGGGTCAATTCCAAAGCGTTCATATACCTCATCCTGTAAAAGCTCTCGCTGCGACTTTGCACTGGGAGCCGTAATGCCGTTGGTCTTTCCGTCCTGATTCACGCCCCAGCCTCGAATCACCGCCTGAATCTGATCCTGATCTCTGACCGCATCGGCTAACCGTTTCAACAGGACAACGCCGACACCTTCCCCGGGAACAAATCCGTTGGCCCGGTTGTCAAACGAGTAGCACCGTCCGTCTTCAGAAAGCATGCCTGCCTTACTCGTCATAATATGAAGCGACGGGCCTTCCATCACATTGACTCCGCCGGCCAAAGCCAGATCGGTATTGCGCAGCAGCAAGCTGTTGCACGCCTCTGCGATGGCGACAAGCGACGACGAGCAAGCTGTGTCAATCGCCATACTCGGACCCTTAAGATTCAGCAGATACGAAATCCGCGCCGCCAGGATCGAGGGGGTCTCACCCATCAGCCCGAGCGCATTAAGCTCTTGCCGGCTGACGCGCTTGCCGTAATCGCCTGCGGCGCAGCCGACAAATACGCCGCATCGGCTGCCGGACAGGGAGGACGGCAGCAACCCGGCATCTTCTATAGAAGTCCAGCAGTGCTCCAGAAACAATCGCTGCTGCGGGTCCATGAGTTCAGCTTCAACCGGAGTGATATGAAAGAATAAGGGATCGAATAAATCCACATCCTCCAGCACACCCATCCATTTGCTGATGGTTTTGCCAGGACTCTCTGGATTCGGATCATAATAAGCTGCAAAAGGCCAGCGTGACGCCGGAATTTCGGAAATGCAATCCCTTTTTTGCGCCAGATTGTTCCAATACTCCGCCAAGTTCGCGGATTTGGGGAATTGTCCCGACATACCGAGGACAGCAATCGCCGTATCGTCAGCCTGTATCTTCGTATATCCCTTTGCCTGGCCCTGCTCTTCCTGCTTCTCTGGAGTCGGCGGCACGGGTTGTCTGCGTGCACATGCCTGAACCATCAACCATTCGGCCACTTCATGCACATGGCGGTTTCTCCAATCCTCATAGGGCGTTCCTTTCAACCATTCGTTGCACGACCCCATAGCCGGGCCGCAAAAAATCTGAAAATTGTCCGCTTCAGATACGTCGCCGTCGCGCGTAATCTGGCCGCAATGGGCAAAATACCACTTGAAAATCAGTGCCATTTTCAAGCGGGGATTATGCTCCGCTTCCCTGATTTCTTCCGGATTCCAGCGATTTTTATAATTGCAAACAAGCTCCCACACTTCAGTAAATGTCTTCTTAAAAATGGTTGTTTCAATTTCGTTCTTTATATACGCAGGCAGTTCATCGATGGCATTATAATGGGCATACCATTGAAATAATGACTGGGCGCGCGCATAATAGCGACTGTTCTTTTTGACGACTTGAACCTTGGCGCCTGCCTCAAACATGTCTCCCGCAATCGTGATCGCCGTATCATGGATGGATACCGTTTGCAAAATATCCTTGACCGCCTCGTGAGCGCCGCTTTCCACAGTGCATTGATTAATGGAGCCAGTGAAAATAAAGTCTGCTCCCAACGAAAAAGCTGATGCAACCGCTTCAGGCGATCCGATTCCTCCGCCGCAGCCAATCATAATTTCTTCCTCGTAAGCGTAATGCTGATGCAACCGCTTTTTCAGAGCAATCACGGAAGGAATCAAAGAAAAAGCCACACCCTGATCCGTATGCCCGCCTGAATCGGCCTCTACGGCAAGATCGTCGGCCATCGGAATGCATTGCGATAATCTCGCTTCCTCTTCATTAATCCATCCTTTGCGCAGCAAACTTTCTACAAGATCGATGGGTGGCGGCGACAGAAACAGACGTGCTACTTCCAGCCGCGAGCACTTGGCAATCATTCGGCGGGGCAGCATAATCCGGCCTTGCTGCCGGCTAATTCCCTTAATTCTGCCGTAAACTAACGGCTCGGTCATTCCCGCGAAGGCCGAAACCTCAATCACAGGCACATTGTATGCAAGAAACAGCTCAACCTGCCGCCACTCTTCTTCAGGATCGTGAAAATTGGAGATCAGACACATGCCATAAGGCTCATCCGCGCTCAATTGAGCTTGGATTTTTTGGATATGCCCTTCGATTTGCTCCGTTCTAAAACCCGCACTCCCAAAAATACTTAACAATTTAGCCTTGCCCATAGCTACGACTAAGGACTCCGAAGCAACACCGCGTCCCATTGAACCTGCATAATAACTCCATTTGGAACGGTATCGCGATTGAAAGACCGAATTTCCCCATTGCTCAGGGCGGGCAGGCGACTCTTGTAAAGGCCGGTTTTGACCGCCCCTCCTGATTTGTTCGCTAAGGAAAACTGCGAATGCCTCAATCGTCGGATAGTCATATACCTTGGTTGTTGTAATTGACATGCCGTACTGCTTGTTTATATCTTTGATCCATTCCACACCCAAGATGGAATCAAGTCCCATCTCGATAAACTTCTTGTCCGCATGCACATCGCCTGGTTTCATGTAAAGAATGCGGGCTAAGCTGGCCGCAAGCTCCGCTTGCAAAGCCGCGATTGAAGGTTCCTGATTCAGCTTTGTCAAGCGTTCGCTTTCTTGCGAAGGCGAAGGCGATGCGGCCAATTCCGCTCCGGCATTCAATGCCGTTTTCTGGCTTGCGCCCGCATAAGTCTGAGAGGAGAGCTTCAGCTTCACCTGGTCGGCTAAATAAGCTGCAAACTCTCGAATCGTTGGATAATCATACACTTTGGTTGCGGTAATCGATGTTCCGAATTGGTGATTGATCGCTTTCATCCATTCCACGCCGATAATCGAATCGAGTCCCATCTCCACGAAATTTTTGTCCAAATCAACCTCATGACGCTTCATATATAAAACATCCGCCAGGCCGGACTTCAAATCTTCCTGCAAGGAACGGATCTGTTCCGGCGTCGGATCAGCCAACGGTGCAGACTTTGCCCGAATAGGCTCAACAAGCTCCAGTGGCCTTGCGCCATCCTGCGACGAGAGTTTAATGCGGCGAGGAACGGCTTGCTCCGATTGCAGGGCAGACGGCAAACTTTCGCTTAACGATACCAACGAGATTTCACTTGGTTTATCCGGGTTCCCAGTTGTCCATCCGTTATTTTCAGCTTGTAGAACAGGTAACGAATGGGCAGGAGATACAGCTTTCCGAACCCAATAGTGCTCTCTGGCAAATGGATAAGCAGGGAGATGAATGCGCGCTGCTGCCGCTTCGCCAAATAACGATTCCCAATCCATGTCATAACCCTGACAATAAAATTCGGCCAAAGCTTTCAGCATTTCCTGATACTTCTGCTTATCTGTTTGCAGCGACTCGCTTTGCCCTATCAGGCTCCGGACAAACCATTCAATCGTTTTCTGCCCTGTAAAATCACGGGAAACAGTGCCTGTAAACAAAGACGGCGATTGTTCTTTACGCACAGCCTGAGTTAAGACATGAATGGCATCTTCCTTATCTTGAACCACGACAGCACAGCGGTATTGAAAATGGTGCCGCCCTTTCAGCAAGGTATAGCTGATATCCGACAAATGAAGCTGTTCATCTTCTCCATCCCGTAAGAAAGCGACCATATCTTTGATCTTTTCTTGCAGAATGCTCTCCGTCTTTGCTGTAAATGCCAGCATATAATAAGGAGCGCGGCCTTTACTTGGTTTCAAGCTGTTCTCTTCGTAGCTTTCCACAACCAGGTGGGCGTTCGTTCCGCTCATGCCGAAAGCACTCACTGCGCCTATCCGGCTTTGCCCTTGCTTTTTCAGCCAGGGACGGGCTGCTTTGTTCACATAAAAAGGGCTATCTTTCCAATTGATATAATCATTCTCCGTCTCACAGTGAAGACTGGCAGGAATCACTTCTTGCCGCAGCGCCTGCACGAGACTGATGAGACTGACGATTCCGGACGCGGCAAGCGTATGCCCGATGTTGCTTTTCACTGACGTCAACGCGCAGTAGCCTTGCTTGGAGGTACGGCTTTTAAACATGTCGTACAGCGCATTGATTTCAACAGGATCTCCCAATTTGGTTCCAGTCCCATGTGTCACGATATAGTCGATTTGCTCAGGGTCCACCTTGCATTTATCGTAAACCGCGTTCAGCAAGCGGGTCTGCGCGACGCCGTTCGGCGCGGTTATCCCGTTTGTTTTGCCATCGTAATTGATCCCGCTCCCTTTGATAACCGCATAGATCGGATCACCGTCGGCCACGGCTTGGGATAACCTTTTGAGTACAACTACAGCCACCGCTTCCGCGGGAACCATCCCATTGGCCCGCTTATCGAACGCATAGCAGGCACCGTCCTCGGACAGCATGCCGGCTTGTTCCATGCCGGCTATCGTTTCATCAGACAGAATCAAACTGACACCTGCTGCCACCGCTGTATCGCATTCATCATTCCGCAGGCTGGCGCAAGCCTGATGCACAGCTACTAATCCCGACGAACATGCGGTATCAATCGACATGACCGGGCCTTCCAAGTTAAGGAAATAGGCCAGCCTGGCTGATAAAATCGCATTATGATTCGCCGTAATATTGCTTGTGTCTCTATCTAAAATAAGGTAGTCACCCTGCTCCACGCCGACAAATATGCCGATTTTGCTCTTTTCGATCTGCATGTTCCCGTATCCGGCATCTTCCAGCGCTCTCCACGATTCCTGCAAAAGAAGCCGCTGCCGAGGGTCCATACTTTCCGCTTCGCGTGGAGATATTTCAAAAAAGGCAGGATCAAACTCGTCAACGCCAGGCACCCAACCGCCTTTCACTGAAGCTGTCCGCGCAGCCCTTCCTGCCAAACGCTCAGACGGATATTCGGTTACAACACTTCTTCCGTTTGCCAAAACCCGCCAGAGCTCGTCGATATTGCGAGCATCCGGGAAGCGGCCGCTCATGCCAATGATCGCAATCTTCTCACTGAACTGCCGGGATGCATCTCCCCCATTCTCGTCTAACGGGGCAATACATGACATGCGGTCATTGGCGCTCGGGTTCTGCGGTTTCCGGGCAACCTCTTTTGCAGCTGTCTTCAGCGCGCTCATTGGCTGGGAACTCTCCTCGTGCTCCTGATAATGAGCTTGAATAGCGGCTTCATGATTACCCAGAAAATAATGGGCCAAGCGCCCTAGCGTCGGGTACCCATAAAACACAGAAGGTGACGTCTCGATGCCAAAGCAGCTCGTTAACGCTGCCGCGAATTGGGCGAGACTTAAAGAATCAAACCCGAATTCCGCCAGATTCGACGTTCGGTCAACCCGCTCGCGGGATATTTTCAGCAGTTGGCTGACCAGCTCTTTCAGTTCCCACTCCAAGCACTGCTCCACGCTCCAGCCCCTCATCTCAGGGCGTCTTCCTTGCCCTGACGGACGGACAGCAGCAACGGCTGGCGACAGCGAATCACCTTGAGGCTTCGCTTCTACCGAAGCCCCGCTCAATCCCAGAAACCGCCGTATACGGCTTGGCTGTCCGACAAGCACCAGCGTGTGAGCGCTGCTTCCGCTCACCAATCGTTCAAAGACCGCGAAGCCTTCTTCCGCTTCCAAATAACGCTGACCGCTCGCTTGCAAATACATCTTCGCATGCTCGCCGTCGCCGGCTCCCATCCCTCCGCCTTTCCATAACGGCCAGTTGATCGCTACCGTTTTGCCCTGCCTCTGCCCGCGCCGGCTAAGCTCGTTCCGGTAATTCGCATGCGCCANTTGCAAATACATCTTCGCATGCTCGCCGTCGCCGGCTCCCATCCCTCCGCCTTTCCATAACGGCCAGTTGATCGCTACCGTTTTGCCCTGCCTCTGCCCGCGCCGGCTAAGCTCGTTCCGGTAATTCGCATGCGCCATCAAGAACCGGTTGCCCATCGCGTAGTCACAGGAGCCAAAGTCGCCCAGAATCGCCGACGAGGAGGAAAAATAGCAGACGAAATCCAGCGCTTCCTCCCTCAATAGCTCATCCAGCACAAGGGCGCCCTCGATTTTCGGATCGAGGATGCGCTGGAATTCCGCTGCCGTTGTGCTCAGGATCGTCTGGCTGCTGAGCAGTCCCGCCGCATGAATCACACCATGGATGGCGCCAAAACGGTCCCGGACCTGTCTCAGCCCCGCTTCCATCCCTTCCCGATCACATACATCGGCTTGCAGATACATCACGCGCCCGCCCGCCG
>NZ_JBZYAO010000057.1:0-41872 GCF_059820445.1 Paenibacillus sp. sgz302190
TGAGCGCCGCGAAAGCCGGGGTCGAGGCTGCGCTGACGGCGCTCGCCAAGGCGGCGCAGGGCGCCGAGGAGCTCGCCGCGCGGCATGCGCGGTGGCGCGAGCTCGAAGCGCGCCGCGTGGAGCTGGCCGCGCTGCTGGAGCGGCTTGGCAAGCTGCAAGCCGTGCTGAAGGCGAACGCCTTCGTCGAGTATTTGGCCGAAGAGCAGCTGATGCAGGTCAGCCGCGCGGCTTCGGAGCGGCTGGGGCAGTTGACCCGCAGGCGCTATGCGATCGAGGTCGACTCCGGGGGCGGCTTCGTCATCCGCGACGACGCCAACGGCGGCGTCAAGCGGCCGGTCAGCACTTTGTCCGGCGGAGAAACGTTTTTGACTTCGCTGGCGCTGGCGCTCGCGCTGTCGGCGCAAATCCAGCTCAAGGGGGAATACCCGCTGGAATTTTTCTTCCTCGACGAGGGTTTCGGAACGCTCGACCAGGAGCTGCTCGACATGGTGATCGGAGCGCTCGAGAAGCTGCATATGGACAGCCTGTCTGTCGGGGTCATCAGCCATGTGCCGGAACTGAGAGCCCGGCTGCCGCGGAAGCTGATCGTTCATCCGGCCGAGCCGTCCGGACGCGGCAGCCGCGTCGTAATGGAGGAACTCTAGGCTTAGATGTTCCCAGGTTTTGAAGTGAATCGAAGCCCTCTCCATCTGTGAGGGTCTATATCCGGCAGCCGGACAGCGCAGTGCGCCCCGGCTGCTTTTTGTTGCCTCGCAGTCTGATTGGCTTAGGTGGAATACAAATTGTATCGGCGCAAACATTCATTTTGGTATATAATAGCGACATGGAAATCTTCCATTCTATGGAAGGGAAAGGCGGACATCGACGATGCGAATTCGAAAACGCCGAAAGCATTTGCGGTTGAATGCCTTTATCTGTGCGCTGCTTTTCTTCGGCACTGTCGAAGAAAAGCAGCGGGCGCATGCCGATATCGTCTGGGACCATTGGCAAATGGCGGAAGCTCTCGCCTCGCAAGGAAATAAAGCCGATGCGGTTCCGCATTGGAAATTTTTGGTCGATCACTACGCGGGTAGAGGCGAGTGGGAAAATGCCGCTCTTTTTTGCGGCAAGCTGGACGCTTATTACGATGCGGCCGGAGATTACGAGCAGGCGATTTATTACTACGAATTGGAAAACGATAATTGGGTCAAAGCCGGCAAGGACTGGGGTGCGGTGAAGCTCCAGAGGGCCGAACAGCTGCGAACGACCGTGGAGCTTTACATGAAGGACAACGATCCGCAGGCGCAGCAGCAAGCTGCAGCTCCCCTCAGCGGAAAGCTCGCCAAATTCGAGCCTGCATACGGCGCTTACATCGGCCTGTATTCGGAACAGGATCCGGAGGTCGGGAATTATTTTGCGAAGGCGGAGGACGTGTGCGGCAGGAAGCATGCTATTTTTCTTGCCTATGCCCATTGGGGGCAAAGCTTCCCCGGAATGTACGCCCGAAGGGCCAAAGAAGCCGGAGCGGCTTTGCAAATCGCCTGGGAACCGGACGACGGTCTGGACCCGGTTGCAGATGGGGAATATTTGCGGCAGTGGGCCAGAGCGGCGAAGTCGGCGGGCATACCGATTTTTTTGCGTTTTGCCGGCGAAATGAACGGCGCATGGGTAAAGTGGCACGGCGATCCAGGGCTGTATATCGAGAAATTCCGCATGCTGCACGACGTCTTTGCCGAGGAGGCGCCGAATGTTGCGATGGTCTGGAGCCCCGGAGACGTCCCTGCGAACGATATCGATTCTTATTATCCGGGCGACGATTACGTCGATTGGGTGGGCGTCAGTCTATACATCGAGCCTTATGAAAACGGGAACCCGGCGCTGCCGCCGATGACGGCAACCAGCCAAGTGGAGCGGTTGACGCGGCTGTACGATACCTACTCGGCACGCAAGCCGCTTATGCTGAGCGAGACGGGCGTCCCGCATTACTCGCATTCGGCGCAGGAAGATTTCACCGAGTGGGCGAAGCTGAATTTGCAGCGGCTTTACGAGATTATGCCGTACAAATATCCAAGGCTCAAAGCGATCACTTATTTTAATGTCGACCAGCAAATGAAAAATGCCGCCAACGATTATCTCCTAAGCGATTCGGCGGACATTCGGAGTTATTACAGCAAGCTGATCGAAAATCCTTATCTTTTGTCGAAAGTAGAGGATGGCGCGAAACCGGCTGACGGCGCGGGTTACCGGCAAGCCGGCTCCGAACGTACCGCTTTTGCCAAGCAAACGAGAATCGTTCCTTTTATTAAAATACCCGCGGTCTACATCGGCAAAGTCGAATACGTATTAAACGGCAAAACCGTTGCGGTGCAAACCGGCCTGCCTTTCGAGCTTGAACTGAAAGCAGGGGAAGTGCCGGAGGGGTCCGTTTTGGAACTGAGGGTGTACGATCGGGGAGGAAATTTGGCTGCAGATCGGTCCTTCGCTTTGTCCTCGCGGGTTTCGGTGGACATAGACGGCCGGGAACAGCGGTTTGAGCAGCCTCCTGTCATTTTGAACGGTTCGACCATGGCTCCGCTGCGGGCGATTTTTGAAGCGATGGGGGCGGTTGTCGATTATGACGCCTCCGCACGCACGGTGAAGGCGCGCAAAGGGAATATGGACTTGCGGCTCACTTTGGGCCAAAAGACGGCGTTTGTGGGCGGACAAGCCTATGAGCTCGATGAGCCGGCCCGGTTGGTGAATGGCTATACTCTGGCGCCGGTGAGATTTGTCGGAGAAGTTTTTGGCGGACAAGTTACTTGGGACGGTATCCGAAGAACGGTGACGATAGCAGCAACTCCTTGAAAAAAGCGCTTGTAAAGAAAACATCTAAGGAGGGCTAAGACATGAATACGGCGCCAAACCTGATTGTTTTGGAACAAATAATCGAAGATTTGCGAAGTCGGCTTCATGCTGCTGCTGCGGGCAGCGGTTTTTTAGACTCTGAAGTGTATCAATTGAGCGTCAAACTTGATTTGGCTATCATGCAGTATTACTATATGCAATCGGGGATCTCGAAGTAGCGGGTATTCGATTTTTGGAGTGGATGGAAGGTTTTTCCTTTTGGCGTGTAGAAAACATAAGCAGAACGATTCTATATGCCGAAGGGATGCTGTGAGATATGAAAAAAGTGCTATTGCTGTCGTCGGTTTTGCTTCTCGCTTTTTCGGCCGGCGTATATGCCGCAACCGATATTAAGCTTTATGTGAACGGCAAACTGGCGAATGCGGACCTCCAAATTGTTGACGGATCGAGCTATCTTCCCCTGCGCGCTGTCGCCGAACTGCTGGGCAAGGATGTAACATGGGACGATAAAACGCGTTCTATTTACGTTTCCGACAAGTCTCTCAGCGCGGTTAACGACGGCGAGTACGCGGCCGACCAGCTAAGCTTCTACGAAGTGAGCGTAAAAAAGTCAGCCGACGAATGGGAAGTCCATGCGGAGCTGCGGAACGACCGAGCGGTGCAGGTGAAAAAAGCCGAGTTTACCGCATCTTTCTTCGACGCCAACGGAAAGCGGGTCGGAGTCGCCCGGGGAAAAGCGGAGAACCTCGCGCCGCGTGAAGTCAAAACAGTCACTTTAACCTCGCTGGATACGCTGTCGGGATACTCGACCGTGAAGTTCCAGATCGATACATCCGAATAAAAGCAAAAACCGTCCCGGAAGCAGATGGATCTGCTTAAGAGACGGTTTTCTTCTTGTTTGTCTGCGAAAATATGCCGGAAAAAGCCGGACATGAGACAGTAGGCTGATGTCCTCGCATCAAACGGACGGCATACTCCGCAATAAAGCATTGCTCTGCACTAGTGTAGTGTCAAGTCTTAAATTGTATTGTTCGTTCGATAGCTTGTATGGCTTACTGCTAATCTACCGTTTTGGATCTGGCTGCATACTTAGCTGCACGGAGAAAACCTGCAAAAGTACAGTTTTTGCTCGCCGGATACGCTGGGGACGAAAAATTCCTGCAATTGTGCAGGCTTTTCGCCGCAAACAGGGGCTAAGATTCATTTTCACGGAAAATTCCTGTTCAATCGCAGGCTTTTCGCCAAAATGAGCTACTTTCAGTGAAAAAGCCTGCACTTTTGCAGGCTTTCCCTGCCCAAACTGCCTTGTGCCCTCCATCAAAAAAAGCCTGCACAATTGCAGGCTTTGTGAAAGGCAGGGCCACCGGGAGGTGACCCGCCGGTTTTGCGGGCTGACAAGCGCCCGCCCTTATGCGTTCACAAGCGATTGGTTCACTTCTTCTACAATGGACAAAGAGACGGTGCGTGCGCTGGAAAAAGCGCGTTCGGCAAGCTCGCCTTTGCCCGTGCAGCCGTCTCCGCAAAAATAAAACGGCACATTTTCCACGCGTGTCGGCAAAAGACTGTTCGAGGCGATGTTCTTCACGCTGGATACCATCGCTTTTTTGGAAACGCGCTTGACCGCGGTCGCATCGCGCCATCCGGGATAATGCTTGTCGAACAGGGCTTCCATCTGTTTTGTTTTTTGATCCAGATACGCTTTGCGCTCTTCTTCGGTATCGAATTGATCGCTCAGATAGGCGATGCCTTGCAGCAGTTGGCCGCCTTCCGGAACAAGGGTGTGGTCCGTAGCCGAAACGTCGCTGATGAACAGCTTGTTGTCCATATCGCTGATGTAGCTGAACGGTCTGGCGACGACGTGGGTAAGCCCGATATCGTATACCATAACTTCCGTTGCCGTGTTCGCTTCATAAGGTGCGAGGAACGGTTCCCAGGCGGTGCCTTTAAGCAGCTTGACGACTTGCTGGACAGGCATGGCAAAAATTACTTTGTCGAAAGCTTGCTCGCGGTTTTTCGTCTGCAGCACGAACTTTTTGTCGGCGTACCGGATGCTGTCCACGCCCTCCTGAATCGCGATCTCATAGCGGCCGGAGCTTTGCAGCTTTTGCTTAAGCTGATTGGTGATGACGGCCCAGCTTCCGAGCACGTAGTTCACAGGCTTGCTGGATAAAAACAGATTGTGATAATACTCGCTGATCACCGAGCCGGATACTTTGCGTGCATCTTCCGGGGCGATGAAAAAGTTGGAGCAGACGAGATGCTCCCAAAGCTCTTTCACATCTTCGTCGGCATTGGATTCGGCCAAATAATCGCCTAATGTCTCGTAGTTTTTCAGGTTGTGGATGTTGGCGATGATCGCCGCGATCTCGCCGACGAAGCTCACTTTTTGCATCGTGCTGAGCAGGTCGGTTTTGAGAATGTTCACAAAATCCAGTGGAGCGGGGGTTAGCCGGTCATGCTTGGCGTAGACGACTTTGCGCTTGTCAACCTGCTTGGAGCTGAAGGAAAGCCCCAACTCTCTTTCCATAACGGTCAGCTTGTGACGGTCGATGCCGTAGATGGCATGTGCGCCGTAGTTCAGGGTGAACCCTGCTTTTTCATAAGTAAACGCCCGGCCTCCGAGCTGCGGACTGCGCTCGAACAGGACTCCTTCGATATGCGGGTTTTCGGACAAATAAGCGGCCGCGGTCAAACCCGCCAAGCCTCCGCCGATGATGGCTACTTTCATTTTCGTATCCTCCTTAGAGACTGGTTCCAACCGCAGCGGGGCAAAAGGCGCTTCAGTACGAAGGCCCGCCCACAGCAGGGCCAGGTTGTTTTTCATCATGGATAAAAGGTCCGCGTCATCTTGACTGCACCAGTTCAGCATCGTTCCCGTAAAAGCGCAAATGAGCAATTCCGCTTTTCGCGTTTCGGGCAGCCAATGCTGCAAGCTTTCGGATAGTATGCGCAAGTATTGCTGCTCTTCCGTCTTCATTGCCTCGTTTTGCAGCGATAAAGCTTGCAAGCTGCGGATTAGCCTGGGACTGTGGTTAATATTGGACGCCAAGTCTAAAAATAGCCGGTTGATATGTCCTTCAAGCGATTGCACTTTGGACGGCGGCTGTTTGACCCATTCCCGGATCAGTTCGGTCTGCTTGTTGTAAATCGCGGAAATAATGGCGTCCTTGCTTTTGAAGTAATGGTAAAAAGTACCTTTGGAGGTGCCGGTTGCTTCGATAATATCGTCGACCGACACGTGTTCATAGCCTTTTTCCATAAACATGGACAAGGCGACTTCCATCATCGTATCCCGTTTTTTGCGAGTCGTGGCTCTCATGAACTGACTCAACTGATCACTTCCGTTTCAATGACCTATATGCAGTATTATATGCTTAATTAGACTGTTAGTCTACTACGGATAAAAAAATGGGTTCCCGCCTGCATAAATGTGATGTCCGAGCATACTTTCATTTCTAACGTTACATACATGTTAGATTCAACGGAAACCCTCCCCAAAACAGGACTCTATCTCAAATTTCCATGTCAAATATGTCATATAATATTACATATTTCGAGCTTTTTGTTTATAATGAACATAAATCTAACATAAAAAGGGGCGGGTTCTTATGAAAATTCTTTCTTTTCATTCCTCGAAGCAGCAAACGAAAGATCTGTTGGGCCGTTTGGCCGCCGGTGATTTAACGATTTTGCATACCGAGCCTGCTCCGCGGAAGACGGTTTTTACCGATATGGTGCAGCAAACGGCCCAAGGCTTGAAATCGCTTATCCGCATTGTCGACAGATCTTCGCTGCAGCTTCACGGGCAAGTGGAAGAGATCCGCGTTGCCTCCGATTCCATTGCCGGCCAGGTAGACGGCGTGACGCATACGATTCGCGAAATTACGATGGGCATCCAGGATTCGTCGGAGCATATCCAGGACGCGGCGGCCCGAATGACGGATGTCCAGTCCATGCTGGAGCGGATTCGCAGCGAAAATAACGAAGTGGTCTCATCTTCGGCGCAAATTGCCCAAGAGCTTGTGCTTGGAAAAAGCGAAATTGCCGCGGCGGCGGATCAAATGAGGCGCATGACGGCGGACAGCAAGCAGCTTCACCGGGAAATGGACCGGTTGAGCGCGGCCCTGGCCCAAATTGCCGAAATAACGAAGATGGTCGAGGACATCTCGGGTCAAACCCAGCTTCTGGCGCTTAACGCGAACATCGAAGCGGCCCGGGCGGGCGAGAATGGGCGGGGGTTCGCGGTCGTCGCACAGGAGATATCCAGGCTGGCGGTTCAATCGAAGCAGGCAACGGCCCACATCGGGGAGCATATACAAACCGTATCCGCCTCCGCGCAGGCATTGGCTTCATCCGTGAGCGGGATGGCGGATACGGCCGATTCCGGCGCTGCCGTGATGGAAAGCGGGCTGCAAAGGTACGGCAGCGTGCTGACGTTTTTGGACGGTCTGTGCGGCGGCATTCGATCCGTCGACAGCTCGCTGCTGACCGCGACGAGCAGCACGATTGCGATTTCCGACGCGGTTCATCGCACATCCGCGATGTTCGAGCAAGTTGCGGCGGGCAGCGAGGAGGTGATGGCTTCCGCCGAAGTTCAACAGCGCAGCATCGCGGCGATGAACGAAAATCTCCGCACGGTGAGGCGCAGCAGCTTGTCGCTCCGCTCGGCCGTGTCGCAATTCAAGCTTCCTCACTCGGACTTGGAGATGCCTTTGAGTCGTTCTATCGATGCGTGGATGGACAAAGCGGTCGGCATCCGGGCGATCATGGTTTCCATGATTGAATCGCAGGACCGGGAGCGGATCCGGGAATGGCACGATGAAAAGCAGGTGTTGGAAGCGGAGCTTCGCGCTTGCTGGGCACAGCTGGCCGGTCTGGCAGGCGAACCGGGCGAACGGGATATGCTCCGGCAGTTGGAGGAGGCCTGGGACGCTTTTCACCAAATCAAGGAACAAAACGCCGCCTGGATGCTCGAAGGGGAATATGAGAAAGCGCGGCAGGGCCTGATCAACCACGGCAGAGCCAGGTTTAAAACAGCCGTCGACCTTGCCCAGGCTTGGATCGACCGGTAAATTCGCCGAATCGTCTCCGGGAATTGGATTTTTTTGTTTTTTTTCGTTAAGATTAGAGTAACCGTTATTCAATTGAAAGCAGAGGAGAAGCCGAAGAATGAGCGATTGTATTTTTTGTAAAATTGTCGAAGGCTCCATACCTTCCAAAAAAGTTTACGAAGACGACCGGGTCGTCGCGTTTCATGACATTCAGCCTGCGGCTCCGGTCCATGTGCTGATCATCCCGAAAAAGCATTTTGCTTCGCTGAACGATGCGGGCGAGGAGGATTGGGAAGTGATCGGGCTCGTTCACAAGGCGGCCCAGCACATCGCCAAGCAGCTTGGCGTCGCCGAATCCGGCTATCGCCTCGTGAACAATTGCGGGCCTAACGCAGGACAAGTCGTGTTCCATCTTCATTATCATCTTCTTGCAGGGGCGAAATTGGCTCCGCTGGGCGTGGCGAATTAAGGTCTTGATACCAATGGAAGGATTCCGATTGACACCTAATTCCCGATAACATATAATGTAGTTTGATGAACCGCTTTATCTTGGACGGTCTGTTCGGAGGGAGGGAAAACTGGTGTCAGAAACTCGAGTTCGCAAGAACGAAACTATAGATGCTGCACTTCGTCGCTTTAAGCGTTCCATCGCTAAAGATGGCGTTCTAGCAGAGGTTAAAAAACGCAAACATTATGAAAAGCCTAGCGTCAAGCGCAAGAAGAAGTCAGAGGCTGCTCGTAAGAGAAAGTTCTAGGAGGCAATTCAGTCAATGAGCTTAAGCGAACGATTGAACGAAGATATGAAGTCAGCGATGAAGAGTCAGGACAAGTTCAAACTCTCCGTAATCCGTATGGTTCGTTCTACTATCAAGAATTCCGAGATAGACTTGAAGAGAACCTTAGATGATAATGAAGTGCTTGACGTTCTAGCTCGTGAGATCAAGCAGCGCAGGGATTCCCTCCAAGAATTTGAAAAAGCGGGCAGAGACGATCTGGCCGAAAGCCTGCAAGCAGAACTGGCCATCCTTACCGAGTACATGCCGCAACAGCTTACCGAGGAAGAAGTAAAAGCCATTGTACAGCAGACCATCCAACAAGTTGGTGCTTCTTCCAAAGCGGATATGGGCAAAGTAATGGGGGCATTGATGCCGCAGGTAAAAGGACGCGCTGACGGTAAACTTATCAATCAGCTGGTCCAACAGTTATTAATGTAATTAAAGATGAACAACAAGACCGGAAAGAGGTAAATCTTTCCGGTCTTTTCATTTTTGTGTGAAACAGTTTGTGCGTTCAAACGTACATATGAATGGTGCCATGCAGATAGCTTTCAGGAAAGGGAGTGATTGACGATGCTTGCGGACCATTTGTCTGCCTTTCTGACCCATCCGGTTACGGCTACCGTACTGCTGCTGGTCGGAATAGTAGGTATTGCGCTTGAGCTGCTTTTTTTCAGCAGCGGGCTGTTGGCTGCCGCCGGCGCGGCCGGGTTCGGCTTGTATTTCCTCGGTTATTATTTGGCGGGGGTTGCGGGCTTCGGCGATTTGGCCGTCTTTGGGATCGGGATTTTACTGCTCATCCTTGAGTTGGTAGTCCCCAGTTTTGGAATACTCGGCGTGCTGGGCGCGATATGTTTGTTTGGCGGGGTCATGATGGCTTCATCGGATCCCAAGGAAGCCGCGCTGACGCTCTGCATCGCATTTTTGCTATCTATCGTCGTGATCGCTTTTGCCGTCAAATATTTTAAGTACCGCGGCGTATGGAACCGTTTTATTTTGCGGGAGCAGTTGACCACTGACAAAGGCTTTTCCGCAAGTCCCGACAAGGCGCATCTATTGGGCGCAGTCGGCGAAGCGATAACGCCTCTCAGGCCCGCAGGGACCGCGCTGATCGGGGGCGAACGGATCGATGTTGTGACCGGCGGCAGCTTTATTCAAAGCGGAAAGCAGATTGTCGTCATTCAGGTCGAAGGAACGCGCGTTGTAGTAAAGGAACAATCCACTTAACTTTTGAGGGAGGTACTTCATGACTTTGGAACCGGGTTTGTATTTGCTGCTGGTGGCAGCCATTATCATTATTGCGCTGTCCGTACTGCTGAGCGTTGTGCCGGTGATGCTGTGGATATCCGCGCTGGCCTCGGGCGTCAGAATCAGCATCATCACGTTGATAGCGATGCGCTTGCGGCGCGTCATTCCGAGCCGGATCGTAAATCCGATGATCAAGGCGACTAAAGCCGGGATGAATTTGAGCATTAACCAGTTGGAAAGCCACTTTTTGGCCGGGGGCAACGTCGACCGCGTCGTTAATGCGCTCATTGCCGCGCACCGCGCCAATATTCATCTGGAATTCGAACGCGCGGCGGCGATCGATCTTGCCGGGCGCGACGTTTTGATGGCCGTGCAAATGAGCGTTAACCCGCGCGTTATTGAAACGCCTACCGTTTCGGCCGTCGCTAAAAACGGGATCGAAGTGAAAGTTATCGCACGCGTAACGGTTCGCGCGAATATCGACCGGCTGGTCGGAGGCGCGGGCGAAGAAACGATTATTGCGCGCGTCGGCGAAGGGATCGTTACGACTGTAGGCAGCAGCGATTCCCATAAGGACGTTTTGGAAAACCCCGACATGATTTCCCGGACCGTGCTGGGAAAAGGGCTCGATGCCGGAACGGCGTTCGAAATTCTTTCGATCGACATCGCGGACGTGGATGTGGGCAAAAATATCGGCGCGCATCTGCAAACGGAGCAAGCGGAGGCCGACAAACGCATCGCCCAGGCGAAAGCGGAAGAGCGGCGCGCTATGGCTGTTGCCGCAGAGCAGGAGATGAAAGCGCGGGTGATCGAGATGCGCGCGAAAGTTGTCGAATCGGAGTCCCAGGTGCCGCTTGCCATGGCCGAAGCGCTGCGCAGCGGTCAATTGGGCGTCATGGACTACATGAATTTGAAGAACATCGATGCTGACACGCAGATGCGCTCCTCGCTCGGCAAACTGAACGACGGCGGCAAAAACGAGAGGGAATAGGAGGAACCTTTCCCATGCAGAAGTTGATTACGTTCCTGATTCAAAACTGGTACTTGATCGTCATTGCGCTGACCGTGCTGTATCAGCTTGGCAAAAAACAGCGGCAGGCCGCGAAAGGAAGTGACCGCACACCAAGGATGCCCTCGTTCGGCGGTGCGCAGCCTCCCGCCGCCGCGCGCCCTTCTTCGGCGCCGGCCGAAGAAGGACGGCGCACGGACAGCGGCTCCGCCAGGGCCGCCGCTGCCTCCTCCGTGCCTTCCGCGGAGCGCGGGAAGGCATCTCCCTTCGGTGCCTCTGAGGGCGGCTCAGAGGCTGTACAGGAGCCGGCAGCGGCAGAGCCTGCCGGCCTTCTCACGGAGCAGCCGAACCGGCAGCAGCTGCTCCAAGGCGTGGTGTGGGCCGAAATACTCGGCCNGAGGGCGGCTCAGAGGCTGTACAGGAGCCGGCAGCGGCAGAGCCTGCCGGCCTTCTCACGGAGCAGCCGAACCGGCAGCAGCTGCTCCAAGGCGTGGTGTGGGCCGAAATACTCGGCCCGCCCAGGGCCAAAAAGCCGTATCGCAGATAACGGCTTTGTGCGACCGCCCTTCCCCCGATCCAGGGGAAGGGCGGTTTTTCTGTGCCGCTTTGCCATGTGCAAGCGGCCCGCCAGCCCGTAAAACCTACAAAAATGGTTATTACTTTAGCCCTGTTTAGAAGTGGAGACGTCACTGAGGGTAAAAGGGGGGGCTCAGGGATGGGGTGTTTTTTGTCTGAGAAAGGCGAATGCAGGCAAAATCAGGTTTTGTTGACGGAAGCGGCCGGTTTGAAGGAAAAGCCTGCGATTGTGCAGGAAATCCCGGCCCAACGATTTTGAGCCCCATTTACGCAGTAAATCCCGACTCAAACGATTCTAAGCCCGGTGTGTGGCCGAAAATTGCTTTACACTTCAGACTGATGAGAAAAACGTACATTGGAGGGACGCATTCCTGTTAGCGTGAGGAAACCTGCACAAGTCAGGGTGTTGATAAAGTAGCGGGTTAGAGGTCGAAGGGGCGGCAGCCGTTATTTCCCCAATCTACACCTTTCCTGCATGAGTTTCGGTGTTGGAGTGGGCCGCGCCTTTCCTATACGAGTTGTGGTGTTGAAGTGGAGGCACAAGTCGGCTTGGCTGGGAGAAAGCCTGCAAAAGTGCAGGTTTTTTTCGGAAAAAAGGTTCATTTTGGCGAAAAACCTGCGAAAGTGCAGGAATTTTCCGTGAAAGTGAACCTGAACCCATGTTCGCAGCGAAAAGCCTGCACAATTGCAGGGATTTTTCGTTGTCAACGTACTGACGAACAAAAAACTGTACTTTCGCAGGTTTTTTGCTCAATCAGGCAAATTGTGCGACCAGCTCTGACGTGGGAGTTACTGGGCAGCCATACTTTACAATTGTTGTGCTGCATGCCTCCGCCCGCGCCCATGCGCCTTGCGTCTGCGTTGTCGCCTCTCCCGCCCGTGCCCTTGCGACTGCGCCGTCGCCTCCATCACCCCCGTCCTTGCGCCTTGCGTCTGCGTTGTCGCCTCTCCCGCCCATGCGCCTTGCGTCTGCGCTGTCGCCACCCCCGCCCGCGCCTTGCGTCTGCGCTGCCGCCTCTCCCGCCCGCGCCTTGCAGCGCCTAGCGGCCTGTACCGAACACGCCCGCCATTTTCGAGGCGGGATGTCCTTCTTCCGGTTCCGCGTACGGTTTTTCTCATAAAACGGATGCATTCCGCATACTTTGGTAGAAGTTTACACGCTCCTGACCCGTCATCATCATCCGTACAGAGGGGGTACTGCCAAGCTATGCGTCGCTTGACTCACAAATGGAACCAGTTAACGGCCAAAATCCTCGATCTTCCCCAGGACGTGGTACAGGATTTGCCTCGCATCACGATGATCGGCAACGTACAGCTTTATGTGGAGAATCACCGGGGCGTGCTTCATTTTTCCAGCGAAATATTGAAACTGGAGCTTACCAAAGGAAAGCTTGAAGTATACGGCAAGCAGCTTGTCATCCGCGCGATTTTATCCGAAGAGATGTTTATCGAAGGTCTCATCGACGATGTGAAATATATTCCTTAGTTGTGTTGCAGGCGATTAAATGGGGGGCTGTTCGTTATGAAGCAATCGATGTTCATTGCCCGGGTCCGGGGTTATGTCCGCATAGAGCTGCGAGGCAAGGATTGTGAAAAGCTGATCAATCCCATGATGGAGAAAGGGTTCTCCATATGGGATATTAAGCCCGCAAGCGGGGACAAGCTGGAGATGTGCATCACGATCAAAGATTTTTTCGGCTTGCGGCCGCTTTTAAAGCAGACAGGCTGCCGGGTTCATGTGCTGCAAAGGTTCGGACTTCCTTTTTTTATGGACAAACTGGGGGCGCGGAAGCTGTTTATCGGCGGCATGATCGGCTTTTTCATCGGTTTGTACGCGCTGACCTCTCTCGTCTGGCAGGTGAGCGTGGAGGGCAACGAGCGCATTCCCAAGGCGGATATTTTGCAAGCGGCTTCCAAACAAGGCATTTACCAATTCCAATGGAAGTTCAGATTGAAGGAGTCGGAAGAGCTGGCCCGCGAAATTCAGGGAATGCTGCCGAAAGCCGCCTGGGTCGGTGTCGAAATCCGCGGTATTCACGTTGTGATCAAAGTCGTTGAAGCGACAGTCCCGGATAAGGGGCCGCTTATGAATCCGCGCCATCTGGTAGCGTCCAAGAGCGCTCTGATTACCGAAATTTATACGGAAAAAGGCCGGCCGATGGTGAAGCCGAATACGTACGTGCGCAAAGGGGACGTGCTTATTTCCGGCATCATCGGCGACGATACGAACAGTAAAGTTGTTGTCGCAAGCGGCAAAGTCAAGGGGCTCGTGTGGTACACTTCGCAAATCGAAGCTCCTTTGACGAAAAGCTATAAAGCGTACACGGGCGAGTCGGTCGTCCGCCGTTATCTCGTTTTCGGCACGAGGGCGCTGCAGCTTACGGGCTACGGAAAGCCGCCGTACGGCAGCTTTGAAACGATACCGGAACGCAAGTCGATCCAGCTTGGCAAGTACACGCTGCCCGTCGGCTGGCTTCGCGAGAAGGTGATGGAAGTGCAGAACGTGCAGGAGCCGATTGAAGCGGCGGACGCCAAAAAGAGCGGTTTGGAGCAGGCGAGAGCCAAGCTGCTGGCCTCAGCCGGCAGCGATTCGCGCATTGCGGGCGAAAAAATTTTGCATGAGAAAACAGAGAGTGGTAAAGTTTATATGGAAGTGCATTTTGAAGTAGAAGAAAACATAACCGAAGAGAGTCCAATTGTCACACAAGGAGAATGAGGCCTGTTGGTAGAAAACGCGCAAACGGTGAAAGTATCTTTGAAAAATCCTGCTGAAGGATTAGCTTTATTCGGACCCCAGGACAAGTTCCTGCATCTGATCGAAAGGGAAATCGAAGCGCAAATTTATACGCGCGAAGCGGAAATAACGATTCAAGGGGCTGCTGCCGAAGTGAACTCGCTTCAGCAGCTTTTTGAGGTTTTGATCGAGCTTATCCGCAACAACTACGTTTTGACGGAACGCGATGTGCTGTATGCGGTGGAACTCGCGAAGCAATTGAAAGCGGATCAACTGCTCGATCTGTTCAAAAGAGAAATTACGACGACGCACCGCGGCAAACCGATTCGGGTCAAAACGATCGGACAACGGCAGTATGTCTCGACGATTAAAAAGAAAGACATCGTATTCGGAATCGGACCGGCGGGCACGGGCAAAACGTATTTGGCGGTCGTCCTGGCCGTTAGCGCGCTGAAGGAAGGGCAGGTCAAACGCATCGTGCTGACCCGTCCCGCCGTCGAAGCCGGTGAAAGTCTGGGATTTCTTCCCGGCGACCTTCAGGAAAAAGTTGACCCTTATTTGCGCCCATTGTATGATGCTCTTAACGACGTTTTGGGCGCCGAACAGGTTGCCAAGTCGTTGGAGCGGGGCTTGATTGAAATCGCCCCTCTGGCTTATATGCGCGGCCGTACGCTGGACGATTCGTTCATCATCCTCGACGAAGCGCAAAATACGACTCCGGAGCAAATGAAAATGTTTCTCACGCGTCTCGGTTTCGGCTCGAAGATGGTCATAACCGGCGACGTGACGCAGATTGACCTGCCGCGCGGCAAATCGTCGGGTCTGGTCGAGGCGGAGCGCATTTTGCACGGTATCGAAGAAATCGGCTTTATTCATTTTGATGAACAAGATGTTGTCCGCCATTCTCTCGTGCAAAAAATTATTGTTGCCTATAACGAGGTTAAAGACTAAGCACCAGAACGGTTGTAATGTAGAGAGGAATGACCTCCGTGATGAAGAATGAAGTGCATATCAAGGGCAAATTTCATTACCGGCTGATCGGATGGAAGTACAGCAATTGTGTACGCGTTCTGTTGTTTCTCCTGCTCGCGCTGATCTTTTATATTTCTCTTTATTCAAAGCTTGTTCCGCAAGTGTACGATATACAGCTCGGCGCGGTCAGCGAGAAAACGATCTATGCCCCGCGGCAAATTGAGGACGCCGTAGCTACCGAGCAGGCCAAGGAAGACGCGGCCAAGCGGGTGCAGCCGGTATACCGCATTGTAAGTCTCAAGAATGATGCGCTGATCGATGCGATATTTGACAAGCTGCTCCAGATCAACGGCGACGAGGAAGTCAAATTCGACGACAAAGTCAGCATTTATCGCAGACTCATTCCCGGCATGATCGGCGACCTGGAGAACCAGTCGATCAAGGCGCTGCGGGTAAGCGGCCAGTACAACGAAACTTTGCTTGAGCAGATGCAGAAGGATCTTACCGAGCAGCAATATCAGTTTCCGGAAGAAGCTTACTTCAAGCTTCCCCGGTTAACGAAAGAAGATTTGACGGCGATGCTTCCCGTCGCGAAGGACATCGTGTTCAAACTGATGAACGATCAAATCATGGATGCCCAGACGGTGCGCGCGAAGGTGGCGGAGCAGGTCAACACATCCACTCTGACGAAGAATACGTCCAGAGAAATGGTTACGGAAATCGCCAGGGCCGTCATTACGCCGAATAAATTTTTCGATCAAAAAGGGACGGACGACGCCAGGGCGCAGGCCAGAGAAAGCGTCAAGCCGGTTTTCATCAACAAGAACGACGTTCTCGTCCATGTCGGCGACGTCATTACACCGGAAATTTACGCGAAGCTGGACAAGCTGGAACTGCTGAAGGACAAAGCGAACCATCTTCCGCAGTTGGGCCTCGGCGTGTTGTCCTTATTGCTTTCATTCGTCATGTATATGTTCGTCAAGCAAAGCGCTTTGCCGATTCATTACAACAATTCCCAGCTTGTCATGCTGCTGATGATTTTCACGATCAATACGATCGGCATGAAAATCATTTCGCTGGCGCAAAATCTTGAATACCCGCAAATCGGGTATTTGGCGCCGATGGCGCTCGGCAGCGTGCTGATCGCGATTTTGCTGGACGCCCAGATCGCCTTTATTTCCTCCGTTCTGTTCTCGATCATGGCCAGCATCATTTTCAATATCGAGCACCTGCAGCTTTTCGATTTCCGCTACGGACTTGTCAGCCTGGTGATATGCTTCGCGGCCGTATTTACGATCCAGCGGGCCAGCCAGCGCGCGACGATTTTGAAAGCGGGTCTTATGGTCTCGTTCTTCTCGATGCTGACCATTACGGCCATGCTGCTGATGGAAGACCAGCTTTCGCGCAAGGAAGCCTTGTTCTCGCTTTCTTTTGCGGCTGCCGGCGGCTTGCTGACGGCTGTCTTCGTTATCGGGCTGCTGCCTTTCTTCGAGGCCGCCTTCGGCATTTTGTCGCCGCTCAAGCTGGTGGAGCTGTCGAATCCGAATCATCCGCTGCTTCGCAAGCTGCTTACGGAGACGCCGGGAACGTATCACCACAGCGTCATGGTGGGCAACTTGTCCGAAGCGGCCGCCGAATCGATCGGCGCGGACGGCCTGCTTTGCCGGGTCGGCTCTTATTATCACGACATCGGCAAGACGAAGCGCCCGAGCTATTTTATCGAGAACCAGACGAATATCGAGAACCCGCACGACCGGATCGATCCGAATTTGAGCAAATCGATCATTATCGCGCATCCGCGCGACGGCGTCGAAATGCTCAAAGATTACAAAATTCCGAAGCCGCTCCGCGATATCGCCGAGCAGCATCACGGCACGACGCTGCTGCATTACTTTTTCCATAAAGCGGTAAAGCTGGCGGAGGAAGAGGGCAGCGACAAGGAATACCGCGAGGAAGATTTCCGCTATCCCGGCCCGAAAGCGCAGTCCAAGGAAGCGGCTATCGTCGGCATTGCCGACAGCGTGGAAGCGGCCGTCCGCTCGCTGAGGAATCCGACGCTGGAACAGATCGATTCCCTCGTGCGCAAAATTATTAAATCCCGGCTCGATGACGGGCAGTTCAACGAATGCGACATTACGATCAAAGAGCTGGATACGGTGGCGAAGACGCTGAATGAAACGCTGCTCGGCATCTTTCATTCGAGAATCGAATATCCGAGCGAATTGGCACAGAAGAAACCGGCCCAATAAGGGCCGGCGATACATAGATCTAAGGGAGGCTGCTGCAAATGGCAAGTATGGACCTAACGCTGGAATGGAGCAGCGAACAGGAATTCAAAGAAATATCGACTGAATTTATCGCCAAGCTGGAGGAACTGCTGCAGCTTGCAGGCGAGCAGGAAGGGATCGCCGCAGGCGAGGTGGCGCTGACTTTTGTCGACGATGAAGCGATTCATGAGCTGAACAAGCAGTATCGCGGCATCGATAAGCCGACCGACGTCCTGTCCTTTGCGATGAGCGAATTCGGCGAGGACGAAATCGAAATCAATTACGAGGACGGCAGCGAGCCTGAGGAGGCGGGGGAAGACGAAGGCGCCGTTTCGGAAGCTTTCATCGAGCCGCTCGGCGATATTATTATTTCCGTTCCGAGGGCGATCGAACAGGCTGAAGAATACGGGCACTCCGTAGAACGGGAGCTCGGCTTTTTGTTCGTGCACGGATTTCTTCACCTGATCGGCTACGACCATCAAAGCGAAGAAGAAGAAAAAGCGATGTTTGCCAGGCAGGAGGACATTTTGCAAAAGGCAGGTCTGACCCGCTGATGGGCGAAGGCTTCCGCAAATGGCGCAGGAGCTTCCGGTACGCTTACGAAGGAATCAAATACGCCCTGGATTCGCAGCGCAACATGAAATTCCATTTCTGCGTTGCTTTTCTTGTTTTGCTGGCCGCTTTGTTCTGCCGGCTTCCGAAGACGGATATCCTGTTTATTTTGCTGGCCGTCACCTTGATGATTGTCACCGAGCTTATCAATACCGCGGTGGAAAAAGCGGTCGATCTGGCGATGCCGGACCGCCATCCGCTGGCGAAGATCGCCAAGGACGTAGCCGCGGCGTCCGTCCTGGTGTCGGCAGGCTTTGCCGTCGTCGTGGGCATGATCGTATTTTACGAGCCCCTCGACCGGCTGTTCAGACAGTCGAAGCTGCAGCATATGCCTATATCGGCGGGCCCAGTCTGGGTGCTGATCGCGCTCGTTATTTTGACGGTCATCGTCGTCGAGACCCGGTTTTCCGACAAAGGAAAGCTTGTCAGGCCCAGCTTGCTGACGGCAATCGCGTTCGCCGTATCTACGGTGATCGCCGTTTTCGTCGAAGCGACGGTGGCGGCGCTGCTGGCGTATATGTTGTCGGCCCTAGTTTTCATCATTTTGTACGATAAAACAACAAGGCCTTTTCCGGCGCTGTTTCTCGGAGCGGTCATCGGTACGGCCGTTACGATTCTCGCCTTTGTCTGTTTCAATTTACTGTAAGGTTAACGATGACCTCTTTTTCGTGAAAGGATGATCCGATTTGGAACCTAAAGTATTGCTCCAACTCGCCGCTGAAGCGAGAGAACGGGCTTATGCGCCATATTCGCACTTTCTGGTCGGAGCCGCGCTGCTGGACGCAGACGGACACGTGCACAAAGGCTGCAACGTCGAGAACGCCGCTTACGGGCCGACAAACTGCGCGGAGCGCACGGCTCTGTTCCGGGCGATAGCCGACGGGCACAGCCCGGGGTCGTTCCAGGCTATCGCCGTCATCGGCGATACGGAAGGCCCGATTACCCCTTGCGGAGTGTGCCGGCAAGTGCTGGCTGAGCTGTGCCGTCCCGATATGCCGGTTTACATGGGCAATTTGAAAGGCGCGCTCGTCAAAACGACCGTAGCCGAACTGCTCCCGGGAGCTTTTACAACGAAAGATTTGCAATCAATGGAGGAACAAGAGTGAGCAAAAAGGAATTCAAATCAGGCTTCGTAGCGATTATCGGCCGTCCGAACGTAGGCAAATCGACGCTCATGAACCATATCATCGGCCAAAAAATCGCCATCATGTCGGACAAACCGCAAACGACACGGAACAAAATTCACGGCGTCTACACGTCCGATTCGGGACAAATCGTTTTCCTGGATACGCCCGGCATCCATAAACCGACATCCAAGCTTGGCGATTATATGAGCAAGGTTGCTCACGGCACGCTTGGTGAGGTTGATGCGGTACTCTTTCTGGTAGACGTCGCCGAAGGGATCGGAGGCGGGGACCGCTACATCATCGAGCAGCTGAAAAACGTGGAAACGCCCGTCATTCTCGTCTTGAACAAAATCGACAAAGTGCACCCGGACGAGCTGCTGCCGATTATTGTCAGCTACAAGGACCTTTACAATTTCGCCGAAATTGTGCCGATTTCCGCGCTTCAGGGCAACAATGTGACGACGCTGCTGGAGCAGATCGTCCGGTATTTGCCTGAAGGCCCGCAATATTATCCGGCCGATCAAATTACCGATCATCCGGAGCAATTCGTCTGCGCCGAGCTGGTGCGCGAAAAAATACTGCATCTGACCCGCGAAGAGATACCTCATTCGATCGCCGTTCAGATTGAGGATATGCGCGTGGAAGAGAACGGACTCGTGCGGATTTCCGCCGTCATTTTCGTCGAAAGGGATTCGCAGAAGGGCATTATCATCGGCAAGCAGGGAAGCCTTCTGAAGGAAATCGGCAAGCAGGCCAGACAAGATATCGAGGCGCTGCTCGGTTCGAAAACGTTTTTGGAGCTTTGGGTCAAGGTGAAAAAAGATTGGCGCAACCAGGAGCGGGTACTCCGCGATCTCGGATTCCGCAACGAATAATCGTACCAGTTATTGTTTCGAATAGAGAACCCTTTTACGTACCATCCTAAGAACATCACGTTCGATGGGGAGGATGCTGTACATGAAAGATTTTTCGTGGAAGTATTTTTCAATGACCGGTGATGTGGATGCTTACCTGCTGTATCGAAAGGCTGCCGGAGAGCCGGGAGCGGACTGGGGATTGCAGGAGGAAGAGCCAAGTAACGAAGAACCGTCCGACTGGTCCGAACTGATCGACTGAGTCCTTGCGGTTTGTATGGGGGAAGTCAATTGCTGCGCAGTTTACAGGGTATCGTGCTTCGTAGCACCGACTACGGAGAGGGAGATAAGATCATCAGCCTGTTTACTCCCGAATTGGGCAAAGTAAGCCTGATGGCCAGGGGAGCGAAAAAAGTCAAGAGCAGACACGCCGCCGTCACGCAGCTGTTCACGTACGGCGATTTTGTGTTTTTTAAAGCCGGCAGTCATATGGGCTCGCTGAGCAACGGAGAAATTATCGAGGCGCATCATGCGCTGCGCGAGGATTTGCACAAATCGGCCTACGCCGCTTATTTGGCGGAGATGACCGATCGCATGATGGGCGACGAAGAGGGCAGCGTTTTTTTGTTCGAGCAGTTGAAAGCGGGGCTTGCCGCCATCGAGGCCGACAAAGATATGCAGATCGTCGTTCATCTATATGAAATGAAAATGTTCGAGCTGGCCGGTTACCTGCCCGTCACGAATTGCTGCGTCTCGTGCGGCGCGGAGACTGAGTTGTACTCTTTCAGCCCGATGCTTGGCGGATGCCTGTGTTCCCGCTGCCGCTTCAAAGATACGACCGCAATTGCGATCGGGGAAGGCGCGCTGAAGCTGCTGAAACTTTTTCCGCGCATGGACATGCGCAGGCTCGGAGCCGTTCAGGTCAAAGAGGAAACCAAAACGCAGCTCAAGCAGTGCATGCGCGCTTATATGGACACCCATATCGGCGTCAAGTGGAAATCGAGAAGCTTTATCGAGCAGATGGAGAAATATGAAATATGAATGTCACATGTTTGACATACGCCTTTTGCTCTGTTATGATGTTTTGAAAAAAGGTCTCGCCGATGTGCCGCCATGCATATCGGTGAGTTTTTTTGTGCTTTCGTTCTGTTCTTCCCGGACATACATACTAATGACTAATGAGGGGGTAACCCCGCTGAAAGGAGTAACAGATACATGGATGATCAAGCGCCAACCCGCGTATATGTCGTCTCGGATTCTGTCGGTGAGACGGGGGAGTCCGTCGTGCGCGCAGCGGCCATGCAGTTTTACCCGGCACAGGTGGAAATTATCCGCGCCCCTTTTATCCATGATTGCGAGGGCATCGACAAAGTTCTGAACACGGTGAAAACGAACGGCGGCATCGTCGTATTTACCCTCGTCATTCCCGAGCTGCGGGACGACCTGATCAGCAAAGCTATAGCGCACGACATCACGTATATCGATCTGCTGGGCCCTATTATGTCGTCGCTCGGTCAAGTATTGAGGCAGGAGCCGCGCAGGCAGCCCGGAATGATTCATCCGCTGGACGAGGACTATTTCAAAAAAGTCGAAGCTGTCGAATTTGCAGTCAAATATGACGACGGCCGCGACTTTAGCGGGATTCGCAAAGCCGACATCGTGCTGCTCGGCGTCTCGCGCACGTCCAAGACTCCGCTGTCCATGTATTTGGCCCACAAAAAATTCAAAGTCGCGAACGTTCCGCTTGTGCCGGAAATGCAGCCGCCCGAGCCGCTGTATTCGGTGCCCAAACATAAAGTGATCGGGCTTCGCATCGATCCGGACAAACTGAACATTATTAGGCAGGAACGGCTCCGAACATTGGGGTTGGCGGAAAATGCAACCTATGCGAATGTGGAACGTATTAAATTGGAACTGGAGTTTGCAGACAAAATTATGAGCAAAATCGGCTGCGTCGTATTCGACGTTTCAAACCGCGCCGTTGAGGAAACGGCCAGCCTGATACTCGATTATATCGAGCGAACCGTATAAGGTTTTATGCTAAAGCTAGCAGGATTTTTTACAAGTTCATCGTATATAATATTACGGTAGGAATCCGGCCGAAGATGCGGAGGCTGAGGAAATTGCGAACGAGGACGATTATCGTCGATGCCGACGCGTGCCCTGTGAAAGCCGAAATCGAGCAGGCCGCCAAGCTATTTGGCGTACAGGTCTTATTGGTAGCTTCGTACGATCACCGGATGCAGGAAAGCGCACATTCCAAAATCGTACAGGTTGACCGTTCGGATCAATCCGTCGATTTGTATATTGCCAATCATATTCATGAAGGCGATATTCTGGTCACACAGGATTTTGGACTTGCTGCTCTTGGACTGGCCAAAGGAGCGGTCGCTCTGGGCAACCGGGGGCAGGAATATACGAATGCGACAATCGACTTTTTGCTGGACCGCCGTCACGAATCGGCCAAATTGCGCAGAGGCGGCAAGTACGGCAAAGGCCCCAAACCGTTTACCGATGCGGATCGACGACAATTTCTACAGCGTTTGACAAAAGTTTTGTCTTCCGATGCAGGAAATTGAATTTTAGTAGCGAATAGTAATGAGTCGGAACCGGATACCTGAATTGTAGGTGGAAGATGATGAGGAACGGACGCATACCTGACGAGGTTATTGAGGCTGTCCTCAAGCGCCACGACATCGTGGATGTCATTGGCAGACATGTGCATTTAACCAAGCAGGGGCATTACATGAAAGGGCTGTGCCCTTTTCATTCGGAGAAAAGCCCATCCTTTACCGTAACGCCGGAAAAGCAAATTTACCGCTGTTTCGGATGCGGAGCGGGCGGGAATATGATTCGTTTTCTGATGGAGATCGAAGGTCTGAGCTTTTCCGAAGTGGTGACCAAACTGGCGGAAGAAGCGGACATTCCTGTTACGTGGGAGGAAGCGACCGAGCAGCAGACGGAGCAGCAGCTGGAGAAATCCGGATTGCTCAAAGCTTACGATTTCGCTGCCAAGTTGTATCATTATATATTAATCAATACCGATCAGGGCAAAGCCGCAAAAAGTTACCTCACCTCACGCGGCATCACGGACAAACTGATCGAAACTTTTCAAATCGGCTACGCGCCGGCGATGTGGGATACGCTCGTCCAGCAGCTGGACAAACGGGGCTTTTCATTGCCCCTGATGGAAAAAGGCGGGCTGATTTCAGCAAGAAACGAAGGCGACGGCTACGTGGATAAGTTTCGCGATCGGGTCATGTTTCCGATTTGCGACGCCACCGGCAAAGTAATTGCCTTCGGCGGCAGGGCGATGGGCGATGTGCAGCCCAAATATTTGAACAGTCCGGAATCGATGCTGTTCAACAAGAGCCGGACGATGTACAACATGCATCAGGCAAGACCCCATATGCGCAAGCTGCAGCAGGCCGTGCTTTTCGAAGGATACGTTGATGTGATCAAAGCCTGGGAGGCCGGCGTTTATAACGGCGTCGCGACGATGGGCACAGCGTTAACGAAAGATCATGCGGCGGTATTGAACCGCAATGCGGACAAAGTCGTCGTATGTTATGACGGTGACAATGCAGGACAGTCCGCGGCATTCAAAAGCATACCGATCCTGGAAGAAGCCAAATGCAGAGTATCGGTAGCGATGCTGCCTGACGGCAAAGACCCGGACGAGTATGTCAGCATCTACGGTTTTGACCGATTCGTACGGGAGATTATCGAACCTGCCGTACCGTCGATGAAATACAAGCTTTTATACATTCGTAAAAATTTCAGGCTGCACGAGGACGGTGACCGAGTTCGTTATGTGCAAACCGCAGTTAAAATGATTGCCGATCTTCCATCCCAGGTGGAACGCGAACATTATTTGAAACAACTGGCTTCCGAGTTTCCCGATTCTTCTTACGAATCCATGAAGCTGGATCTGCACGAAATCTTGCTGCAGTCGGAAAAAAACAGAACAGATGGGGATAATAAACCATTTCTGTGGAATAATGTTATGAATAATGGAAGAACAGCGGAACGAACACGACAAACGCCGGCGCTTTTGCCTGCTTATCACAATGCCGAACGCTTGCTGCTTGCGGTCATGATGCATGACCGGGAAGTGTGCGCGCATGTGGAATCGCAATTAGGCGATCAATTCAATGTGGAAGCTCATGCAGTATTAGCTGCTTATTTATATGCTTACTACGCTCAGAACGCTGAGCCCGATGCAAGCCGATACATTGCCATGCTGCAGGATGAACAGCTGGAGAGCTTAGCCAGCTCCATCGTCATGATGGGAGCGGGTCACGGAATGAATGAACAAGTGATTGACGACTATATTCGCCAAATCCGCAAAGTTCCGATGCAAGAGGAAGTTGAACGCAAGAAAGAGGAAAGTCTCCTTGCCGTACGCGCGGGAGAGCATCTTAAAGCCGCACAAATTGCTATTGAGATTATTGCCCTAGAACAGCGATTGAAGTCAACATGAGACACTTAAAACTAGGGAGGAGGGAGTCCGTACTATGGCGAATGATCAACGTACCGAATTAGAGACAGAACTGACCTTGGACCAGGTGAAGGATCAGCTTATCGAGCAAGGGAAAAAACGCTCTTCATTGACTTACAAGGATATTATGGAAAAGCTTGCTCCTTTCGATCAGGACCCCGAGCAAATCGATGAATTTTTTGAACAGCTTTCGGAGCTGGGCATCGATGTGGGCAACGAGTCCGACGATGAGATGTCAATGAATCCGGACGACCAGGAGCATGACGAGTTTAATTTTGACGATGATTTGGCGCTCCCGCCGGGTATTAAAATTAACGATCCTGTTCGGATGTATTTGAAGGAAATCGGCCGTGTACCGCTTCTTTCCGCGGAAGATGAAGTGGATCTGGCCAAACGGATCGAGAACGGCGACGAAGAGGCAAAAAGACGTTTGGCGGAAGCGAACCTTAGGCTCGTAGTCAGCATCGCAAAACGTTATGTAGGCAGAGGCATGCTGTTCCTCGATCTCATTCAGGAAGGCAACATGGGGCTCATCAAGGCTGTAGAAAAATTCGATCATACCAAAGGCTACAAGTTCAGTACCTATGCAACCTGGTGGATTCGTCAAGCCATTACCCGCGCTATTGCCGACCAGGCAAGAACGATTCGGATTCCTGTACATATGGTAGAGACCATCAACAAGCTGATACGTGTTTCCCGTCAGCTGCTGCAGGAATTAGGGCGCGAACCGACCCCTGAAGAAATCGCCAAAGAGATGGACCTCAGTACGGATAAAGTACGGGAAATTATGAAAATCGCACAAGAGCCCGTTTCGTTGGAAACGCCGATCGGCGAAGAAGACGACTCGCATCTGGGTGATTTTATCGAGGATCAGGAAGCGCTGGCTCCTGCCGATGCTGCGGCCTACGAACTTCTTAAGGAACAGCTCGAAGATGTGCTCGATACGCTGACAGAAAGAGAAGAGAACGTGTTGAGGCTTCGTTTTGGATTGGATGACGGACGTACGCGGACCTTGGAGGAAGTAGGCAAAGTATTTGGAGTCACTCGCGAACGGATTCGTCAAATCGAAGCCAAAGCGCTGCGCAAGCTGAGACATCCTAGCCGAAGCAAACGGTTGAAAGATTTCCTGGAATAAAATTCGCTGTATGAAGGCCCTGCCACGAAAGCGGCGGGGTTTTTTCGTTGCCGGACTGATGAACAGTTTGGGAAAACATGCTCTAATGCGTTCCGCTTGTTTTGCCGATAAAGAAGCTAGGGAAGGTGGAACGAATACATGGATGCCGAAAAAAGAAAACTGATCGTGAAAGAAATCGAGCATTGGCGGAGAAGTAAGCTGCTTCCCGAGCATTATTGCGATTTTTTACTGAATTTATATTTGGAAGAAGGAGCTTCGAAACCGAAATCGCTGATGGGGGTATCTGCTTCTTCCGTGGTAAACAGTAATTGGAAAATCTGGTTGTTTGTTTTTGCGGTCATTGCGGCAATTGCCTTATCTGCTCTTAATTTTAACTCTTTTGGAATGCCAATGCAAATTGGAATTTCCACTGTTTTTGTCGCAATTTGTTACATCTTTGCATTTCGTCAGCTTGCCAAAGCGCCTGCCGTAAGTTATTTGCTGTGCGGCGTCGCTTCGGTGATGCTTTTGCTTCTCGGCGTTTATTTGCTGCATTTGTACAGTGTGGAATCGCCTTATGCATTTGTCGGTTATGTTGCTTTTTGCAGCATCGTTTGGTTGATCTGCGGATTGGCCGGACGGATGGGCATTTTCCAGTTTTGCGGCTGGATAGGGCTGATCGGCGCGTACGGATGGTTTTTGCTCAGAAAACTGGACAATCCCGGATGGCTTGCGCTTGAAATTAGCTGGATTCCGGTTAGTATATTACTTATATGGATCGCATGGCTGGCGCATCATACGAATAAACAATCCGCAGGAGTGATGATGCTTGTAGGAACAATGGTCTGGTTTGCGCCCGAGGCGTTTACTTTTCTTACCGATACGGACATCAGCTCGCGGGTCGTTCAATTATCGCTCACAGGCAAGCTGGTTTCGGCGGGAATGGTGTTATTTTGGCTCCGCAAAAAATGGGTAGAGTGGGTAATGTAAACAATGGTTAAGTTATCGAAAAGGCTTCAAATGATTGCAGACCGGGTGCCCCAAGGCTCCCGGCTTGCGGACATCGGCTCCGATCATGCGCTGCTTCCGACGTATTTGGCGCAGAACGGGGTTGTTTCTTTTGCCGTCGCCGGCGAAGTGAATCCCGGCCCTTATGAAGCGGCGGCCCGGCAGGTGAAAGAAAGCGGGCTGACCGGCACCATCAGTGTGCGGTCGGGCGACGGGCTCGCCGTAATAGAGCCTGGAGAAGTGGATGTCATCACGATAGCGGGTATGGGCGGAAGCTTGATCGCATCTATTCTGGAAGCGGGCAAAGCGAAGCTCGCAGGCGTCGGCAAGCTTATCCTGCAGCCGAATGTAGGCGAAGATCAAGTAAGGCGCTGGCTGGACGGCAGCGGCTGGCTGCTTATAGCGGAAGCTATACTTGAAGAAGACGGGAAAATTTATGAGATTTTGACGGCCGAGCCACTGAACGGCCGCGCGCAGGACGGCGAAGCGCTGTACAAGGAACGGACGCTGCAGGGAACGCTGACGATTCGCAAAGAACGTCTGCTGCAGATGGGGCCGATGCTGCTTGAAGAAGCGGCCGGCGTATGGTTTCGCAAATGGGAAAGCGAGCTCGCGAAACTGGCGATGATTCAAGGGCAGCTTGCCCGGTCAACCGCGGACGCTTCGAAAGAAAAAGCGGAAGCGATCGGACAGGAAATAGCGGAAATCAAGGAGGTGCTCGCTTGTTTGCAAAAGGTCAAACCGTAATTCAGCTTTTTGAGCAGCTTGCTCCCAAACATTATGCGATGCCCGACGACAAGATCGGGCTTCAGCTCGGCACCCTGCAAAAGGACATTCGCAAGGTGCTTGTCGCATTGGACGTCACGGACGAAGTCGTGGACGAAGCGATCCGGCTCGGGGCCGATCTGATCATCGCGCACCATGCGATTATTTTTCGCCCGCTGGCGAATATTCAGACAGATACGCCGGCAGGTCGGCTGTATGAAAAGCTGATCAAGCACGATATCGCGGTCTATATCGCACATACGAACCTGGATGTCGCCGATGGCGGCGTCAACGACATGATGGCGGCTGCGCTCGGATTAAGCGATCTGACGCATCTGGAGGACGTTCATACGGAAAAGCTGCATAAGCTCGTCGTCTTCGTCCCCGAGTCGCACCACGGGCAGGTGCTGGATGCCCTTTTCGCCGCGGGTGCGGGGGGAATCGGGCAGTACAGTCACTGCAGCTTCAACATCCCCGGAACGGGAACGTTCCTGCCACAGGAAGGAACGCACCCGTTCATCGGGGAAGCGGGCAAGCTGGAACGCGTACAGGAAGTACGCGTGGAAACGATCGTAACCGCTAGCGTGCAGCGCAAAGCGGTTCAGGCGATGCTGAAGGCCCACCCCTACGAGGAGGTGGCCTATGATCTCTACCCGATGGACCTCAAGGGTAGAGTGTTTGGCCTCGGCCGCGCAGGCAAGCTGCCCGCGGCCATGACGCTCCGCGAGCTGGCCGCGCTCGCGAAGCAGGCGTTCGACGTGCCCACGGTGCGCGTCGTCGGCGATTTGGCCCGGCCGATCCGCAAGGTGGCCGTGCTGGGAGGCTCCGGCGCGCGCTACATGCGGCACGCCCTCTTTGCCGGCGCCGACGTGCTTATCACCGGCGACGTAGACTACCACACCGCGCACGATGCGCTCGCGGCGGGGCTGGCGATGATCGACGTCGGACACAACGTCGAGAAGATTATGAAGCGCGGCGTCGCCGACTACCTCGCCGCGCAGCTGGAGAAGACGGACACGCAGGTACTGGCGTCCGAAGTGAACACCGAGCCGTTCCAATTCGTATAGGCCTATACGGCGGAGGATGTTGATATCCGGCCGCTGCCTATTTTGGAATTGAGATTAAGGTTGTATTTCGGAAGCATTCCTTGTATACTAGCAAATGCACCGGAAAGTTTGACAGACAATCGCTGGCGGCGGGGTGACCCGCCGCGAGAGGAAAGTCCGGGCTCCACAGGGCAGGGTGCTGGATAACGTCCAGTCAACGCGAGTTGAAGGATAGTGCCACAGAAACGGACCGCCGATGGCCTCGCCGTCCTATGACGGCAACGGCACAGGCAAGGGTGGAACCGTGGTGTAAGAGACCACGAGGATCTATGGTGACATAGATCCTGGTAAACCCCACTTGGAGCAAGACCTAGAGGGACGCAGGCCGCTCTTGCAGCGGCAGCCTTAGCCCGAGGCGCGTCCGGGTTGGTCGCTTGAGCCGCGCAGCAATGTGCGGCCTAGATAGATGATTGTCGCTTCAATGGTGGCAGGGGAACAGACGCCCGTTACGACCACCGGAAGTACAGAACCCGGCTTACGGCAAACTTTCCAATACTGTCGGTTACCCGCAAGGCTTTGCGCCTTGCGGGTTTTTACTATATGCGTGCCTCTCCCTGCGTAGGTCGTGAAACTTCTGCGTAATTGGGCAGGAGCAACTTGGCAGGGAGAAAACCTGCGAATGTGCAGGCTGCCCGAGCAAGTCGCGACACTCTGTGAGGGCTAGGGGAACGAGTGTGACTAACTTGGGGGACAGCCGCTCTAGGCGCGCCACTCCCGGTGTAGGTTGTGGAGCTGTACGACTGGGCAGAAATCAGCTTGCTAGAGAGAAAACCTGCAAAAGTGCAGGTTTTTCTTCTGAAATCAGCTCATTTTGCCCAAAAACCTGCAAAAGTGCAGGAATTTTCGCTGAAAGTGAGCATGGGTCTATGTGTTTGGTGAAAAACCTGCACTTTTGCAGGAATTGTTCGCGGCCAGCGATTAAGGACACAAATTCATGTATTTTTGCAGGTTTTCTTCGTTCAGGCCGGCAGATTATGGTTACCTCCTAGGGGGTTTCAACAGCCTGGAATGTGCAGGTTTTCTTCGTGCGGCCAGGCAAATTGTGAGCTATCGCCTCTGATGCAGGGGGGTTCAACAGCCTGACTTTGCAGGCTTTTTCCGCCTCAATAGAGGTTATTTCATTTCGCCGATATCACCAATTGGTTGAACTCTGGAAGTCTGTCCGACGGAGTTACTTTTATGCATACCGGGTGTGAATCATGACTGCATATATTGCCGCTTACGCTGCATAATTGCTGTCATTTTGCATGTATATACCTTCTACGTGGTTCATCGGACAGACTCCTAGGGCTTAATAAAAAATTTATACGTGCAGGGGGTGTTATTTTTTGAACCTGTATGGTACTATTAGGAAGTCATTATGACTGACATGACAGTCAGTGACTTGGAAGTCATCAAAGAAACGGAGTGTGACGGACATATGCCTTACACAAAAAAAGGGGTTCTCCAGCATCTTCGCGGAAAAGGCGGAGCGATAAAATTGCCGGCCATGCTTGTGGCGGCGGCTTTGGTGCTTTCCGCTTGTTCAAGCGGTTCCGCCCCGTCTGCACCTGCCGCGGCGCAGGCTGCCGAGCAGCTTGTAAAGACGGTCAAAACGATGAAGGCGGCGAAGCAGCCATGGGCCAATCATGTCGAGCAAGTCGCCGACGTGATCCCGTCCTTGCAGTTGGACGTCGTCTTGAAAGTCGACGGGGACGTTATGCAGGTGCTGAAGAAGCGCGGCGAATGGGTGAATAAAGACGATGTCATCCTGGAGCTGGACAAGAAAGACGTTTTGAGGCAAAAGCAAAAGCTTGTCTACAGTAAAAACAGTCTGGAAAGCCAGCTTTCCAAAGCGAAAAAAGATGTGGAAGACAGCAAATTCGAGCTGACGAACAATATTGCTTCCACCAAGGACGCCTTGAACAACTTGGAAAAGGATTACAACACGATCCGCAACAACTATGACACCGGTCAGGCGACCAAAAAAGATAAGGAGCAAATCGAAACCCAGGTCAACAAGCTGCAGCGGGATCTTGAAGTTTTGCAGCGCAAGCTTGATACGCTGGAATCCAGTGATTCTCTGGCGACGATCCAATTCCAGCTTCAGGCCAATGAGGTGGATATGGAGGATGTCGAGCGGAATTTATCTTATTTTGACGTGAAAGCTCCGGCGAGCGGTCTGCTTACCGAAATGCCGATAGAGGAAGGGATGACCTTGCCGCGGGGGCAAAAAGTCGGCGTCATTCAGCAGCAGAAACCGGTCAAGGTGCGTGCGGAGCTGACAGAGGCCAATTTGCAATATGTCCGCGGCAAGCAGGAGCTGACTCTATACATACCTGACGCGCCTTCGAACAAACTGCAAGGAAAAGTCAGCTATCTGGCCAGCACCGCTAACAGCCAGACCAAGACCTACACACTGGAAGTGGAGGTTGCCAACCAGGACGGATTATTAAAGCCCGGCATGCGCGTGCAGCTGATCGTCGAGGATGGCGCGCAACAGGAGAGCATTACGGTGCCGGCGTCAAGCGTTTTGCAGCAGGATGGGGAAGCGTACGTATTTGTCGTTGCCGCCACAGGACAAGCGGAAAAACGCAAAGTAAAACTCGGCAGAGTCAAGGATTCCGACCAGGAGATTGTTTCCGGGCTCAATGCCGGCGAGCAGGTGATCGTAACCGGCCAGCATCAGGTGCAGGATAAGGAGCAGGTAAAAGCGACAGAATAATGGCTGATATCGGGTGCGGCATCGTATTTTACGCGAGGAGGAACAGATCTATATGAAGGAAAACGAACAGACCAGGCAAAAAATCGTGCAAGCGGCGATTAACATTTTTTTGAAGCTCGGGTACAGCAATACGAAAGTTTCCGATATCGTGAAAGAAGCCGGCGTGGCACAAGGCACTTTTTATTTGTACTTCAAAACGAAAGAGGAGCTTTTCATCATGCTCGTCAAAACGTATACGAAACAGTTGGAGGACGTCCTCGTTCAATTCCAAAGCACGCAAATCGATAAGGAGTATACAGCCGAAGAAGTTCATCAACTTTTTTATCAGCTTTTTTACGATCTTCTGATGATTTATTTCGAGAACAAGCTGATCCTCGGGATCGGATGTCACGAAGGCATGAATTTTCCCGAATTGAAAGAAATTATTTTGGGATTCAAGGCGAGTCTGGCGAAAATCATCGTCATGGATTTTTCTCCCGGATCCGAAAATAGCGACCCGGAAATAGAAGAAATGATGGCTTATGCCAGCATCGGGATGTCGATGGAGTTGGCTTATACCTGGTTCAATATACGGAATAGCGGGATCGAGTCCGTCTCCAAGCTGGCCGGTGTTCTTGCCGATATCAGTATGAAAATGTATGAATGCTAACATGCGGGAGCAACCGGAGAAGAGGGTGAGTCTTTGATTACCAAGCTGCTGCAATATCAAAAAATTACGATGCTGTTTTTTATTATGCTTATTTTTGTGGGGGTTGTTAGTTTTTCCACTTTAAACCAGAGAGAGAATCCCGAAATTACCGTTTCGATAGCGACGGTCCAAACGATTTATCCGGGTGCGTCGCCGGAAAAAGTGGAGCAGCTTGTCACAAAGCCGCTTGAAGAAAAAATAAAAGAAATGGAAAACATTCTGAAGCTGAATTCCACTTCGGCGCCCAATGTGTCGCTGATTACCGTAGAATTGAAGCCGGGTGTGAATAACAAGCAAGCCTGGGATACGTTAAGGCAAAAGGTGCAGTCCGCGCAAAGCAAGCTGCCTGCCGAGGCGCACCAGCCCGAGATCGATGACGATTTGGCTAAAACAGCCGCCCAGATCGTTCATCTGGTCGTGGAGCGGCCGGAGGAACTCGAATCACTTCGTTCTATTACGAAAAACTGGAAGGATCAGCTGCGCACCGTGCAGGGGGTCAGCGACGTTGAGATCGTCGGAATTCCCGACAAAGAAGTGAAAGTCATTCTTGACAGCAAAAAGCTTGAAGGCTTTCAGCTTCCTTGGGCGCTTGTCATGCAAGCTTTGCAAAATGCCCATGACCGGACGCCGATCGGCAACGTCAATCAGGATGACCGCCGCGTCTATCTTCAGTTGACCGGGGAGTCGGCTTCGGCAAGCGATATCGGGAATACGATCGTATACCGTTCGGCCGACCAAGGAAACTCCGTTCGAATCAAGGATGTAGCCGAGGTCAAGATGGGAACGAAAAAAGTGGAGGAGCAAGTGTTCCATAATGGTAAGCCTGCGGCCGATATCGTGATTTATGCCGAGAAGGGAATCGATATTCCGACTCTGCAGGACCGCATTGACGCCAAGCTGTCCGACCTGCAGCCCGCACTGCCTTCGCAGGTGAAGATGGAGTCGATGTTTACGCAGAAGGCGAGCGTTACGAAGCTGTTTGCCGATTTGAAGAAAGAGCTGCTGATCGGGATGGCGGCCGTTCTCCTGGTGTGCTCGCTCGGGTTAACCGTAGGCACGGCTCTACTCGTTGCGCTGGCCATACCGATTTCCATCGCGATCGGCTTTATTCCGCTGGGCATGACGTCGATCGACTTGAATCAAATTACGGTCGTATCGCTTGTCATCGTGCTGGGAATTCTCGTCGACGACGCGATCGTCGTCAACGACAATATCGAGCGCAGGCAGATGCTCGGCGATTCGCCGCACACAGCGGCGCTGGAAGGCAGCAAGGACGTTGCGATATCGATTCTTACGGCTACGCTCGCGACGGCGGCCGCGTTCTTCCCGCTGTTTTTCCTGAAAGGCAACATCGGGGATTTCATTCGTCCGATCCCGGTCGTCATCAGCTTGACATTGGCCGCTTCCATGGCGATGTCGCTGACGATCATTCCGATTTTTCGCAAATGGATCGGGCTGCGGCGCCTTCGTACAAAAGGCGCAGCCACTGCGGCCAAGCATCCGGGACTCTTGGGCGGCACTTTGCAGCGCTTAAGCGAATTGTATGAAAAGCAAATTCGCCGCCTGCTGAAAAAGCCGGTGCTGACAGCGTCTGTAGCGCTTGTCATCGGCACGGCAAGCTACGGCCTGCTGCCGCTGCTCGGCGTTCAGTATTTTCCGAGTGCGGAGCGGGAAGAGTTTTTGCTCGATGTCAAGATGCCGGTGAGCAGCACTTATGAGCAGACCGCCGACATGATGAAAAATTTGTCCGACTGGGTTCAGCAGCAGGACGGCGTCAGCCTTGTGTCCGCTTATGCCGGACGGACCTCGCCCAAGTTCTATTACTCGGAAACCGTCTCCACAGGCACGAGAACCGGCCAATTGTTCATCAAAATTGACGAAAAACGTGTACATACGAGCGAGCTCGTTAAGAAATGGCGTCAACAGCTCAAGCAGTTGTACCCGGACATCGAGATTTTGCCGAGGGAGCTGGAGCAAGGCCCGCCTGTGGGTGCGCCGATCGCGCTGCGCATCAGCGGCCCGGATTTGGCTCAGCTTTCTTCTCTCTCCAAAGATATTCAGACTATTCTGAAGGGAATACCGGGTACGACGAACGTTTCCGATGATGTCGGCGCCGATACGAATACGATCGATTTGCAGCTTGATAAGGATAAGGCGCTGTTCTACGGCGTAACCGAGAAAGATTTGACGGCTACCTCGCGTCTGGCGTCCGAAGGCATTGAGACGACGAAGCTGCAGGTGGACAATGAACAAATCGACGTTACGTTATACAGCGGTTCCGATCAGGCAAGCAGCTTGAAACAGGTTGAGGCGCTGATGATACCGTCGCAAACGGGGCAGCTTTACCCGATCAAAACATTTGTCGGCTTCGAGCCTGATCATATGATTTCTTCGATTCAACATCACAACATGGTAAGAACGATTACGGTGAGATCCTATACGGAAGGGCGTTTGCCGGCCGAAATCCTTACCGATCTGCAGGGGAAAATCAACCAGCTTCAAATGCCGAGTAATTATACGATCGAGTACGGCGGCGAAAACGAGGAGCGCAACGATGCGTTCATTTCCATCGGCAAGCTGTCGATTGTCGTTCTGCTGCTAATTTACATTATCATTGCCATGCAGTTCTATTCTTTATCCATTCCGGTTTTGATCCTGTCAACCGTCTATTTGGCCATGGGCGGCGCATTGATCGGCT
The DNA here is from genome assembly GCF_059820445.1 of Paenibacillus sp. sgz302190. Lineage (NCBI taxonomy): Bacteria > Bacillati > Bacillota > Bacilli > Caryophanales > Paenibacillaceae > Paenibacillus > Paenibacillus sp. sgz302190. The sequence continues at coordinate 34,634 of NZ_JBZYAO010000057.1, forward strand.
TGTTCGTGACCGGCGCGCCGATCGGATTTATGGCACTCATGGGATTCGTCAGCTTGGCGGGCATCGTTGTCCGCAACGGAATCGTGCTTATCGAATTCATTGAGCATGCGCGGCACGAAGGCGTGGAGCTGTACGATGCGATCGCGGAGTCCGGCCGGGCGAGACTGCGGCCCATTCTGCTTACGTCCGCTACCGCTATCGGCGGTTTGCTGCCGATGGCGATCATGGGCGGCAGCTTATGGCGGCCTATGGCCGTGGCGATCATATCGGGACTCATCTTTTCCACGCTGCTTACACTGATTATCGTTCCGACGATGTATTTGAAGCTGGCCCAGTGGAGAGACAAAAGGAAAAACCGGACTGCCCGCAGCGCCAATCTGTCAGATAAAAGCCCTACCATTCAAATGTAAGGAGGCGTTCCAGCCATGATGAAGCATATTAAAAAAATGACCGCGATACTGGCGCTATCCGTTTCGCTGGCTCTGCTCGGAACGGCCGGCTTGCCCGCCAAAGCCGAGGAAAGGGGGCCGGCTGCCGAGGAGACAGAGGTATCCTACTCGCTAACCGATTCTCTGCGGATGGAAATCAAGGGAGTATTGAACGAAAAAATCACGGGAGGCGTTCAATTGGGCGCCGTCATCCGCATCATCAATGACAGCGGCGAGATTGTCCGTATTCCCGATCACGAGCTGCGCATACTGGCGACCGAAGGCACGGAATACACGCTTGCTCCGAGCAGCACGAACGCCGGTGCCGTACAGCCGCAATCGAAGGAAGAGCTCACATATATGAAAACGATCGACCGCAAAACGGAGATTCAACCGGACCGCATTTTGCTCGTCGACGTCGACCGGGAAGTGTACCCGAAAAAGGAGACGGTGCTGGCTGAGGCTCCGATCGCTTCGATCAGTTGGAACGGGCGTCTGGCAGAGGTCAAAGACCCTTCCGCGATCAAGAAGTGGGGCGAAGCTTTTCGGATTCCGACACTGGATTCCCCCTTGCTGTATACACCTGTAAACTATACGCGGAGCTATACCGAACTAGGGACGGAGAATGTCATCAAGCTGTTGGTCGATAATCCTTCGGATCGAACGGAAACGATACCTTCCTTCGAGCTGGACGGTAGAAATGCGCAGCAAGTTTATCCGGGCAAAAGAGTGGACGAAGCCGTTCTGACCGTCGGACCGAAGAAAAAACGGTTTATCTACTACGCCATCCCTACGGATATGAGCATGGACACTACCCTCAGCAGCATCAATGTGCTTGCCGTGGAGCAGTTCAACCGGACGGGGCCGCAGGGGCAGTCCGCCGCCGTTCCTTTTTCCATCGGCAAACTGAATATTGCGCTGGGGGATGGCAAGGCAAGCGCGGCACCGGCGCAGACCGCAGCATATAAGCTGAATACGCCGATCGTGTTTGAAAGCTGGAACGAGTATATACAGCCCAATTTGGACGTAACGGCAGTGGATTTTCACATAAGCGAGAACACGGGCGATCCGTATAAGACGGCCATGATCAAATTCAAATTGTTCAACCGGGGAGATCGTCCGCTGCCCATACCGGCTTTCCAGACCGAGCTTGAGACGAAGGCGAACAAACAGTATTCGGGTGTGAGGCAAAATTCGGATATGAAGCAATTGCCGCCGGGAACCGCGACCGTGTTCAGCTATGCGTTTGTCATGCCGACAACGGAGAAGAGCGAAGCGTTCACGTTAAAGCTGCTTGACGACAAATCGGCCGCTCCGTACAAAACCGCAATCGCAGCGCTTCATGTGCAGGCGTCCGGTGGGGAAGACCGCAGCCAAATGTCTTTTTATCCGTATTCGGTCAAAGTGAACACCTGGTCGCTCATTCCGACTTTATCGCCGACCCCAACGCAATCCATAGCTTACAGCTACAAGCTTGATCTGGATTTGGACGTAAAGCTGGATGAGCAGATTATAGTGGACAACAGCTTTTCCAAAATGAAGGTGGAGCTTGTCGATGCGCTGGGCAGAACATTGGGGCAAAAGTATTTTGCCTTTACCGGCAAAGAACGGCTGGTGTCAGGGCTGCAAAGGCTCTCTTTCAACGATTTGACGACGGATCAGGTCGAAAATAAATTGACTATCCGCATATATGAAGCTATTGAAACTCCTACCGGAGAAGCCAAAAGGTTCATTATCGAATTGAAATAACGGCAGGGCGCCGGTATAGGCAAAACGCCATCTTCCGGGGATTGCGAAAAGGCACCCCGCGAACATGGCGTTTTGATTATTCATTTCACGTATTTTTGGCGGATCGATTCCATTGCCCGCCAAAAGTTGTTATGCGGCCAGTCACTTTGGGCGGTTTTGGTCGTTTGGGCGGTGGCGGCTTTTACCGCTCGAACGACGTCGATCAGCCCGAAGCCGAAATATTTATCCCTGCCCGGAGTACCGAGGTCGCGGGCCGTTTTTCTCATCAAATCGTACACTTCCGTATTTTTCAGTGCCGGATTGGCCGACCGGATCAGCGCCGCCAATGCTGTGACGTGAGGGCTGGCCATCGACGTTCCGGACAAGGCGGCATACTGATTGCCCGGGTACGTGCTGGCGATGTTGACGCCGGGCGCCGCGACATCGATATAATCGCCGTAGTTGGAGAAAGGCGCTTTTCTGTTTTTCGAATCGGTCGCGGCTACGGCGAATACTTCCTGATAAGCGGCTGGATACCCGGGCTTTTCAGTATTGTCGTTGCCGCTCGCGGCGATCATAACGACATCTTTATCGAACGCGTACTTGATCGCATCGTGCAGAAATTGCGAATCCGCGTAGTTGCCCAGGCTCAAATTCATTACTTTCGCGCCGTGATCGGCCGCCCAAATAATGCCCTGCGCGACGGAGTAGGTGCTGCCGGCTCCTGACTGATCCAATACTTTTACCGGCATTACGTTGTTGTACCAGGTCATTCCCGCTACACCCATATTGTTGTTGACCAAAGCGGAGATGACGCCCGCCACATGGGTGCCGTGGCCGACATCGTCCTGCGGCGAATCGCTGCCGCTGATGACGTTATAGCCCGGCAGCAGCCGGCCCTTGAGATCGGGATGCTTCAAATCGACGCCCGTGTCCACGACAGCGACAACGATATCTTTGGCGCCGCGGCTGAGCTGCCAGCCCTGCACGGTTTCAACGGACGGCAGATTCCATTGATATTCCCTGTACAAATCGTCGTTAGGCACAAAATCGGCTTTGATCGCCGCCGGTTTGTTCGCGCTCGTTTGCTCCGGATTTTGGAACGGGCCGTATAGTTCATTGGTTAAATATAAAAAATGCGGCTCAGCATAAGCGACATCCCACTTTTGAAAATAACCCATCAACTGCTTCGCTTCCATGCCGCCGGCGTTGAAAATGTACGTATAGCCGACTTTTCGCACGCTATCGGTTCCGATTTCCGCTTTGATTTGAGCAATCTGAGCATCTGTCGGTTCTTTTTTAAAACGGACGACGACCTCATTTTGATGGTAATGGCTCGTGCCCTGGTTGTCTTCCGGATGATTGACGACTTTGTCACGCAGCGTGTCCGTATCGACAGATTCGACTTTCCACCGGTTTTCCGCGGGATACGGCACCAGACGCAAATTTTTCCGCTGATGGTCGGCGACTTGATGGAGGATGTCCTGGTGAATGACGCCGACGACCGAACCGGTGCCGCTCTTGGCTGGAACGCCCAGTACAAAAAACGACTGATGGCCTTGGCCGAACTGCGGCGATTGGTATCGATTGCCTGCGTCGGCAGCAGCTTTGGCCGCTTTCAAATAGGCTCCGGCCTGATCCCGGTAATCCGCTTGAAGATCGCCGATCTTAACGCCGCGCTCCAGCGGCTCGTTTTTCCTTGACCAATACAGCACGTCCATTTTTTCATGGTCCATTTTCATTTGCCGGAACACTTGTTCCGCAGGCTGGCCGCTTTCAATTTGCTGCGCCATCCGGTCGTAATCAAGCGAGCACTGGCTTCGGCACAAATCATCGGTCAGCTTGACGTCCTGCGCCAAAAGCGTTTGCTTGCTGTTCGTTTCATATTTGACGCTGTTTACCTCCGGCCCCGGCTTGGTGCCCTTGTTCGGCCTGTCCGCGAGTATGAAAATGCCTACCCCCAGCACAACAAGAAACGCGCATACATAACGCCACATGAAGGCTTTCCTCCTTAATAATCGTTTGAGTCCGCTTCTTAGGATAGGGTTGTGCTGAGAGGAATGTTTTATGCATCCCTGTCCCATCGAGGTTTTTACATATACCTTTTCGTGCAAGTTTATGGTAGGATAGGAGTAATGCAATTAGAGGAGGTCAAACACGTAATGGCTGTTTTTAATGTGAAAAATGTTTGCGATTCAACCCGTACGAAATTAAAAGAAGCGACTGCCAAAATGGAACTGTTCCTGAATAATCACTCCCTTCAGCAGCTAAATGTGGAAAACGATCCGGCCATGGATGAATTTTACCGCGGTTATTTGCAGGACACCCGCCACCTGCTTGTATTTTGCGAAGTCGCTTACGAAAAGCTGGGCGTATGCTTGCGCCGTCCGACATTCAATGTTGATTTTTCGGAGAAAGTACTCTACGAAGTGTATCATACATGCGTAAATACATTTTTCTATCCCAAAAACGAGTGCTATTCCGAAGATGGCCGTTACGCTTATACGGGCCAGGATGCAATTCGTTTCCGCAAAAAGCCTGCCCGCGAAGTGCGCGATCTGACGATCGAGCTGTCCAAGGTGTTCGAGGAGCTTCGGGAAGATTTGTCCTATTATGAAACGGACTACATCACCCAGCGCCGCATGCAAGGCGAAAAAGTATAATCGTTTGCAGTTGGAAAATACTAACCGGAGATGCGACTTTCGTGCGCATCTTTTTTCGTTTAAAAGAGGGAGCGTATGCCTATGAATCGCGAGCAACTTATCCAGTCCAGCATCACGGTCATCAAGCTGAATCAGCATCCCCGCGGAGGCTACGCGGCATCGCCGCTTTTTTCGCATTATGCGTACAGTTGGCTCCGGGACGGTTCTTTTATCGCCTATTCGATGGATCTCAGGGGCGAGAGCGAAAGCGCGGAGCAGTTCTACAGGTGGGTGCACGCCGTTCTGAAGGATAAACGGGACAAAGTGGATCAATTGATTCGCAAGCACGAGCAAAAAATTTGGATCGACCGCAGCGAGTTTTTGGGCACCCGGTATCATTTGGACGGCAGAGACGACGATTCGGAGTGGGGACATTTTCAACTGGACGGCTACGGCACCTGGCTTTGGGGGCTTGCGGAACATGTGCGTATAAGCGGAAACCGCCGATTGCTTGAGGAGCTTCGGGCGAGCATAGAAATTACCGTCGATTACTTAATGACGTTTTGGCATTATCCCAACTTCGATTGCTGGGAGGAGTTCCCGGATTACGTGCATCCGTCGACGTTGGCTTGCGTCTATGGCGGACTGCGGGCTTTAGGGGAGCTCGAGGACAGGCCTGCGCTGATCGAGAAAGCGGCGTTCATCCGCCAATTTCTGGTTGAGCATGCGGTTATGGACGGCCGATTTGTTAAATCTATTCAATGCATAGACGAAGTTTGGCAGCCCGTTCAGCCGGAGGTCGATGCCAGTCTGCTGTGGCTGGCCGTGCCTTTCGGCGTCTTCGCCCCGGAAGATCCCCGCATGGCGAACACCGTTCAGACGATTGAACGCCAGCTCAAGCACGGAGGCATCCAGCGGTATGAGGCGGATACGTACTATGGGGGCGGGGAATGGATTTTGCTGACAGCTTGGTACGGTTTGGTTAAAGCCGAGCTTGGCGACCGGGACGAGGCGCAGCGCTGCCTGGATTGGATCGCAGCGAAGGCGGATGCGCTCGGCAGGCTTCCCGAACAGGTGCCGGATGCGCTGCGCGGCCCGGACAAGTATGAGGAATGGCTCCAAAAATGGGGAGAGCCGGCTCTGCCGCTGCTGTGGTCGCACGCGATGTTTCTGGTGCTATCTGACAAGCTCCCGTAAGCATAGATCCCCCTTGCAGCGGGCAAATTGTTACTGGGGGTGATCATAATGCCGGATGTAAAATGTTCAGTTGCCAATTGCGAATATTGGGCGCAAGGAAACAACTGCAATGCTAACACGATTATGATTGATGTGGATCAGCATGCGAAGGCTGATTACAACGCCGAGTTTGCCGGGGAAGCCTTTGGCCAAGGCCACAAGGACACTGCGGCGAATGTGGCCAACACATGCTGCCATACGTTTACAGCGAAGAAAAGCCGTTGATGCTCTAAAATAAGCGGAGGCTGACATGACAACTGAAGATAACCGTTATCCGGATCCGGCAGCCAAGGCGCGCTTTCAGCAGGAACAGCTGAGAATGGAGGGCGGACTGGACAGCGGCAATGAGGAATACGCCGCTGAGATCGCACCGCATCCGCAGGCGAGAAGCATTCCGTATGCCGGTCCTTCCGGCAAGCCGGAGGATCAGGTGCAGCAGCCCGTTCAATCCGAGGCCGGAGAAGATGAGGAAGTCCAAGAAATGGTCGAAGCGGTTACCCGCAGCAAGGCTCTAGGCTATACCGCACTTTTGATTTCCATCGTTTCCTTATTTCTATGGCCTGTCGTGCTCGGCTTTGTCGGAGCCGCTTTGGGTGTTTTCGCCTTTTTCCGCGGCACGAAAGCGCTCGGTACTTGGTCGATTGTTTTAGGATTGGTTGCTATTGCCGCCTATTTTTTGCTGGTTCCTTTTTATTCGTAAAACGCGACAGAGTGCCGAGATGTTCTCGGCACTCTGTCGCGTTTGTGGGCGATTAGGTTTTCGTAGCGCAAGTGAAAGACTATCGCAGCCGTTCTCCCTCAACCCGTGCCTCTTGCACGCCACCGCGCGCAGCTCCTGGCGCGCGCGGTGTTGCGCTGCATTGACGGCGGTCGGTCGACCAACATGTTGCAGTGCTGATGTGGGGGCCCGAAAGGCAGCTTGGCAGGGAGAAAGCCTGCGAAAGTGCAGGTTTTTTTGAGGAAATGGTTCATTTGAGGGAAAAGCCTGCGATTATGCAGGAATTTTCCGTGAAAATGAATCTGAGCCTATGTTCGCAGCGAAAAGCCTGCACAATTGCAGGAATATTCGTTTTCAGCGTATTAGCCATGCAAAAAACTGTATTTTTCAGGCTGTTGAGAAAGTCTTATGAATCCACCAATTCACCGCGTTAATATGGTATAATATTCTTGTGAGTATTCCATGGAAAGCGCGGTGTGTCTATGCT